>NZ_JBFAVX010000004.1:0-521627 GCF_040680095.1 Nonomuraea sp. NPDC052129 | reverse complement strand
GGCATGTCCATCGAGATGCGTGACACCGACGAGGACGTCTTCCGCGCCGCGGAAGAGCTCGGCATCGATCTGTCCCGGCGTGAGCCGAGCAGCGTGGAAGAAGTCTGAGGGGGAGATCGCACAAAATGCTAGACGTCAACTTCTTCGACGAGCTCAGGATCGGCCTCGCGACGGCCGACGACATCCGTCAGTGGTCGCACGGCGAGGTGAAGAAGCCAGAGACCATCAACTACCGCACCCTCAAGCCGGAAAAGGACGGGCTCTTCTGCGAGAAGATCTTCGGTCCGACCCGCGACTGGGAGTGCTACTGCGGCAAGTACAAGCGCGTCCGGTTCAAGGGCATCATCTGTGAGCGCTGTGGCGTCGAGGTGACTCGCGCCAAGGTGCGTCGTGAGCGGATGGGCCACATCGAGCTGGCCGCGCCCGTCACGCACATCTGGTACTTCAAGGGCGTCCCGTCGCGCCTTGGCTACCTGCTCGACCTCGCCCCGAAGGACCTGGAGAAGGTCATCTACTTCGCGGCGTACATGATCACGCATGTCGACACCGAGATGCGTGAGCGTGACCTGCCCTCGCTGGAGGCGAAGATCTCCGTCGAGCGGCAGCACATCGAGCAGCGCCGTGACGCCGACGTCGAGGCCAGGCAGAAGAAGCTCGAAGGCGACCTGGGCGAGCTTGAGGCCGCGGGCGCCAAGGGCGACCAGCGCCGCAAGGTTCGTGAGGGCGCCGAGCGCGAGATGCGTCAGCTTCGCGACCGGGCCCAGCGCGAGCTGGACCGGCTCGACGAGGTCTGGAGCCGCTTCAAGAACCTCAAGGTCCAGGACCTTGAGGGCGACGAGCTGCTCTACCGCGAGATGCGCGACCGCTTCGGCCGCTACTTCAAGGGCGGCATGGGCGCGCAGGCGATCCAGGACCGTCTGATCAGCTTCGACCTCGACGTCGAGTCTGAGAACCTGCGCGAGACGATCCGCAGCGGCAAGGGTCAGAAGAAGGCCCGCGCGCTCAAGCGGCTCAAGGTCGTGTCGGCGTTCCTCAACACCACCAACTCGCCGCGCGGCATGGTGCTCGACTGCATTCCGGTCATCCCGCCGGACCTGCGCCCGATGGTGCAGCTCGACGGTGGCCGGTTCGCGACCTCCGACCTGAACGACCTGTACCGCCGGGTCATCAACCGGAACAACCGCCTCAAGCGTCTGCTCGACCTCGGTGCCCCCGAGATCATCGTGAACAACGAGAAGCGGATGCTCCAGGAGGCCGTCGACGCGCTGTTCGACAACGGCCGTCGCGGTCGCCCGGTCACCGGTCCCGGTAACCGTCCGCTCAAGTCCCTCAGCGACATGCTGAAGGGCAAGCAGGGCCGCTTCCGCCAGAACCTGCTGGGCAAGCGAGTCGACTACTCCGGCCGTTCGGTCATCGTCGTCGGCCCGCAGCTCAAGCTGCACCAGTGCGGTCTGCCCAAGCAGATGGCGCTGGAGCTGTTCAAGCCGTTCGTGATGAAGAGGCTGGTCGATCTCAACCACGCCCAGAACATCAAGTCGGCCAAGCGGATGGTCGAGCGGGCGCGTCCGGTCGTGTGGGACGTGCTCGAAGAGGTCATCACCGAGCACCCCGTGCTGCTCAACCGCGCTCCGACGCTCCACCGCCTGGGCATCCAGGCGTTCGAGCCGCAGCTGGTCGAGGGCAAGGCCATCCAGATTCACCCGCTCGTCTGCACCGCGTTCAACGCGGACTTCGACGGCGACCAGATGGCCGTGCACCTGCCGCTGTCGGCTGAGGCCCAGGCCGAGGCACGCATCCTGATGCTCTCGACCAACAACATCCTCAAGCCGGCCGACGGCAAGCCCGTGACGATGCCCACCCAGGACATGGTCATCGGCCTCTACTGGCTGACCACCCACAAGGACGGCGCCAACGGTGAGGGCCGGGTCTTCGGCTCAATCGCCGAGGCCCAGATGGCCTTCGACCGCCACGAACTGGACATTCAGGCGAAGATCCAGATCAGGCTCAAGGACGTCCTGCCGCCCCGTGAGTGGGTCGCGCCGGAGGGCTGGGAGCAGGGTGACCCGATCCGCCTGGAGACGACGTTCGGCCGGTGCCTGTTCAACCAGACGCTCCCGGCGAGCTACCCGTTCGTCAACTTCCAGGTCGGCAAGAAGCAGCTGTCCACGATCGTGAACGAGCTGGCCGAGACCTACCCCAAGGTCGACGTGGCCAACTCGCTCGACGCGCTCAAGGACGCCGGCTTCCGCTGGGCGACCCGTTCCGGCGTCACGATCTCGATCGACGACGTCGTCGCGCCGCCGAACAAGGCCGACATCATGGAGAACTACGAGCGCCGGGCCGACAAGGTCCAGCGCGAGTACGAGCGCGGCCTGATCACCGACGAGGAGCGCCGTCAGGAGCTCATCGAGATCTGGACGCACGCCACGGCCGACGTCGAGACCGACATGGTCAACGCCTTCCCGGCGACCAACCCGGTCTGGATGATGGTCAACTCCGGTGCCCGAGGCAACAAGATGCAGGTGCGTCAGATCGCCGGCATCCGTGGCCTGGTGTCCAACACCAAGGGTGAGACGATCCCGCGTCCGATCAAGGCCTCGTTCCGCGAGGGCCTGTCGGTGCTGGAGTACTTCATCTCCACCCACGGACAGCGGAAGGGTCTGGCCGACACTGCCCTGCGTACCGCCGACTCGGGTTACCTGACCCGTCGTCTGGTGGACGTCGCGCAGGACGTCATCGTGCGTGAGATCGACTGCGGCACCGACCGCGCGGTCCCGCTGCACGTCGGCGAGCGGGACTCCTCGGGCAACCTGGTCAAGGCGGAGAACGCCGAGTCCAACGTGCACGGCCGCATCCTGGCCGAGGACGTCGAGGTCGACGGCAAGGTCATCGTGGCGGCGGGTGTCGACATCAACGACAACCACGTCACCGCGCTGGTCGAGGCCGGCATCGAGACCGTCCGCACGCGGAGCGCGCTCGTCTGCGAGGCCAAGATCGGTGTCTGCGCGACCTGCTACGGCCGCTCGCTGGCGACCGGCAAGCTCGTCGACGTCGGCGAGGCGGTCGGCATCATCGCCGCCCAGTCGATCGGTGAGCCGGGCACGCAGCTGACGATGCGTACCTTCCACACCGGTGGTGTGGCGGGCGCGGACATCACCCACGGTCTGCCCCGTGTCCAGGAGCTCTTCGAGGCGCGCATCCCCAAGGGTGTCGCCCCGATCTCCGAGGCCGAGGGCAGGGTCCGCATCGACGAGACCGACAAGTCCCGCAAGCTCGTCATCACTCCGGACGACGGCTCGGAGGAGATCGCCTACCCGGTCTCGATGCGTTCGCGCCTGCTCGTCTCCGACGGCGTGCGCGTGACGGTCGGCCAGCAGCTGGTCGCCGGTGCGGTCAACCCCAACGAGGTGCTGCGCATCCTCGGCCCGCGGGCCGTGCAGCTGCACCTGGTGGCGGAGGTCCAGCAGGTCTACCGCTCGCAGGGTGTGTCGATCCACGACAAGCACATCGAGATCATCGTGCGGCAGATGCTCAAGCGCGTGAACGTGCTGGAGTCCGGCGAGACCGACCTGCTGCCCGGCGAGCTCGTCGAGCGTCCGCGCTTCGAGCAGATGAACCGCGAGACGGTGGCGGAGGGCGGCTCTCCGGCCGCCGGTCGTCCGGTGCTCATGGGCATCACGAAGGCGTCGCTCGCCACCGAGTCGTGGCTGTCGGCGGCCTCCTTCCAGGAGACGACCAGGGTCCTGACGGACGCGGCGATCCACGCCAAGTCCGACTCGCTCCTGGGCCTGAAGGAGAACGTCATCATCGGTAAGCTCATCCCGGCCGGTACGGGCATGCCCCAGTACCGCAACATCCGGGTCGAGCCGACCGAAGAGGCCAAGGCGGCCATGTACACCGTTGGTGGATACGACGGTTCCGCGGCCGACTACACCTTCGGCACCGGTAGCGGCGAGGCCGTTCCGCTGGAGGAGTACGACTTCGGTCAGTACAACCGCTAGTCGCTCTTTGAAGCACCGCGCCCGGATCTCCGCGATCCGGGCGCGGTGCTTTTTGTCGGCAGGGTGGCTGTGCGCCGCTATATGCGCCCTCTGGGCCGTCCGGGTGGTCGGAGGGTGCGCGAGGGCCGCCACGCCGGTCCAGGCGCCCGGTGTGCCGGTGCAGCGCCGCGCGCGGCATCCTGGCGAAGCGCGACCAAATACTCCGCAGGCCGGATACAATAGGCGCGGAGCAGTAGCCGGGCATGCATCGAAGAGGCCCAGCGACCAGCAGTAGTGGCAGAAGCGAGTCCGCTTTGTCGCGCTGCTTTGACGTGTCGCGTGGGCCTGGGTAGTCTAGAGCATCGTGCCCGTCGTTAGCGGGCTCTCGGCTGTGCGCTCATATTTGGGAGCGCCGGACGGCTTCCTGGCTCGAAGTCCCCTCGGATGTGTCTGTGCGAAGTGCGCGACACGCCCGAGCGCGGGGGCGCCGAGACGGGGAAAACCAGCAGGTCATGACACCGGCAGAACCTGCGAATGAACAACAGACGTATTACCGGCCAAGGCACGAAACGGAGTGGCAGTGCCCACTATTCAGCAGTTGGTCCGCAAGGGCCGGCAGGACAAGGTCGCCAAGACCAAGACTCCTGCCCTAAGGGCGAATCCGCAGCGGCGAGGTGTTTGCCAGCGCGTTTACACCACGACCCCCAAGAAGCCCAACTCGGCACTGCGCAAGGTGGCCCGTGTGCGGCTCACCAACGGCATCGAGGTCACGGCGTACATCCCGGGTGTGGGCCACAACCTGCAGGAGCACTCCATCGTGCTCGTGCGCGGCGGTCGTGTGAAGGACCTGCCGGGTGTCCGCTACAAGATCATTCGCGGTTCGCTGGACACCCAGGGTGTCCGCAACCGTAAGCAGGCTCGCAGCAAGTACGGCGCGAAGAGGGAGAAGAGCTAACTATGCCTCGCAAGGGTTCTCCCGGCCGCCGTCAGCTCATGTCTGACCCGGTTTACAGCTCGCCCCTGGTCACCGCTCTGATCAACAAGGTGCTCCTGGACGGCAAGCGTTCCATCGCGCAGTCGATCGTGTACGGCGCCCTTGAGGGCTGCAGGGACAAGACGGGCAACGACCCGGTCGTCACCCTGAAGCGCGCGCTTGACAACGTCAAGCCGACCCTCGAGGTCCGCAGCCGTCGCGTTGGTGGCGCGACCTACCAGGTGCCGGTCGAGGTGCGCGCCGCGCGCAGCACGACCCTGGCCCTGCGCTGGCTGGTGCAGTACTCCCGCGCCCGCCGCGAGAAGACCATGACCGAGCGCCTCATGAACGAGCTCCTCGACGCCAGCAACGGCCTCGGGGCGAGCGTCAAGAAGCGCGAGGACACCCACAAGATGGCCGAGTCCAACAAGGCCTTCGCCCACTACCGCTGGTAACCCCGGCGGGTTCGACGAGACGACGAGGACGCGAGAGAAGTGGCCGCAACGACCGCCCTTGACCTGGCGAAGGTCCGAAACATCGGGATCATCGCCCATATTGACGCGGGTAAGACCACCACGACTGAGCGCATCCTGTTCTACACCGGCATCAACTACAAGATCGGTGAAGTCCACGACGGCGCAGCCACCATGGACTGGATGGAGCAGGAGCAGGAGCGTGGCATCACGATCACGTCTGCCGCGACGACCTGCGAGTGGGCCGGTCACACGATCAACCTGATCGACACCCCGGGCCACGTCGACTTCACCATCGAGGTCGAGCGCAACCTTCGTGTCCTCGACGGTGCGGTCACCGTGTTCGACGGTGTCGCGGGCGTCGAGCCGCAGTCAGAGACGGTGTGGCGTCAGGCCGACCGCTACAACGTCCCCCGCATCTGCTTCGTGAACAAGATGGACCGGGTCGGCGCGGAGTTCCACCGCTGCGTCGACATGATGGTCACCCGTCTTGCCGCGACTCCCGCGGTCATCCAGCTTCCCTGGGGCGTCGAGGCCGGCTTCCGCGGCGTCATCGACCTGGTGAAGATGAAGGGCCTGCTCTGGAGCGAGGACGCGGCCAAGGGCGAGATGTACGACGTCGTCGACATCCCGGCCGACCACGCCGAAGCAGCTCGCGAGTGGCGTGACAAGCTCGTCGAGACCGTCGCCGAGAACG
Source organism: Nonomuraea sp. NPDC052129 (assembly GCF_040680095.1). NCBI lineage: Bacteria > Bacillati > Actinomycetota > Actinomycetes > Streptosporangiales > Streptosporangiaceae > Nonomuraea > Nonomuraea sp. NPDC052129. Next base: position 515,504 of record NZ_JBFAVX010000004.1, on the reverse strand, counting down.
ACGACGAGATGATGGAGCTCTTCCTCGAGGCCATCGAGCCCACCGAGGAGCAGCTGGTCGCGGCCATCCGCCGCGCGACGCTGTCCAGCGCCATCAACCCGGTTCTCACCGGCACCGCGTTCAAGAACAAGGGCGTTCAGCCCCTGCTCGACGCGGTGGTCGCCTACCTCCCCGCGCCGACCGACATCCCGGCCTTCGAGGGCCACGCGGTCGGCAACGAGGAGAAGGTCGTCGTACGTCACGCGGACCCGGCCGAGCCGTTCTCCGCTCTCGCCTTCAAGATCGCGAGCGACCCGCACCTGGGCAAGATCACCTACATCCGCATCTACTCCGGCACGCTCGAGGCGGGTTCACAGGTCGTGAACTCGGTGAAGGGCAAGAAGGAGCGGATCGGCAAGATCTACCAGATGCACGCGAACAAGCGTGAAGAGCGCCCGGTTGCCTCCGCCGGTCAGATCGTCGCCGTCATGGGTCTCAAGGACACCACGACCGGCGACACCCTGTCCGACCCGGCCAACCAGGTCGTGCTCGAGTCGATGACGTTCCCGGCTCCGGTCATCAACGTCGCGATCGAGCCCAAGACCAAGGGCGACCAGGAGAAGCTGTCGACCGCGATCCAGCGGCTGGCCGAGGAGGACCCGTCCTTCCAGGTCCGTCGTGACGAGGAGACCGGCCAGACGGTCATCTGGGGCATGGGCGAGCTTCACCTGGAGATCCTCGTCGACCGTATGCGTCGCGAGTTCAAGGTCGAGGCCAACGTTGGCCGTCCGCAGGTGGCCTATCGCGAGACCATCCGCCGCACGGTGGACAAGGTCGACTACACCCACAAGAAGCAGACGGGTGGGTCCGGCCAGTTCGCGCGGGTCATCATCAAGCTCGAGCCGCTGGGCGAAGGCAACGACGGCTACGAGTTCGAGAACAAGGTCACCGGTGGCCGTGTCCCGAGGGAGTACATCCCCTCGGTCGACGCGGGTGCTCAGGAGGCCGCCGAGTTCGGCGTGCTGGCCGGCTATCCGATGGTGGGCGTGAAGGTGACGCTCATCGACGGTGCCGCGCACGACGTCGACTCCTCGGAAATGGCCTTCAAGATCGCCGGCTCGATGGCCTTCAAGGAGGCCGCTCGCAAGGCCGATGCTGTACTCCTCGAGCCGATGATGGCCGTCGAGGTCACCACGCCCGAGGACTACATGGGTGACGTCATCGGTGACCTCAACGGTCGCCGCGGACAGATCCAGGCGATGGACGAGCGGGCAGGCGCCCGTGTCGTCTCGGCGCTCGTACCGCTTTCTGAGATGTTCGGCTACGTGGGCGACCTGCGTAGCAAGACGCAGGGGCGCGCGAGCTACAGCATGCAGTTCGACTCCTACTCGGAGGTGCCCCCGGGCATCGCCAAGGAGATCGTCGCGAAGGCCCGGGGCGAATAGTCCCGGGACCCCCGGCTGGGCCTCGCCCAGCCGTCAAGGGGCTTCGGCCTCTGGTGGGGCGGTGCGAGCCGCCTCACCGCTTAGGGGTTCGGGATCACCCGGGCCCGAGTGTGTAGACGAAAGTCAGACAGATTCTCAAGGAGAGAACCAGTGGGCAAGGCCAAGTTCGAGCGGAACAAGCCGCACATGAACATCGGCACCATTGGGCACATCGACCACGGTAAGACCACGCTCACCGCGGCGATCACCAAGGTGCTTCACGACCGTTTCCCCGAGCTGAACAAGGCGACGCCGTTCGACAAGATCGACAAGGCGCCCGAGGAGAAGGCCCGCGGAATTACGATCTCCATCGCGCACGTCGAATACCAGACCGAGAAGCGCCACTACGCCCACGTGGACTGCCCCGGTCACGCCGACTACGTGAAGAACATGATCACCGGTGCCGCGCAGATGGACGGTGCGATCCTCGTGGTCGCCGCCACTGACGGCCCGATGCCGCAGACGAAGGAGCACGTCCTCCTGGCCCGCCAGGTCGGCGTCCCCTACATCGTCGTGGCGCTCAACAAGTCCGACATGGTCGACGACGAGGAGATCCTGGAGCTCGTCGAGCTCGAGGTCCGTGAGCTCCTGTCCGCTCAGGAGTTCCCCGGCGACGACCTGCCGGTCATCCGCGTCTCCGCGCTCAAGGCTCTTGAGGGCGACCAGAAGTGGGCCGACAGCATCATCGAGCTGATGGACGCGGTCGACGAGAACGTGCCCGAGCCGCCCCGTGAGACGGACAAGCCGTTCCTCATGCCGGTCGAGGACGTCTTCTCGATCACCGGTCGTGGCACGGTCGTCACCGGCCGTATCGAGCGCGGTGTCGTCAAGATCAACGAGCAGGTCGACATCATCGGCATCAAGACCGAGAAGACGACCACCACCGTCACCAGCATCGAGATGTTCAACAAGATGCTCGACGAGGGTCACGCGGGCGACAACGCCGCGCTGCTGCTCCGTGGTATCAAGCGCGACGACGTCGAGCGCGGCCAGTGCATCATCAAGCCGGGCACGACCACCCCGCACACCGAGTTCGACGGCCAGGTCTACATCCTGTCGAAGGACGAGGGCGGCCGCCACACGCCGTTCTTCAACAACTACCGCCCGCAGTTCTACTTCCGTACGACTGACGTGACCGGTGTCGTGCACCTCCCCGAGGGCACCGAGATGGTCATGCCGGGCGACAACACCGAAATGCGCGTTGAGCTGATCCAGCCCATCGCCATGGAGGACGGTCTGAAGTTCGCGATCCGTGAGGGTGGCCGCACCGTCGGCGCCGGCCGGGTCGTCAAGATCATCAAGTAGTACGATCGCGGGGCGGCGGTCGGCCCTCGGAAGAAGGCCGACCGCCGCGCCACGAGGGCAGGAGTCCCTACGGCTTCCGCCCTCAGGCTCCACGGGAAAGCCGTGATCTCGCAGTGGCTTCGGAGTGACCGAAGTAACTGCCGGATCACGGAAGAAAACGGCAGATCGACAACGTCTGTCACGTGGGGCCGTGCGGGTTCGACCCGCACGAACAGCGGCAACAGGCCGCACGATACTTTTTCAGACGACAGCGAAGGACACCGAGGCCACTATGGCGGGACAAAAGATCCGCATCCGGCTTAAGGCCTATGACCACGAGGTCATCGACAGCTCGGCCAAGAAGATCGTCGAGACGGTGACGCGGACTGGCGCGAAGGTCGCGGGCCCGGTGCCGCTGCCGACCGAGAAGAACGTGTACTGCGTCATCCGCTCGCCGCACAAGTACAAGGACAGCCGCGAGCACTTTGAGATGCGCACGCACAAGCGGCTGATTGACATCATCGACCCGACGCCCAAGACCGTCGACTCGCTCATGCGGCTCGACCTCCCCGCGGGCGTCGACATTTCGATCAAGCTCTGAGGGAACGCACTGACATGGCTAAGACGATCAAGGGCGTCCTGGGCAAGAAGCTCGGCATGACCCAGGTCTTCGACGCGGACAACCGGATGGTTCCGGTGACCGTGGTGGAGGCCGGTCCGTGCGTGGTGACCAGGGTCCGCACCGCCGACAAGGATGGCTATTCCGCCGTTCAGCTCGGCTTCGGACAGGTCGACCCGCGGAAGGTCAACAAGCCGCTCGGCGACTACCTGCGTAAGCACGACATCACCCCGCGCCGTTACTTCGCGGAGATCCGCACCGACGACGCGAGCGACTACACCCTGGGCCAGGAGCTGCTGGCCGACACCTTCGAGGCCGGCCAGTTCGTCGATGTGACGGGCAAGAGCAAGGGCAAGGGCTTCGCGGGCGTCATGAAGCGGCACGGCTTCAAGGGTCTGGGCGCGTCGCACGGTACGCAGCGCAAGCACCGCTCGCCGGGTTCCATCGGTGGCTGCGCCACCCCGGGCCGCGTATTCAAGGGTCTGCGCATGGCTGGCCGGATGGGTAACGTCCGCACCACCGTGCAGAGCCTCAAGGTTCACGCCATCGACGTCGAGAACGGTCTCATCCTGATCAAGGGTGCGATCCCCGGCGCCAACGGCAGCCTGGTCCTCGTCCGTACCGCTGCAAAGAAGGGGGCTGCCAAGTGACCAGCATTGACGTCCTCGACGCCAGCGGTAGCAAGGCCGGCACCGTCGACCTGCCCGAAGACATCTTCGGCGCCAAGGTCAACATTCCGCTGATCCACCAGGTGGTCGTGGCCCAGCTCGCCGCTCGCCGGCAGGGCACCCACAAGGCCAAGACCCGTGGTGAGGTCAGGGGCGGCGGCAAGAAGCCGTACCGCCAGAAGGGCACCGGTCGCGCCCGTCAGGGCTCGACCCGCGCGCCGCAGTTCACCGGTGGTGGCGTCGTCCACGGCCCAGTGCCGCGCGACTACTCGCAGCGGACGCCCAAGAAGATGAAGGTCGCCGCCCTGCGTGGCGCTCTGTCTGACCGGGCCGGCGGCGGTCGTGTGCACGTGGTGAGCGGCCTGGTCACCGGCGAGACGCCGAAGACCAAGGCGGCTCTCGAGGCCCTGCGTAAGATCACCCAGTCCAGGACCGTCCTCCTCGTCGTCGACGAGGCTGACGAGCTGACCTGGCTGAGCCTGCGCAACGCTCCCGAGGTCCACCTGCTGGACTCCGGGCAGCTCAACACCTACGACGTGCTCTGCCACGACGACGTGGTCTTCACCCAGGAGGCGTACGACCAGGTCGTGGCGCGTTTGTCGGCAGGGTCGGCCAATTCGAGTGAAGGGGCAGACGCCTGATGGAGAAGATCGCCGACCCGCGCGACGTCATCATCAAGCCGGTCGTCTCTGAGAAGAGCTACGGCCTGATCGATGAGAACAACAAGTACACGTTCCTGGTGAAGAAGACCGCGAACAAGACCCAGGTCAAGATCGCCGTTGAGCAGATCTTCGGGGTCAAGGTCACCAGCGTGAACACGATCAACCGGCAGGGCAAGCGCAAGCGCACCCGCACCGGTTTCGGCAAGCGTCCCGACACCAAGCGCGCGATTGTGAGCCTGGTCGAGGGCGATCGGATCGACATCTTCGGTCAGATCGGCTAGCAGCCATAGAAGTAGGCGGGCCGTACGGCTTGCCAGGGGTCGAGACCGTCGCACGCCCGTGCGGCGGGCTCACCCATGTAACCGACGAAGGATGAACGAAAAAGATGGGCATCCGTAAGTACAAGCCGACGACTCCGGGTCGCCGCGGCTCGAGTGTCTCGGACTTCTCCGAGATCACCCGCAGCACGCCCGAGAAGTCGTTGCTTGCGCCCCTTCATGGCAAGGGCGGCCGCAACGTACACGGCCGGGTCACCGCGCGCCACCAAGGCGGCGGTCACAAGCGCGCCTACCGGATCATTGACTTCCGTAGGCATGACAAGGACGGCATCCCGGCGAAGGTCGCTCACATCGAGTACGACCCCAACCGCACCGCCAACATCGCTCTGCTGCACTACGCCGACGGCGAGAAGCGCTACATCATCGCGCCGACCGGCCTCAAGCAGGGCGACCGCATCGAGAACGGCGCCGGGGCCGACATCAAGCCGGGCAACTGCCTGCCGCTGCGCAACATCCCGACGGGTACCTTCATCCACGCGGTGGAGCTCCGTCCGGGCGGCGGCGCCAAGCTCGGTCGCTCCGCGGGCGCTCAGATCCAGCTGCTCGCCAAGGAAGGCCAGTACGCCACGCTGCGTATGCCGTCCGGCGAAATGCGCATGGTCGACGTGCGCTGCCGGGCGTCGGTGGGTCAGGTCGGCAACGCCGAGCAGGCCAACATCAACTGGGGCAAGGCCGGCCGTATGCGGTGGAAGGGCAAGCGCCCGACCGTCCGTGGTGTCGCCATGAACCCCGTTGACCACCCGCATGGTGGTGGTGAGGGTAAGACCTCCGGTGGTCGCCACCCGGTGAACCCGAAGGGCAAGCCCGAGGGCCGCACCCGCCAGGCCAACAAGTCCAGCGACCGGCTGATCATCCGCCGCCGGAGCAAGAGGAAGAAGCGGTAGGAGCAGCCGATATGCCACGTAGCCTTAAGAAGGGTCCCTTCGTGGACGGCCACCTCGCCAAGAAGGTGGACGCCCAGAACGAGAAGGGCACCAAGACCGTTATCAAGACGTGGTCGCGGCGCTCCATGATCGTGCCTGACATGCTCGGGCACACGATCGCCGTACACGACGGCCGCAAGCACGTCCCGGTGTTCGTCACCGAGTCGATGATCGGCCACAAGCTGGGAGAGTTCGCCCCGACGCGCACCTTCCGCAGCCACGTCAAGGAAGATCGCCGCAGCCGGCGATAGACGCCTTCAGAAGCAGTTAAGAGGAGTAAGCGATGGAAGCCAGGGCTCAGGCGCGGTTCGTCCGCGTCACGCCCCTCAAGGCCCGCCGCGTGGTGGACCTTATTCGCGGGCTGCCCGCTTCGGAGGCGCAGGCCGTGCTGCAGTTCGCTCCCCAGTCGGCGAGCGAGCCGATCTACAAGGTGCTCTCGAGCGCCATGGCAAATGCAGAGCACAACTTCGATCTCGACCCCCAGACGCTCTTCGTGAGCCGGGCGTGGGTCGACGAGGGCCCGACGCTGAAGCGGTTCCGTCCGCGTGCCCAGGGTCGTGCCTATCGGATCAACAAGCGGACGAGCCACATCACCGTGATCGTGGAGTCCCGCGAGCCGAAGGGAAGGACCCGATAGTGGGCCAGAAGGTTAACCCGCACGGGTTCCGCCTCGGCATCACGACCGACTTCAAGAGCCGGTGGTACGCCGACAAGCTGTACAAGTCGTACGTCGCCGAGGACGTGTCGATCCGTCGCATGCTGCAGAAGGGCATGGAGCGGGCTGGCATCTCCAAGGTGGAGATCGAGCGCACGACCGACCGCGTCCAGGTCGACATCCACACCGCCCGGCCGGGCATCGTCATCGGCCGTCGCGGCGCGGAGGCCGACCGGATCCGTGGCGACCTGGAGAAGCTGACCAAGAAGCAGGTTCAGCTCAACATCCTTGAGGTGAAGAACCCCGAGATCGACGCCCAGCTCGTCGCGCAGGGTGTCGCCGAGCAGCTCTCCAGCCGTGTCTCGTTCCGCCGCGCCATGCGCAAGGCGATGCAGTCGGCCATGAAGAGCGGCGCCAAGGGCATCCGGGTGCAGTGCTCCGGTCGTCTTGGCGGCGCCGAGATGTCGAGGTCGGAGTTCTACCGCGAGGGCCGCGTGCCGCTGCACACGCTCCGCGCGGACATCGACTACGGCTTCTACGAGGCCCGCACCACCTTCGGCCGCATCGGCGTGAAGGTGTGGATCTACAAGGGCGAGGCGCCCACGAGCCGCGCCGAGCGCGAGGCGGCGGCTGCCGGCGCACGTGCCGGCCAGCGTCGCGAGCGTGACGACCGTCGCGGTGGCGGCGGTGGCGGCGGCGGCGACCGTCCGCGCCGTGGCGGCGCCGGTGGCGCCCGTCGCGGTGGCGGTCGTGGCGACCGTGCCCCCAGGACTGAGGCGGCCTCACAGGCTGCCCCCGAGACCGGCCCGGCTGCGCAGCCGGGTGCTGAAGGGAGCTGACCATGCTGATCCCGCGCAGGGTCAAGCACCGCAAGCAGCACCGGCCCGACCGCAGTGGCGCCGCCAAGGGTGGCACCAGGGTCGTGTTCGGCGAGTTCGGCATCCAGGCTGTTGAGCACTCCTACGTGACCAACCGCCAGATCGAGTCGGCTCGTATTGCGATGACCCGTCACATCAAGCGTGGTGGAAAGGTGTGGATCAACATCTACCCCGACCGCCCGCTGACCAAGAAGCCGGCTGAGACCCGCATGGGTTCCGGTAAGGGTTCGCCCGAGTGGTGGATCGCCAACGTCAAGCCGGGTCGCGTCATGTTCGAGCTTTCCGGTGTCGCCGAGTCGGTTGCCCGCGAGGCGCTCACTCGCGCGATCCACAAGCTGCCCATGAAGTGCAAGATCGTTAAGCGTGAAGTTGGTGAGGCGTGATGGCTAAGGGCCTGACCGCCGGCGAGCTGCGAGTCGAGGACGAGGACACCCTGGTCCAGAAGCTCAAGGAAGCCAAGGAGGAGCTGTTCAACCTCCGCTTCCAGGCAGCGACCGGACAGTTGGAGAGCCACGGGCGGCTGCGCGCCGTCCGCCGCGAGATCGCCCGTATCTACACCGTGATGCGCGAGCGCGAGCTTGGCATCATCACGGTCGAGAAGGAGACGAGCGATGGCTGAGACCGAGACCACAGAGACCACCGAGACGAACGACGACTCGCGGAACTTCCGCAAGGTCCGTGAGGGCCTGGTCGTCAGCGACAAGATGGACAAGACCGTCGTCGTCGCCGTCGAGGACCGGGTCAAGCACCGGCTGTACGGCAAGGTCATCCGCCGTACGACCAAGTACAAGGCGCACGACGAGGCCAACGCCTGTGGCGTCGGCGACCGCGTGCTGCTGATGGAGACCCGCCCCCTCTCCGCCACCAAGCGGTGGAGGGTCGTGGAGATCCTCGAGAAGGCCAAGTAATCTAACGGCTTCTCGGATATAACGCGCCTCGTGGGGGCCGCCAAGCCCCCATGACGGTGTCCAAGGACGCGAGGCTCCGGCCTCGCGTCGCCTGCGGTGCGGCTCCAGGGCCTCCGGGTTTTTCTTCGGGGGGTACTTGGGGGGCGGAGCCCCCCGAGGGGCTGTGGCCGGAGGAAAAAGACCATAGAAGTTCCGCCAGGCTCGGCAACGACGAGAACCGGCGCGACTAATCAGGAGAAAACAGTGATCCAGCAGGAGTCGCGGCTCAAGGTCGCCGACAACACGGGTGCCAAGGAGATTCTTTGCATCCGCGTTCTCGGTGGCTCGGGCCGACGCTACGCCGGTATCGGCGACGTCATCGTCGCCACCGTCAAGGATGCCCTGCCCGGTAGCACCGGCGTCAAGAAGGGCGACGTGGTCAAGGCCGTCATCGTCCGCACGGCCAAGGAGCGCCGCCGGCCGGACGGCTCCTACATCCGCTTCGACGAGAACGCCGCCGTCATCATCAAGGACAGCGGTGACCCTCGTGGCACCCGTATCTTCGGCCCGGTGGGCCGTGAGCTGCGCGACAAGAAGTTCATGCGCATCATCTCGCTCGCGCCGGAGGTGCTGTAATGCCGAAGCTGCATGTGAAGAAGGGTGACCTCGTCCAGGTCATCACCGGCAAGGACAAGGGTGCCAAGGGTCATGTCATCGCCACCCTCCCGCGGGAAGACCGCGTGGTGGTCGAGGGCGTCAACATGATCAAGAAGCACACCAAGGAGACCCACCAGGGCCCGCGTGGCGCCAAGACCGGCGGCGTGCAGACCATGGAGGCTCCCATCCACGTGAGCAACGTGAAGAAGCTCAAGGACGAGAAGCGCGAGGACAAGCCCGCCGACAAGAAGGCCGAGGACAAGGCCGACGAGACGGGTGAGGACAGCTGATGACTGCCACGACCACTGAGACCGAGCGTCCGACGCCGCGCCTCAAGACGAAGTACCGCGAGGAGATCGCGGCCAAGCTTCGCGAGGACTTCGGCATCGAGAACGTCATGCAGATCCCCGGCCTGGTGAAGATCAAGGTCAACATGGGTGTCGGCGAGGCGGCTCGCGACTCGAAGCTCATCGAGGGCGCTGTGCGCGACCTCACCGTGATCACCGGCCAGAAGCCGGCCGTCGTCCGGGCGCGCAAGTCCATCGCCCAGTTCAAGCTGCGCGAGGGCATGCCGATCGGCGCGCACGTCACGCTCCGCGGCGACCGGATGTGGGAGTTCCTCGACAGGCTGCTGTCGCTGGCGCTGCCCCGCATCAGGGACTTCCGTGGCCTGTCGCCCAAGCAGTTCGACGGCAACGGCAACTACACGTTCGGTCTGACCGAGCAGGTCATGTTCCACGAGGTCGACCAGGACAAGGTCGACCGGCCGCGGGGCATGGACATCACGGTCGTGACCACCGCGAAGACCGACGACCAGGGCCGGGCGCTGCTGAAGCTCCTCGGGTTCCCCTTCAAGGAGGCCTGATCATGGCGAAGAAGTCGCTGATCGCCAAGGCAGGGCGTAAGCAGAAGTTCGAAGTCCGGGCGTACACCCGTTGCACGCGTTGTGGCCGGCCCCGCGCCGTCTACCGCAAGTTCGGGCTCTGCCGTGTGTGCTTCCGTGAGATGGCGCACCGGGGCGAGCTGCCCGGCATCACCAAGTCCAGCTGGTAGTTACCCTAGGGGGCGGCCACGTGTCGCCCCCGTGGGGGCTGCTCGCCGTACATATGTAGAACCTGTCAAACCGGGTGCTCTCCTAGAGAGCGCCCATGACCGCGCCGAAGGTCCACCGGTAGAGCTCCGCTTCACCGACTGGAAACCGCGGCGAGGAAGGCCACTGGCCATGACGATGACCGACCCGATCGCAGACATGCTGACGCGTCTGCGTAATGCGAACTCGGCGTATCACGACAGCGTGACCATGCCGTATTCGAAGATCAAGGCGCACATCGCCGAGATCCTCCAGCAGGAGGGTTACATCCAGGCTTGGACCGTCGAAGACGCCAAGGTTGGCAAGAACCTCGTGGTGGAGCTCAAGTTCGGGCCTACCCGTGAGCGGTCGCTCGCGGGGCTGCGCCGGGTGTCGAAGCCCGGTCTGCGGGTGTATGCGAAGAAGGACAACCTGCCTCGCGTTCTGGGAGGGCTGGGTGTCGCGATCATCTCGACGTCCGCCGGTCTCATGACCGACAAGCAGGCCGGCAAGCGTGGCGTGGGCGGGGAAGTCCTCGCCTACGTCTGGTAGAGGGGAGGAACACAGCATGTCGAGAATCGGACGGCTGCCCATCCCTGTGCCGAGCGGCGTTGACATCGCGATCAGCGGCCAGGATGTCCAGGTCAAGGGCCCGAAGGGCACGCTTTCTCATACAGTCGCGGATCCCATCAAGGTGGGTCGCGATGACGACGGCGCTATCGCCGTCACCCGGCCCAACGACGAGAACAAGGTCCGTGCGCTGCACGGCCTGTCGCGGACGCTGATCGCCAACATGGTGCAGGGCGTCACGCAGGGCTACTCCAAGACCTTGGAGATCGTCGGCGTCGGTTACCGCGTTCAGGCCAAGGGCCCGGCGCAGCTGGAGTTCGCACTGGGCTTCAGTCACCCGGTCATCGTCGACGCCCCCGAGGGTGTCACCTTCCGCGTCGAGAAGCCGACCCTGTTCCACGTGGACGGCATCGACAAGCAGAAGGTCGGCGAGGTCGCGGCCAACATCCGCAAGTTGCGCAAGCCTGACCCGTACAAGGGCAAGGGCGTGCGTTACCAGGGCGAACAGATCCGCCGCAAGGTCGGAAAGGCTGGTAAGTAGGCATGGCTCCGAAGACTGCGTTCGGCAAGCACACGGCTGCCCGCACCGTCTCGCGGGCCCGCCGTCACCGCCGCGTCCGCAAGAACGTCGTCGGTACGGCCGCGCGTCCGCGCTTGGTCGTCAACCGTTCGACTCGTCACCTGTTCGTGCAGATCGTGGACGACTCCGTCGGCCACACGCTGGTGAGCGCGTCCACCATGGACTCCGCGCTGCGCACGCTCGAGGCTGACAAGACCGAGAAGGCCAAGAAGGTCGGCGAGCTCCTCGCTCAGCGGGCCAAGGAAGCCGGGATCACGGCGGTCGTGTTCGACCGCGGTGGCAACCGCTACGCCGGGCGCATCGCCGCTCTGGCGGACAGCGCCCGCGAAGGTGGGCTCGAGTTCTGATATGGCAACTGAGATGAGGAACCACTGATGGCTGCAGCTCCGCGTCGCGGTGGCGGCACCGGTGGCGAGCGGCGGGACCGTCGTGACGATCGCCGCGGTGGCGCCGCCGACAAGGGCGTCTCGTACATCGAGCGCGTAGTGAAGATCAACCGAGTGGCCAAGGTCGTGAAGGGTGGTCGTCGCTTCAGCTTCACCGCCCTCGTCGTCGTCGGTGACGGCAACGGCCTGGTCGGCGTCGGCTATGGCAAGGCCAAGGAAGTCCCCGCGGCCATCGCCAAGGGCGTCGAAGAGGCCAAGAAGCACTTCTTCAAGGTCCCGAGGATCCAGGGCACCATCCCGCACACCGTGCAGGGTGAGGAGGCGGCCGGTGTCGTCTTCCTGCGTCCGGCTTCCGCCGGTACCGGCGTCATCGCCGGTGGCCCGGTGCGCGCCGTTCTGGAGTGCGCCGGCATCCACGACGTCCTGTCCAAGTCGCTCGGCTCGGACAACCCCATCAACATCGTGCACGCCACGGTGGCGGCTCTGAAGGGTCTTTCCCGGCCTGAGGAGATCGCCGCCCGCCGCGGTCTGCCGATCGAGGACGTCGCTCCGGCCCGGATGCTGAAGGCTCAGCGCGAAGGCATCGCCGAAGCGGCGGCCGCCAAGGCGGTGAGCTAGTCATGGCACGCCTGAAGATCACTCAGGTTCGCTCGAAGATCGGTGGCAAGCAGAACCAGCGTGACTCGCTGCGTTCGCTTGGCCTGAAGCGAATCGGCGATGTCGTCGTCAAGGAGGACCGGCCCGAGATTCGCGGCATGGTCTCCGTGGTGACGCACCTCGTCGAGGTGGAAGAGGTCGACTAGTCATGACTGACAAGGCTCCGCTCAAGATTCACGACCTGCGTCCGGCCCCCGGCGCCAACAAGGCCAAGATCCGCAAGGGTCGCGGCGAGGCGTCCAAGGGTAAGACGGCCGGTCGCGGCACTAAGGGCAGCCACGCCCGTACGACGGTCCCCCTCGGTTTCGAGGGTGGCCAGGTGCCGCTGCAGAGGCGTCTGCCGAAGCTCAAGGGCTTCTCCAACGCGCTGTTCAAGACGACCTACCAGGTCGTCAACCTGGACAAGCTCGGCGAGCTGTTCCCCGAGGGTGGCGAGGTCACCGTCGAGACGCTGGTCGCCAAGGGCGCTGTCCGCAAGAACCAGCTGGTGAAGGTGCTCGGCACCGGCGAGATCTCGGTCGCGGTGAACGTGCGGGCGCATGCCTTCTCGTCCGCCGCGAAGGAGAAAATCGCCGCTGCTGGGGGTTCCGTTACCGAGCTGTAAGAGCTATTACGAGGCGTGGGGGCTCTGACCATGGGCCCCCACGCCCGTAGTGCGTTAGAGTTCGCGAGACGGCAGGATTCTGTCCGGCTCGTTTTGACATGAGACTTCTGATGGCAGATCCCCGCACCATCGCATACTCACACCGCCTTATAGGCGCGCAGGAGGGACCGTGCTGACCGCGTTTACCCGGGCGTTCCGGACGCCGGATCTGCGCAAGAAGTTGCTCTTCACTCTGGGCATCATCGCGCTGTTCCGACTCGGCTCGGTTCTTCCGACTCCGGGAGTTCACGTCCAGAACCTTGCGTCCTGTTTTGATCAGGTCCGCAACGGTGAAAACGGCAATATCTACGGGATGGTGCAGCTGTTCAGCGGCGGCGCGCTCCTGAAGCTGTCGGTGTTCGCTCTGGGCATCATGCCGTACATCACCGCCAGCATCATTCTCCAACTTCTCGTCGTCGTGATCCCACGCCTTGAAGCCCTCAAGAAGGAGGGGCAGGCCGGTCAGACGAAGATCACACAATATACGCGTTATCTGACGATCGGTCTGGGCATCCTGCAGTCGACGGCGTTCATCGCGCTGGCGCGCTCCGGGCAGCTCTTCCAGGGCTGTGACAAGGACGTCCTGCTCGACCCCGACAACATCTTCATGATCGTCACGATGGTCGTCATCATGACGGCCGGCACCTCGGTCATCATGTGGCTGGGCGAGCTCATCACCGACCGTGGTGTGGGCAACGGCATGTCGATCCTCATCTTCACGCAGGTCGTCGCGGTCTTCCCGTCCGAGCTGGCCAGCATCTTCCAGGCCAACAAGTTCACCTTCGCCGTCGTCATGGTGGTAGGCGTCTTCATGATCGCCGCCGTGGTATTCGTCGAGCAGGCGCAGCGCCGCATTCCGGTGCAGTACGCCAAGCGGATGGTCGGCCGCAGGATGTACGGCGGCACGTCCACCTACATCCCGCTGAAGGTCAACCAGGCCGGCATCATCCCGGTCATCTTCGCGTCCTCGCTGCTCTATCTGCCGCAGCTGCTGACCTCGCTGTTCGCCAACGCGGAGAACCCCAACGCGGTCGTGCAGTGGATCTCCGCGAACCTCACCAAGGGCGACACGCCCATCTACATGATCACGTTCTTCGTCCTGATCGTGTTCTTCACCTACTTCTACGTGTCCATCACCTTCAACCCCACTGAAGTGGCTGACAACATGAAGAAGTACGGTGGGTTCATTCCGGGCATCCGCCCGGGACGGCCGACGGCTGGTTACCTGAGTTTTGTGCTCACCCGTCTGACCGCCCCCGGCGCGCTCTATCTGGGTCTGATCGCCATGATCCCGATCGTCGCGCTCGCGGTGGCCGGAGCGAGCCAGAACTTCCCGTTCGGAGGGACGAGCATTCTGATCATGGTTGGCGTCGGCCTGGACACGGTCAAGCAGATCGAGAGCCAGTTGCAGCAGCGTAATTACGAAGGCTTCCTGCGGTAGTGCGTCTCGTTCTGGTCGGGCCCCCCGGAGCGGGTAAGGGGACACAGGCCCAGTACATCGCGTCGAACCTGTCCATCCCGAAGATCTCGACAGGTGACATCTTCCGTGCCAACGTCTCCGGGGGCACGGAACTCGGCAAGCTCGCCAAGACGTTCATGGATCGCGGCGACCTGGTGCCCGACAAGGTCACCATCGCCATGGTCCGCGACCGTCTCGCCGAGGACGACGCGCAGGACGGCTTCCTGCTCGACGGCTTCCCCAGGAACGTGGCTCAGGCCGAGATCCTGCGCGACATGCTGAAGGAGTGGGGCCAGGCGCTCGACCTGGTCCTGGAGCTGGTAGTTGACGACGACGAGGTGGTCAGGCGGCTGGCCGGCCGCCGCACCTGCAGCCAGTGCGGTCGCATCTGGCACGTCGAGTTCGATGACAAGAAGGACGACCGGTGCGACGCCTGCGGCGGCACGCTGTTCCAGCGTGACGACGACAAAGAGGAGACGGTCAGGCATCGCCTGGAGGTCTACCAGGAGCAGACGGCGCCGCTGGTGTCCTACTACGCGGACGAGGGCATCCTCGTGGGTGTCGACGCGACCGGTCCGGTCGAGGAGGTCACCCAGCGGGCCATGGAGGCCATCCGCCCTTTCATGGGGTAAGCCCGATGGCCGACTGCGGAGGTGGCACGGATTTCCGTGCCACCTCGCGGCTATTGTGAGGGAATTGGGCTCCCACATCTGCCCGTTGAGACCCCGGGGGGTGCCACACGTGTTCAAGAAGAACCGGCATGGAATCCAGATCAAGACGCCCGAGCAGCTCGACAAGATGCGGGCGGCCGGTCTGGTGGTCGGGCGAACGCTCGATCTGTTGAAGCGCTCCGTCGAGCCGGGGATGACACCCCTGGACCTTGACGCCATCGCCGAGAAGGCGATCAGGGATGAGGGCGCCATCCCGTCGTTCAAGGGCTATCAGGGGTTTCCCGCCACGATCTGCGCCTCGGTCAACGAGGAAGTGGTCCACGGCATCCCTACGAGCGCCCGCGCGCTGCGCGAAGGCGACGTCATCTCCATCGACTGCGGCGCCATCCTCGACGGCTGGCACGGCGACTCGGCGGTCACGGTGCCGGTGGGGGAGGTGGACCCGAAGCTCACCGAGCTCATGCGGATCACCGAGGAGTCGATGTGGCGCGGCATCGCCGCGCTGACCGTCGGCCGCCACCTGTCGGACATCGGGTACGAGGTGGAGCGCTACATCAAGTCGCAGGGCCGCTTCGGCATCCCTCCCGAGTACGGCGGCCACGGCATCGGCACCGAGATGCACATGGACCCGTGGATCGCCAACCACGGCCGCCCCGGCAGGGGACCCGTGCTGGAGGCCGGGATGTGCCTGGCCATCGAGCCCATGGTCAACCTGGGCACGGAGCGCACGCGCGTACTGGCCGACGATTGGACCGTCGTGACGATCGACGGGAAGCAGTCCGCACACTTCGAACACAGCGTCGCGGTGACACATAATGGTCCTTGGGTGCTAACCGCCCTCGATGGGGGCGAAGAGCGCTTGGCGCAGCCGTAGACGAGCCGGGAGTGGTGGGTATGGCGCAGAGCCCCGAGATGCGTGCCTCGGACGTCGACAGAGATCGGGTGGCCGGCGTGCTCCGGGAGCACACCGCGCAGGGCCGCATCACGATGGACGAGTTCAACGAGCGGCTCGAACAGCTCTACCAGAGCAAGACCTACGGCGAGCTGGCCCGGTTGACCGCGGACCTGCCGGACGTGGACCTGCGCAACCCGCCCGCCAAGCTGACCGAGCCCGCCCCGGCGCCCAAGAGCGGCATGCACTCGGGGATGCGCGCGGCCTGGAGCGCGTGGGCCGCGGCGAGCTCGATCAACTGGGTGATCTGGCTGATCGTGAGCGTCACCTCCGGGCACATGATCTACCCCTGGCCGCTGTGGGTGATGGGTCCCTGGGGTGCGATTCTGCTGATCAGCACCATCTTCGGGGGCGGTCAGAAGCGTCAGTGAGTGTGTAGTACTGCACTGTGTGTATTCGTCCGCAGAAGGCGGCGAATGTCATTCCTAACGTAAGCGGTGCCGGACAACAGAGGGGCTCACCCGAGCAGTCCCGGTCCGGTACGGGGAACCGTCTTACAGGAGGACACAGTGGGTATTCGTCACCTTCTCGCGGGCACCGCTCTCGCCGGCTCGATGGTCGCCGGTGCACTGGCCATCGCTCCCACGGCCCAGGCCGACGCCGCGACCGCCACCCAGGCGCAGAGCGCCCAGGCCGGCCCGAGGCACTTCTTCGGCCCGTACTTCTCCAACGGCTCCGAGAATGGCGGCCACGAGTCGTACTTCAAGGGCTACTGGCAGAAGCGCGGGGGCAACTACTACTTCTACGGCGACCTGTACGACCGTCACCACAACGACGGCGACTACAGCTACGTGTGGTTCAAGTACTACGACCGGCACGGCGACTTCCACCGCAACTGGTACCGGTCCGACGACCGCCGTCACTTCGACAGCATCCGCTTCAAGAGGGACTTCAAGATCCAGGTGTGTGAGGGCGGCTCGCGCAACAGCGGCTGCGGCAGCTGGCACGACGTCTTCTAAGCACATCAGCGTCTTCAAGGCACATCAGGGGGGAGTCGTCCCAGGGGGTGTGCTGACTCGCAAGGGCCCGCCGGTTCGCCGGTGGGCCTTTTGCTGTGCCGCCCGACTCGCTGTGCCGCCCGACTCGCTGTGCCGCTCGAATCGCTGTGCCGCTCGGCCCATACGGGTTCGCGGGTGGGGTAAGCTGACTCGTGGTTGTGTCAGGACACCTGACACGCGTTTCGCGTTTTTGTCTCAGGTGTCGTACACTCCTTACTCGGCTCACTATGACTATCACGCGTCGGCGCCCGTTGCCGGTCGCCGCTCTCTTCGAAGCGTGAGGTCGCGGCTGCTTAGTGAACCGGAGCCTCAGACGATCGATCAGTGAAACGCGAGGAATTTTGGCCAAAAAAGACGGCGCCATCGAGATCGAGGGCACTGTGGTCGAGTCGCTCCCGAACGCTATGTTCCGGGTGCAGCTTGACAACGGCCATAAGGTCCTGGCCCACATCAGCGGACGGATGCGGATGCACTACATCCGGATCCTGCCCGACGACCGGGTAGTCGTGGAACTGAGCCCCTACGACCTGAGTCGTGGGCGGATCGTCTACCGATACAAGTAAGACGTCTGAGGAACACGAAGGACAATGAAGGTAAAGCCGAGCGTCAAGAAGATCTGCGACAAGTGCAAGGTGATCCGCCGGCACGGTCGCGTCATGGTGATCTGCGACAACCTGCGCCACAAGCAGCGTCAGGGTTAGTCGCCGTAAGGCTTCTCCGAGTCCGCCCCAGTCAGGGAGCGGGCTCGACGTATGAGAAGCCTGAGACAGTAATCGCGCGTCACACCTGAGCAGGCGGCCTGATTTCTGGGCCGTACCACCCAGGAGACCCTCGGTCGGAGGCCGAGGCCCTCACCCCGGGCATGGGGAGGGGACGTGAGGCGCAAGACCTCCGCCACAACGAAGGAGAATGCCCGACCATGGCTCGCCTGGTTGGCGTCGACCTCCCCCGCGAAAAGCGGCTGGAGATCGCTCTCACCTACATTTACGGAATCGGCCGCACCCGTGCGCTGGAGGTCCTCGAGGCCACCGGTGTCAGCGGCGACACCCGCGTGCACCAGCTCACCGACGCTGAGCTCGTCCCGATGCGTGACTACATCGAGGCGAACTTCAAGATCGAGGGTGACCTGCGCCGTGAGGTTCAGGCCGACATTCGCCGCAAGATCGAGATTGGGTGCTACCAGGGCATTCGGCACCGCAAGGGCCTGCCTGTCCACGGTCAGCGCACGCAGACCAACGCGCGCACCCGCAAGGGCAAGAAGAAGACCGTGGCCGGCAAGAAGAAGCCCGGTAAGAAGTAGTCCACGCAGCCGCGGGACCGAACACCTCAGGAGTGAAGGCAAAGGATGCCTCCTAAGAGCCGTCAGGGTGCGCCCAAGAAGGTGCGCCGCAAGGAAAAGAAGAACGTCGCTCATGGGCACGCCCACATCAAGAGCACGTTCAACAACACGATCGTTTCGATCACCGACCCCAACGGGAACGTGATCTCCTGGGCCAGCGCCGGCCACGTGGGTTTCAAGGGCTCCCGTAAGTCCACCCCGTTCGCCGCTCAGATGGCCGCCGAGAACGCCGCCCGCCGCGCCATGGAGCACGGCATGCGCAAGGTTGACGTCTTCGTCAAGGGTCCCGGCTCCGGCCGTGAGACCGCGATCCGTTCCCTTCAGGCCACCGGCCTCGAAGTGGGTTCGATCCAGGACGTCACCCCGGTTCCGCACAACGGCTGCCGTCCGCCGAAGCGCCGCCGCGTCTGACACCCAGGAGAATCTGAGAAATGGCTCGTTACACGGGTGCGGACTGCAAGCTCTGCCGCCGCGAGAAGACCAAGCTCTTCCTCAAGGGCAGCAAGTGCGAGTCCGCGAAGTGCCCCATCGAGATCCGTCCTTACCCGCCGGGTGAGCACGGCCGCGGACGTCCCAAGGAGTCCGAGTACCAGCTTCAGCTTCGTGAGAAGCAGAAGACCCGCCGCATTTACGGCGTCCTCGAGAAGCAGTTCCACAACTACTACGAGGAAGCCACCCGCAAGAGCGGCAAGACCGGTGAGGCGCTGCTCCAGATCCTGGAGAGCCGTCTCGACAACGTGGTCTACCGCGCCGGGTTCGCCCAGTCGCGCGACGCCGCTCGCCAGCAGGTCCGTCACGGACACTTCCTGGTCAACGGCAAGAAGGTCGACATCCCCTCGTACCGCGTGCGTGAGCACGACATCATCGAGGTCCGTGAGACCAAGCGCAACCTGCTCCCGTACGAGGTGGCTCGCGCCACCGCCGGTGACCGCTCGGTCCCGGCGTGGCTCGGCGTCGTGCCGGACAAGATCCGCGTCCTGATCCATCAGCTGCCGGTCCGTCAGCAGATCGACACCCAGGTTCAGGAACAGCTGATCGTCGAGTACTACTCGAAGTAAGTAGTGGTTGAGGTGCGGTTCGCCGCACCTCAACTAGGCTTGTATCGGAGTGGCGTCATATAGCGGGCGCCACACGAAAAGGGGAGACCCAACATGCTGATCGCTCAGCGCCCGACTCTTCTCGAAGAGTCGATCGACGACACCCGATCCCGATTCGTCATCGAGCCGCTGGAGCCGGGTTTCGGCTACACCATCGGCAACTCGGTCCGCCGCACGCTGCTGTCGTCCATTCCGGGCGCGGCCGTGACGAGCATCCGGATCGAGGGCGTGCTGCACGAGTTCTCGACGGTTCCCGGGGTCAAGGAAGATGTCACCGACATCATCCTCAACCTCAAGGAGCTTGTCGTCTCCTCCGAGCACGACGAGCCGGTCGTGATGTACCTGCGCAAGCAGGGCCCGGGTGAGGTCACCGCCGCCGACATCGCGCCGCCGGCCGGTGTCGAGGTGCACAACCCCGAGCTGCGCATCGCCACGCTCAACGGCAAGGCGAAGCTGGAGATGGAGCTGACCGTCGAGCGCGGTCGCGGCTACGTCTCCGCCGCGCAGAACAAGCAGCCGGGTCAGGAGATCGGCCGCATTCCGATCGACTCGATCTACTCCCCGGTGCTCAAGGTCACCTACAAGGTCGAGGCGACCCGAGTCGAGCAGCGTACCGACTTCGACCGTCTGATCCTCGACGTCGAGACCAAGCCGGCCATGAAGCCCCGCGACGCGGTGGCCTCCGCCGGTAAGACCCTCGTCGAGCTCTTCGGCCTGGCCCGTGAGCTCAACGTCGAGGCCGAGGGCATCGACATCGGCCCGTCGCCGACCGACGCCGCCCTGGCCGCCGACCTGGCGCTGCCGATCGAGGAGCTGAACCTCACCGTTCGCTCCTACAACTGTCTCAAGCGCGAGGGCATCCACACCGTGGGTGAGCTCGTCGCCCGCAGCGAGCAGGACCTGCTCGACATAAGGAATTTCGGCGCCAAGTCGATCGAAGAGGTCAAGCAGAAGCTGCACGAGATGACGCTGGCGCTCAAGGACTCCCCGCCCGGGTTCGACCCGAGCGCGGTGGCCGGCGCCGGTTACGACGACGACGACAGCGCGTACGTCGAGACCGAGCAGTACTAAGCCATCGCGAGGGCTCTGCCTCGCGACTCCCCGCGCCGAACGGTTCCCGCTCGGCGCGGGCGACGGTAACGGCTCGCATCGCCCCTAGAGCGACTGCGACCGGCCCGACTCCGGTACCTGGTACGGCCGGGGCGGGTTAACTCACAAGGAGAACGCAATGCCCAAGCCCACCAAGGGTGCACGTCTTGGCGGCAGCCCGGCGCACGAGCGGCTGATCCTGGCGAACCTCGCCACGGATCTGTTCCGCCACGGCAAGATCCGCACCACGGTTGCCAAGGCCAAGCGCGTCCGTCCGCTGGCGGAGCGCCTGATCACCAAGGCGAAGAAGGGCGACATCCACAACCGTCGCCAGGTGCTCACGGTCGTCAAGGACAAGGGCGTCGTCCACCACCTGTTCACGGACATCGCGGTGACGTTCGCCGAGCGTCCCGGCGGTTACACCCGCATCACCAAGGTGGGCGCCCGTAAGGGTGACAACGCCCCCATGGCGGTGATCGAGCTGGTGACCGAGCCGCTGAACCCGGTTCGCGTGTCGCGCACGGAGGCTCCGGCCGCCGCTGCCGCTCCTGCTCCCGCCGCTGAGGCCGAGACCGAGGCGCCGGCTGCCGCGGAGACCGCCGCGTCGGACGAGGCCGCCACGGCTGAGGCCGCTGACTCGGGTTCGGCCGAGGCTGAGGCCGGCGAGGCGAAGAAGGACGAGGCCTGATCCGTCAGGCCAGCTGAATCGGGCCCAGACCCCCTTTATGCGGGGATTCCGGGCCCAGTTGAATCGGGCTCGAGCCCCTCTCGCGGGGGTTCGGGCCTGTTCGCGTTTTGGGGAGGGCGATGGTGGTACGGCTTCGGCTTGATCTCGGCTATGACGGGACCGACTTCTCCGGGTGGGCCAGGCAGCCGGGGCTGCGTACGGTCCAGGGGGAGATCGAGCAGGCGCTCGGTAGGATCCTGCGGCTGGCCGAACCACCGGCGTTGACCGTCGCCGGGCGTACGGATGCCGGGGTGCACGCGCGTGGGCAGGCGGCGCATGTCGATCTTCCCGTGGAGGCGTTCTCCGCCCTCGACCGCAACCACCGGAGATCCGCCGAGCATGAGCCTGCGGCCGTCTCCGCGGCGGGCTTTTCGGCTGTCGGCTCCATGGGGGGCGGCGCGGTGTTGCCGCTGGACGTGGATGAGCGGCTCGCTACACTCCTGCGGCGGCTGGCCGGGGTGCTGGAGTCAGATGTACGCGTTCATCGGGTCTCCGTGGCTTCTGAGGGCTTTGACGCGCGGTTCTCCGCTCTGTCACGGCGGTACGCGTACCGGGTCAGTGACGCGGCCGGTGGGGTGGATCCGTTGCGGCGCCGGGAGGTGGTCTGGCACAACCGGCCGCTGGACCTGGACGCGCTGAACGCGGCGGCCACGCACCTGCTCGGCGAGCACGACTTCGCCGCCTTCTGCAAGAAGCGCGAGGGAGCCACCACGATCCGGCGGCTGCAACGGCTCGACTGGGTGCGGGAGGGCGACCGGGTGCTGGTCGCCACCGTGGTCGCCGACGCGTTCTGCCACTCGATGGTGCGGTCGCTGGTCGGCTCCCTCCTGTCGGCCGCCGATGGGCGCCGGCCCGTCGAGTGGCCCGGGCAGGTGCTGGGGCGGGCCGTACGGGACTCCGGGGTGCATGTGGCGCCCGCGCACGGCCTGTGCCTGGAAGAGGTGACCTACCCGCCGGACGCGGAACTCGCCGCGCGCGCCCTCGCGACCCGGCGCGTCCGCACGCTGGGGGATGATCCGCCCGCCGTCGACGCGCAGTAACCCGGCCTGTCCGTACGTCGGGCGGTGATCCGCCTGCGGTCGACGCGCCGTAACCCGGCGCGTTCGTACAGTGGCCGGTGACCCACTTGCGGTCGGCGAGCCGTGTCCCGGCGCGTCGATCCGCCTGTTGCCAGCGAGCCGTAGCCCCGTGCCGAGCGGGTTTTCAGTCGTTGGTGAGGCGGCGTTCCAGGGCCTGGGAGGTCTGGTCGCGGAAGGCGCCGCTGACCTTGCCGAGTGTCTTCTCCTTGGTGCCGGGTGTGTGGCCGTCGGCGTACGTGGCGTAGCTGAAGACGATGTAGCGGCCCCAGACCAGCCCCGCGGCGTAGCCGCCCGCGATCTCCACGCGTTCGCCGCCCGTGCCCGACGCCGCGGGCAGGCCGCGGAACCAGACGTTGCGGCCGAGGTTCTTGGCCTTGTCGGCGCTCATGGCGGCCTCTTTGGTGGGCAGTACGGCGATGCCGGTCGTCACGGCGTAGCGGCGCTTGGTGTCCACGTACGTCGCTCGTACGATCCGGCTGCACTTCTGCTCGCGCAGCGCGTCGGCGAAGGGACCGGAGGCGGCCTTCTCGCAGCTCCCCGTCATGTCGGTCTTGACCTTGGAGAACACGGCTCCCTCCGCCTCGATCTTCTTCTTCGGGAACGCCTCGGAGAGCGACATCTTGCGCGGGTCGGTCTGCTCGGAGTTGAGGATCGAGGTGGCGGGGACGACCGGGGTCGTGGAGGCATCGGGGCTGACGATGGCCGGGGGTGCCGTCGTCGGCGGTTCCTTGGCGGCCGTCGTGGCGGCGGGTGGTGGCGGGGCGCTCACCGACTTGTAGGCGAAGAAGCCGCCCGTGGCGACGCCTGCCAGGGCGAGCACGCCCAGGGTGATGAAGAGGGTTTTCCGGCCCGCCGGCTTGCCGGGCTGGCCGGTGGCGGGCGGTGTCGCCTGGAACGGCGACTGCTTGAACGGCCCCTGCCCATAGGCCGCGGGCGGTGTGGAGCGGTCCTGCGAGGCCGGGACGGGCAGGGCGGCGGTGGGTTTCTGGCCCCATACCTCGAACGGGAGGTCGGGGACGTTGCCCTTCTGCTCGATGCCGCCAGGGGGGATCGGCGGCCAGACCGGGACGTCGCTCGGCTCGACCGGGTGTCCGGCGGCGTTCGGGTCGAAGGCGGGCGGCGGGGTGCCTGGGTCGAAGGCGGTTGGTGGGGTGCTGGCGTCGAACGCGTCCGGGCGGGCGTTGGGGTTGAAGGCGTGGGGGGCCGTCGCGTCGGACGCGGGCGTAGTGAGGTTCGCGTCGAAGGTGGGATCGGTGGCGTTCGGGTCGAAGGCCGGTGGGGCCACCTCATTGGCGGCGAAGGGGCGGGCGGACGCGCCCCTCGCGTCGAAGGGGGCGGTCAGGTTCGGGTCGGTCAGGTTCGGGTCGGTCTGGTAGTCCTCGGCGTCCTCTGAGGGGTCGGCCTCTTCGTGGTCGGCCGCGGGTTGCCCGAACGCGGGGCCCTTGGTCGTCGGCCCGCCGTACACGGAGCTCTTGGGCGCGGGGTCGCTGTCGTCGGACGCGGGGACTCCGGGCGGGATGATGCCCCCCGGGCGGGTGGGGGAGTCGTCCGGGGGCGAGCTGTCCGATGGGACGTTCCAGGGCGATGTCGGGCCGGACATGTCGTCGGACTCCGGCTCCACGGCGAGCTCGCCCGTGGCGGCGGGCCAGGGCGGCATGGCGGGCGGGTCAGCCACGGGGGCGGGCCATACCTGCATGCCCGCGGCCGCGGCGGTGAAGGCCGGGGGCGGCTCCCACGACGGCGCACCGGGCACTACGGGGTCGACCGCCCAGGTGGCGGGCTCCTCGGGGGCCCAGGTAGCGGGCTCCTCCGGGATGGGTGCGGGCCAGGCGCCGGACGCTGGAGACCATCCGGCGCCGGGCTGGCCGGGGGCCGGGGCGCCCGGCCCACCGGCGTGTGACGGAGGCTGAGTGCCTAGCGCCGGGCTGTGCGACGGAAGCTGGGCGCCCGGTCCCGGAGTGGTGGGCGGCCGTGGGGGTGCGGAGCCGGCGGGCGGAGGGCCCGCGGCGGGAGGTCGCGGAGACGGGGACGGGGTGCCGGGCTGGGCGCCGAGGTTGCGGGGCAGGCGGCCGCGCATGGGGCGGGGCGGGCCCTGGGGGTCGGCGAACCAGTCGTACGGCGCGGCGTCGTCGCCCGCCACCTCCCACGGCTGCGCGCCGGGAAAGGCCGGCAGCCCGGGAAGGTCGGACTGGTCCTCGGCCGACGCCGGGTCCGACGGCTGTGGTTCGAACGGTTGCCACTCGGACGGCGAGTCGAAGGCCGATGCCCCGGTCACCGTCTGCTCAGCATCCGATGGCGTGCCCGGGAAAGCGGGCAGCATGTCATGACCGGCATCGTCATTATCGGCACTCCCGTAACCGGCGCTGTCAGAGCCGGAGTCAGCGCCCGCGCCGGGCTCCGGTGGCGATGCTGGAGTAGCTCCGGGCGCCTCGTGAGACGCCCGTGACTCGGGATATTGAAGGGGCTGGCCGAAGCTCGGCGGAGGCGTCGCCGGTGCGGCCGAGCCGTCAGATTCCCTACGATCGTTGTCAGACCCAGGTTCCTGGCCACGCATAAGGGGGAGCCTAGCGAGAGTCGCGAGATCGTTATGCCGGTATGGGCGTTCCCGACTGGATCATCGATGCCGTTTGGGTACCTATGAAAAGGTTTGAGGCTTTCAGGTGCCCGGGTGGCCGGTCAGCGTGCGGGAGTCAAGGGCCTTGAAGACGGTGGCCTTGGTGATGTCGTCGACCGCCTGGAAGAGCTTCTTCTGCCCCTTCTTGTCGGGCTTGCTGCCGTCCTTGTTCTGGAACCAGATCATGACGGCGTAGTGGCCGTGCATCCACATCTGGGTGCCGCCGCTCCCGGTGCCGAGGCTCTTGGTGAGTGAGTCCTTGCCGGCCAGCGGCTTGACGTAGTCGGTCTTGCTGCCGACCGACTGCACCTTGGTCGCGGTCTTGCTGGACTTGAGGTTGGCCACGCCGACCGTGCCCATCAGCTTGCCGGCCTTGTCGCGGAAGCTCGCGCGGATGATCTGCGTACACTTGCCGGCCTTGAGGGCCTTCTGCAGCTTGTCGCCGACGGCTCCGTCGGAGCACTTCTTGACCTTGCTGGTGACGGTCATCGTGTACGAGCGGCCGGCGACGGCGATCTTCTTGGTCGCGAACAGCTCCTTGACCGTGAGCGGCTCGGGGTCGGTCTTGCGATCGGTCGCGTAGCTGTACTTGCCGGGAGGCGAGGACGGCAGCGGCGCGGAGGTGCGGCGGGCCGCCTGGGTCTCGGCCTGGTCGGAGCCGCCTGACTTGAACATCACCACGAGGCCCGCGACGAACAGGCCGAGCACCGCGACGCCGCCGAGCGTGAACCAGAGCGGCCCACGCGAGCGTTTGCCCTCGTCGTAGGGGCTCCACGTCGTGCTGCGGCGCGCCGGTTCGGCGACCGTCTCGGCCGCGGCCGGTTCCTTGGCCCTGCGACCGGTGGCAGCCCCGATCGGTTCGAAGGGGTTGCGGGAGCCGCCGGGTTCGGCCGTGTCACGGGCCCTGCGAGAACGGCGGGGGGTGCTCTCCGTGCTGGTGTCACGTTCGTCGGGAAAACCCATGCGGCGACATTACCGTGAAGGTGGTCATGAGTAACCGAAGTCCTGCGTCCACCACGGCCCGCCGGCCCCCGCCACCACGCCGACTCCGATGGACTCGATGCGGCAGTTGAGGATGTTCTGGCGGTGGTCCTTGCTGTCGAGCCAGCCGCGGACCGCCTCTTCGGGAGAGGTGTAGCCGCGGCCGATGTTCTCGGCGGCGCCCGCGCGGTATCCGGCGCGCTCCATCCGGTCCCACGGCGACGAGCCGTCGGGGGAGTCGTGGGTGAAGCGGCCGCTGCTCGCCATCTCAAGGGAGTGCGCGCGGGCCGAGCGGGTCAGCCTCGCGTCGGTCCGGAGGCGGCCGCAGCCGCGCTTGAGCCTGGCGG
The DNA here is from genome assembly GCF_040680095.1 of Nonomuraea sp. NPDC052129. Classification (NCBI taxonomy): domain Bacteria; kingdom Bacillati; phylum Actinomycetota; class Actinomycetes; order Streptosporangiales; family Streptosporangiaceae; genus Nonomuraea; species Nonomuraea sp. NPDC052129. The sequence goes on along the minus strand of NZ_JBFAVX010000004.1, from coordinate 489,212 downwards.
CGTTGGTGAGGTTGACGACCTTGGCCGCCATCGCCGGCGACATCTCGGCGGTCTGCTCGCCGAGCACCCGCGTGGGATCTTCGGCGGTGAAGCCGGGCACCGTGTTGCCGTCCGGGCTTTTGGTGGGCTTGGCCCTGACGTTGCCGCGCGGGACCCCGGCGGTGCTCTCCCTGGGGATGCGGCCTACGTACGGCTGCGCCTTCTTGGCCGTGGGCGTGACCGTGGGCTTGGCCTTGGCCGCGGCGGCGGGCGGGGCTGTCTCGTTGAGGTAGATGTGGCCGGTTTCTTCGACGTTGTCCGTCAACCGCCCGATCAGCACACCCGTGAACAGAACCGCCATAAGACAGGCGAGCACCCCCAGATGGTTCCGGCGCCGTGCGCTCCGCTGGGTGTGCCGGGTGAGAGAGGTGTGCCACATGCCACACCCAACGATAGAGATGTCTGGTCCTGGGAAAGAAGGGATCCCAGGGAACCGAAATCGAACCGTTCTGTGTCAGGTAGACTGATCGCAGGTTACCGGTCTTTTGACCAGCACCCTTAAATGCGGGTAGCCTAATCAATCGTTGTGTGCATAGGTCCAGCGCGACCGATGCGCGGCGCGTCCGGCGTCATCTCCCATCATCAGCCCATCGGGCCAGGGAGACGGAAGGTCCGGGCTGCCGTGTGCCCGCACCGACCGACCCTAGAGCTGTCGCTTCCCGACAGCGCCGAAGACGCGAGCATAAAGAAGGCTACGACCGTGCGCACGTACTCACCGAAGCCCGCCGACGTTCAGCGTCAGTGGTACGTCATCGACGCGACCGATGTCGTGCTGGGCCGGCTGGCCAGCCACGTCGCGATCCTGCTCCGCGGCAAGCACAAGCCGATCTTCGCCAACCACGTCGACACCGGCGACTTCGTCGTCATCATCAACGCGGACAAGATCGCGCTCACCGGCAACAAGCGTGAGCAGAAGAAGGCCTACCGCCACTCGGGTTACCCGGGCGGTCTGCGTTCCGTCAGTTATGGCGAGCTCATGGACAAGCGGCCGGACAAGGCCGTCGAAAAGGCCGTCAAGGGCATGCTGCCGAAGAACTCCCTCGGCCGGAAGATGGCCAAGAAGCTCAAGGTCTACGCGGGGTCCGAGCACCCGCACCAGGCCCAGCAGCCGGTGCCGTTCGAGATCACCCAGATCGCCCAGTAGTAGTCCGAAAGATTTAGAGGAGAACCGTGGCTGAGCCCACCGGTGTCGAGACGGCCGTCGAGGCCGAGGTGGAAGAATTCTCCGGCGAGGAGTTCCCTTCCGAGTACACCACCGAGTCCACCGCCAGCGCTGACGCTCCCGTGCGCAAGCCCGTCACCACGGGCAACTCGTACGGCACCGGTCGCCGTAAGGAGGCGATCGCCCGCGTGCGCATCGTCCCCGGCACCGGCAAGTGGACGATCAACGGTCGTTCGCTGGACGTCTACTTCCCCAACAAGGTCCACCAGCAGATCGTCAACGAGCCCTTCGTGGTGCTCGGCGCCGAGGAGGCGTTCGACGTCATCGCGCGTATCGACGGTGGCGGCGTGACCGGCCAGGCCGGCGCGCTGCGCATGGGCCTGTCCCGCGCGCTGGCGATCCTTGATGTCGAGACCAACCGAGCGCCTCTGAAGAAGGCCGGCTTCCTCACCCGTGACGCCCGCGCCACGGAGCGGAAGAAGTACGGCCTCAAGAAGGCCCGTAAGGCTCCGCAGTACAGCAAGCGCTAAATTGGCGCGTCTTTTCGGCACCGACGGGGTTCGTGGGGTCGCTGGTCGCGACCTCACGGCGGAGCTCGCCATGGACCTCTCGGTCGCGGCGGCTCACGTCCTCGGCGATGCGGGCGCGTTCACGGCCACAGGACGTCGTCCTGTGGCCGTCGTAGGCCGGGACCCGCGTGCCTCGGGGGAGTTCCTCGAGGCCGCAGTGGTCGCCGGCCTTGCGTCGTCCGGAGTGGATGTGCTGCGCCTCGGCGTGCTGCCCACCCCGGCCGTCGCCTACCTCACCGCCGCGCTCGGCGCCGACATCGGCGTCATGCTGTCGGCGTCGCACAACGCGGCACCGGACAACGGCATCAAGTTCCTGGCCCGGGGCGGCTTCAAGCTGTCCGACGCGGTCGAGGACGAGATCGAGCGGCGGCTCGGCGAGGACTGGACCTTTCCCGTCGGCTCCGCCGTGGGCCGGGTGCGTGACGCCTACGGTGAGGCCGACCGCTACATCTCCCATGTGCTGACCACGGTCAGTGGCCGGCTCGACGGTCTCGACATCGTCGTCGACTGCGCCCATGGCGCCGCCCACATGGTCGCCCCCGAGGCGCTGGTGCGATCTGGCGCCAGGGTGGAGGCCATTGGCGCGCGGCCCGACGGCCTCAACATCAACGCCGGCTACGGCTCTACCCACCTGCCCAAGCTGCAGCAGGTCGTCGTCTCGCGCGGCGCCGACCTCGGCATCGCCTACGACGGCGACGCCGACCGCTGCCTGGCGGTCGACCACACCGGCGCGATCATCGACGGCGATCAGATCATGGCGATCCTCGCCGCCGACATGCACGCCGAGGGCACGCTGGCCAAGGACACCGTGGTCGCGACCGTGATGTCCAACCTGGGCTTCAAGCTGGCCATGCGCGAGGCGGGCATCCACGTCGTGGAGACCGCGGTGGGCGACCGCTACGTGCTGGAGCGCATGAAGTCCGACGGCTACAACCTGGGTGGTGAGCAGTCGGGGCACGTCATCATGCTCGACCACGCCACCACCGGAGACGGCCTGCTCACCTCACTGCACCTGCTCTCGGTCGTGGCCAGGTCGGGCAAGTCGCTGCGCGAGCTGGCCGCGGTGATGACGCCGCTGCCGCAGATCCTGATCAACGTCAAGGACGTGGACCGGGGCAAGGCGTCGGTGCCCGAGCTCACCGAGGCCGTGGCGCTGGCGGAGAAGGAGCTGGGTGAGACGGGCCGGGTGCTGATCAGGCCCAGCGGCACCGAGCCGATGATCCGCGTGATGGTCGAGGCCTCGTCCGAGGAGCACGCCTCCGAGGTCGCCGGCCGGCTGGCCGACGTGGTCCGGGCCGCCTGCGTCTGAGGCTTTTCCAGTGAGGGGCACGGCGGCGCCGTGCCCCTCACGCGTATCCTGCGGCTGGTGAGCGTGACTGTGCTGATCACCGGTGGGCGGGCGCCCGTGGCGCTGGACCTGGCCAGGAAGTTCGCCAGGTCGGGTGCGCGGGTCGTGGTGGCCGAGAGCTCGCGGGCGCAGCTCTGCGCGCGGTCCTCGGCTGTGGCGGTCAGCTATCGGGTGCCGCCGCCCAACCGGGCGCCCGAGGCGTTCGCCGACGCGCTGGCCGACATCGTCAAGCTGGAGGGCGTGCGGCTGGTCGTGCCCACGTGCGAGGAGATCTTCTGGGTGGCCCGAGGGCGGAAGCGGCTGCCCTGTGAGGTGCTGGCCGAGCCGCTCGGGACGCTGCGGGCGTTGCACAGCAAGTGGGAGTTCGTCCAGCTGGCGAAGGGGTTCGGGCTGCCGGTGCCCGAGACGGCGCTGGTGACGTCGCAGGCTGACCTGGCCGGGATCCGGCGCCCGTTCATCCTGAAGCCTGTTTTTTCGCGTTTTGGTACGAAAGTGCGGGTTGTACGGGGAAATATCGCGTTAAGGGCGGGCGAGGGGCCCTGGGTGGCTCAGGAACTGCTCGGCGGGCAGCAGATCTGCACCTACTCCGTGGCGGTGAAGGGGCGATTGGTGGCTCATGCCGCCTATGCGGTGGAGTTCACGGCTTCTGGGGCTTGTGTCAGCTTCGAGCCGGTGGAGCATGCCGAGGTGGACGCCTGGGTTACGGAGTTCGTGGCGCGGGCTGGATTCAGCGGGCAGATCGCCTTCGACTTCATGGCCGGCGACCGGGTGTTGCCGATGGAGTGCAATCCACGGGCCACCAGCGGGGTGCATCTGCTGGGCGACGAGCTGGCCGGGGTGCTACTCGGTGACGTACCCGACCGGCCGCTGCGGCCCGCGCCGGGCACGCGGGCGATGATCGGGCTGGCGATGCTGGGCTTCGGCCTGGCGGGAGTACGCTCCTGGCCGGAGCTGCGCCGGTGGGCGAGTGTGGTGTCGGCCGCTGACGACGTGATCGCGGTGGAAGGGGACCGGGGGCCGTTCCTGGCGCAGTTCGGGGTGCTGTGGGAGAACTGGATCCGCTCGCTGTGGACGCGGCGGTCACTGATCGAGTGCTCGACGTACGACATCGAGTGGGATGGCCGGTGAAGGCCGAGCTGTTCATGAAGGACACCCTCGGCGAGCTGCCCTGGCCCGACACCGAGGACGGCTCCTACGCGCGTGACTACCTGGTGCCGCTGGTCGAGCACGGGACCGAGGCGTTCGTCGCCAATGTGGCCACGACCTACGGGGTGCTGCTCGTGGACGGGCGCATTGTCCTGCCGGTGTCGGTCAATGATGGTGAGCAGGGGAACGCGTGGGTGTGCTCGCCGTACACGCACTATGTGACCTATGCCGGTGAGGAGCTGCGCGTGCTCGGCAGCGGGGTGCTGCGCGCGGTGCTGGCGGCGGCGCTGGCCGCGCTGGGCGCGCTGTGCCGGTGGGCGGAGCTGGACCGGGTGGTGCTGGTCAACAACTGGCTGCTGTCCACGAACCTCTATCCGGCCATCGAGCCCGCCCATGAGCAGGCCGCCATCCGCTTCCTGCGGGAGCGGTTCCCCGGCCATGCAGTCGGGTTCTGCTCGGTGAACCGGCGGATCGACGGCTGCGTGATGGTGCCGGGGCGGCGGATCTACCTGGTTCGGCCGGGGGAGCAGGAGGCCCGGCATCGCAAGCGGTGGCGGCGCGATCTGCGGCTGGTCGGGCGCAGGGGGTATGAGGTGGTGCGGCCGGGCGAGGGTGACGCGGCTCGGGTGGTCGAGCTTTATGACCTGCTTTATCTGGATAAGTACTCACGGAACAATCCGCAGTTCACCGAGCGGTTCGTGCGCGAGACCATGCGGGCGGGGACGATCACCTACTGGGCGCTGGCCAGGGATGGGCGGATCGACGGGGTGCTCGGCTACTTCCACCGCGACGGGACGCTGACCACGCCGATCTTCGGCTACGACACCGCGCTGCCGCAGGGGATCGGGCTGTATCGGATGCTGAGCGCGCTGGTCTACCAGATCGCTGTGGACGAGGGGCTGTCGGTCAACGACAGTGCGGGTGCGGGGGAGTTCAAGCGGCTGCGTGGGGCGGTGCCGGAGATCGAGTACCGGGCTGTGTACGTCGGGCATCTGCCGTGGCGGCGGCGTACGGGGTGGGTGGCGCTGGCCTGGCTGCTCGACCGGGTCGCGGTGCCGGTCATGCGGCGTTACGAGCTTTGAGGGCCTTTGAGGGAGTGGGATGCGGAGTGATCTGCTGGCTCAGGTGTTCGCCGCGTGCGAGCGTACGCCCCGGGCGACGGCGATCGTGGGGGCGCGCGGGCGGGAGCTGACGTTCGGCGGGTTGCGCGAGCGGGCGCTGCGCATCCGCGACCGGCTGGTGGCGGAGGGGCTCGGGCGCGGCGATGGCGTCCTGTACGCCGTCGAGCCCTCGCCGGACGCGATCGCCGTGGCGCTGGGCGTGGTCGCCGCGGGCGGGGTGCTGGTGCTGGCCGATCCCGGCCTCGCGCCGGAGATCCTGCGGGCCCGGCTCCGGCTGGCCCGGCCGCGCTGGGTGGTGGCGGGGTCGCTGCTGTACGCGGTCACGTCGTTCGCGCCGCTGCGCGCGCTGGCCAGGCGGCGGGGCGTGCTCCTGCCCGGCCTTCGCGATCCGCTGCCGGAGCTGGAACTGCGCCACGCCTACACCGGCCGGTGGCTGCCCGGCGTGCCGAGAGCGGCGGTACGGTTACGCGGCCTGGACGGCCCGCCGCCCCACACCAGCCCCGGCCCCGGTCCGGGTCTGGGCGCGGATGCGGCCGACGCGACCGGTGCGAGTCGGGGTGAGGTGGATGATCCGGCAGCGGTGATCTTCACTTCCGGCACCACCGCTCACCCCAGGGCCGTCGTCCACACCCGCGCGTCCCTTGCCGCCGGGCTGGAGATCTTCAGGGACCGCTTCCCTGTCGAGCCCGGCGACGTCGTCCACACCGACGGCCTCATGCTCGGCCTGCCCGCGCTCATCGGCGGCGCCACCTGGTCGATGCCCGGCCCGGCCAAGCTGATCTTCGAGCGCCGGGTGACCCACCTGTACTGCGTGCCCGTGGAGCTGGCCGGGCTCGTCGCCCGGGTGGAACGGCTGCCGGACAGCCTGCGCCACCTGCTGCTCGGCTCGGCTCCCGCGCCCCCGGCCGTACTGCGGAAGGCGATCGCCGCCGCGCCCGGCGCGGAGGTGCTGAGCGTGTACGCGATGACGGAGGCGCTGCCGATCGCGCTGGCGAGCGCGGCCGAGAAGCTGGCCTGCGCCGAGGGAGACCTGCTCGGCGCGGCGCTGCCGGGAGTCGGCGTGCGGTTCACCGAGGACCAGGAGCTGGTCGTCAGCGGCCCGCACGTGGCGCGCGGCTACCTGGGTGAGCCGCCGCACGACGAGGTGGCCACCGGCGACCTGGTCCGCCTGGATGGACAGGGCCGTCTCGTCCTGCTCGGCCGGAAGAAGGACATGATCCTTCGCGATGGGTTCAACATCTACCCGAGCCTGTACGAACCGGCCATCGCCGCGCTGCCCGGCGTAGCCGACGCGGCCATCGTCGGCCTGGCCGATCCGGTCACCGGGGACGAGGAGGTCGTACTGGCGCTGGTGCCCGGCGACGGCTTCCAGGAGGCGGCGGTACGCGCCCGGCTGCCCGCGCTGGTCGACGCGGGCGCGCTGCCCGACCGGATCGCGGTGCTCCCGGACTTCCCGCGATCCAGCAGGCGCAAGCTCGACCGGGCGGCGCTGCGCGCGGCCCTTGGCCGCCCGTGAGCTGTTCGTCACCTGTAAGCGCCGCCCGTGAGCGAGGAGCTATTCGTCGCCCGTCAGCGTGAAGACCCGCAGCCGCTGTCCCGCCCAGAGCACCGCGCCCAGCGTTACGATGATCAGCGCTGGTACGGCGAAGCCGAGCGTCACGTTGGCCGTCAGGAACGGCGTGTCGGAGATCTGGTCGGCGATCGACTTGGCCCACTGCTGGATGGAGAACTTCTGCGCCCCCGGTACGAACGTGCCGACCAGCGTCTCCCACAGCAGCGCGTAGATGATCCCGATCGTGACCGCGTGCCGGGTGATGATGCCGAGCAGCAGGAACACCGCGGCGTAGGCGATGCCCGCGACCAGCGCGCCGAGCGCGAAGCCGGCCGCGAGACCGTCCTCGTTGCCCACCAGCAGCCAGGCCGAGATGTACGTCGGGACCGCCGAGAACACCGCCAGGAGCGAGGCCGCCACCAGGAACTTCGTCTGGGCGATGACGGGCCGCGAGATCGGCTTGGACATCAGGTGGATGATCGTGCCATCGTCGATCTCCGGGGCGATCACCCCGGTGCCCGCGATGAGGCCGAGCAGCGGGAGCATCGTGCCGATGGCGAACTTGTCCATCAGCAGCGCGGCCGAGCGCGGGTCGTTGCCGACGAACACCCGCAGCATGACCGCCAACCCGATCAGCGCCAGCGGCAGCAGGAGCAGAAGGAAGATCCTGCGCCTGCCCAGCAGAGCCCGGTAGGTAATACCTGCGACGACTGTATTCATTGCCTCACTCCGTTCGGCGCCTCAGTCGCCTGGATCAGGTGCTCCGGTTGATCAGGTAGGCGAAGACGCTCTCCAGGTCCTCGTCGGCGGGGGAGACCTCGTGCAGGCGGATCCCTTCGGTGCGGGCGACGCGCGGCAGCAGCCACGCGAAGCGCCGGAACTCGACCGCCTGGACCTCCAGCCCGCCCGCGCCGAGCGAGACGCCGCCCGCCGAGTTGTCGAGCATCAGGGCGGCGGCGAGCTTTCTGTCGTCGCTCGACCGGATTCTGAACAGGTGCGGCCGGTCGGTCATCAGCCGACGGATCTCTCGGAAGTTGCCCGAGGCGGCGTGCCGGCCCGCGACCAGTACTTCGATCTGCTGGGCGACCCGCTCGACCTCCTCCAGGATGTGCGAGCTGAACAGGATCGTCTTGCCCGCCGTGCCCATCGAGCGGATCAGGTCCATCAGGTGCAGCCGCTGGCGCGGGTCCATGCCGTTGAACGGCTCGTCGAGCAGCAGCACCGGCGGGTCGTGGACGAGCGCGGCGGCGACCTTCACCCGCTGGCGCATGCCCTTGGAGTAGGTCTCGACGCGGCGGTCCTTGGGCTCCTCCATCTCGACCGTGGCCAGCGCCTTGCGGGCGGCCTCGATCGGATCGGGAAGTCCGTGGAGCCGGGCGGCGGACAGGACGAACTGCCAGCCGGTGAGGAACCCGTAGACACCCTCCCGTTCAGGAACCAGGCCGATGTTCTTATAGATGTGGTGATTTTTCCAGATCTGGGTGCCGTCCATCGTCACCGTGCCGCCCGAGGGGGCCAGGAACCCGGCCATCAGGTGCAGCAGCGTCGACTTGCCCGCGCCGTTGGGGCCGAGCAGGCCGGTGACGCCGGGACCGATCGTCATCGTGACGTCGTTGACCGCAACCACGTTGCCGTACCAGCGAGAGACCTGTGCGAGCTCGATGTTCATCGGGCGGCCGCCTTCCGATAGCGCGCCGCGAGCGCCGCCAGGCCGATCCCGATGAGCACGACCACGAGGATCGCCGGGACGGGCCCCGGCGGGTAGGTGCCGTCCGGAACGTTGGCCGTGGTGCTGAACAGCCATACCTGTACGGCGTCGATCAGCCAGAACGGGTTGATCAGCCAGGCCCAGCCGGCCGCCGTATCGTTGCCCGACGAGTACAGCGTGGCGAAGATGACCGTGGCGGAGGCCGAGGTCAGCAGGTAGAGGGCGATGACGGAGGCGACGCCGAGCCCGCGCCTGGGCGTCAGCGCGGCGATGGCCAGGCCGAACGACGACAGCAGGAGCGCGAGCACCAGCGCCATGGCCAGGGCCCCGAGGTACTCCTTGGTCTGCGGCGGCCCGTCCATGTCGATGAGCAGCTCGCCCACGTAGATCAGCGTGAGTGGCACGGCGAGCAGCAGGAACAGCGCCGCGGTCATGGCGATGACCTTGGCGGCCACGTACTCGGCGATCGTGACCGGACGTGACAGGTACAGCGGCAGCACCCGGAAACGCAGGTCGGGCGCGACGACAGTCGGCGCCTGCGCGGCCAGGAAGATCGCCACGACCGTCTGCATGTAGACCGCGAAGCCGCTGTAGGCCATACCGCGCTGCTTCAACAGGGCCATCATCGCGATCGACACGACCGCGGGCAGCAGCATGATGACGCCCAGGGCGAACGGAATGATCTTGCTGCGCGCCGTACGCCCGAGGCCGAAGACGCCGCGCAGGCTGTGGACGGTGAGCGCGCGCGTCGAGTAGCCGCGGCCGAGTCGCGGACCGTCGTAATGGCGGTAACCGATGTCATAGATCTCAGACACCCGCGTCGACCTCCTCCCTGAAGACGTCCTCGATGCGGTGGCGGCCCTGTTCCAGCCGGATCAGGCAGAGGTCGAGATCGACGGCCGCGTCGCGGATCGCGTCGAACGTCTCCGGGCCCGCCACCTTGACCAGCAGCAGGCGGCCGTGCTGGACGGCGCTGTGGCCGAGCTCGGACAGCCGCTCGGCGAGCGGCTGCGTGCCCTCCTCGACCTCGACCGTGACGGTCTGCGTGGCCTGGGTGAACTCGGCGATCGCGGAGGAGCGCAGCAGCCGGCCCGCGTCGATGACGATCACGTGGTCGCAGATCCGCTCCAGCTCGCCGAGCAGGTGCGAGGTGACGAGCACGCTGATGCCGAAGTCGGTGCCGATGCGCCTGATCAGCGCCAGCATCTCGTCCCGGCCGCGCGGGTCGAGCCCATTGGTCGGCTCGTCGAGGAATACCAGCTTGGGGTCGTGCACGAGCGCCTGGGCCAGCTTGACCCGCTGCTTCATGCCGGTGGAGTAGCCGCCGATGGCGCGGTAGCGCTCCTCGGCCAGGCCGACGTGGCGCAGCACGTCGGCGGCGCGCTCGCGGGCGGCCGTACGCGGCAACCCGGACATCTGGGCAAGGTGGACGACCAGCTCGGTGGCGGACACGTCAGGGGGAAGACAGTCGTGCTCGGGCATGTAGCCCACGAACCTGCGGATCTCGGCGCCCTGCGTGGTCACGTCGAGGTCGAGAACCCGCGCGCCGCCCACGGTCGGGGGCAGCAGGCCCAGCAGGATCTTGATCAGCGTCGACTTGCCCGCGCCGTTCGCCCCGACCAGGCCGGTGACACCGGACCCGACGGTGACCGTCAGCTGGTCGAGTGCCGTGACGGTCGGGAAGCGTTTGGTCAGCCCCTCGGTAGCGAGGATGTGCATGGTCCGGACCCTACCGGCCGGGCATGGGGTGTGGCCTCGTTCACACGGATGAACGATGTCCTACTTGAGGCCAGAATTTCCGCTGGATGGCCAGGCTGACGGTGCCCGAGATGAGCATGCCGGCGATGTTCAGCGCGAGTTGCGCGACGGACCCGCTGACCTCGGCCCAATCGCTGAGCGCCAGCGCTACGGCCACGTAGCCGGCGGCGGGGACCGTGGTGACCGAGATGAAGACGCCGATGAGGGCCGACGACTTGCCCGCCGTGATCGACAGCACCCCGGCGGCACCCGCCAGCAGCGCCACGATGAACGACCAGCGGTCGGGCTTGACGATGAACTGGACCTCCTGGTTCACGCGCAGGTTGCTCAGGTCGATCCAGCCCATCCAGCGCGAGACCAGCGCGCAGGCGAACGTGATCGCGATCGCCACCGCGAACCCGACGACCAGGGTCTTGAGTGAGGTGATGATCAGCCGGCCCCGGCCACGGAGCAGGCCGAAGCAGATGGCCGCGATGGCGCCGAACTCGGGGCCGAGCACCATCGCGCCGACGATCAGGATGGGTGAGTTCTGCAGGACGCCGATGCCCGCGAGCTGCGTGGCGATCGCGAGGAACGCCAGGTACGCCCATGTGATGCGCGACTCGGCCTGCACCCTCTGGGCGAGCTCCGCCCAGATGACCGCGTCGTCGGGGTCGCCGGGAGCCTCCTCGACGGCGTCCGCGGCGGCCTTGGACAGGGCCAGATGCACCTGCTCGACGGCGATCGAACCCTCGTCCTGCACCCATTTGAGCCGGTCGATCACCTCGTTGGCCGCTTCGCGCGCGACGTCGCAGAGGATCAGATCGCCCTTCGGCTCGCGGGCCGCGCCGGGCAGCACGGCGACATTGGTGACGCCCGTGCACTCGTCGAGCACGGCCGTCACCTCCTCCGTACGGGTGGACGGAGTGATCAATCGCAGATGTAGCACTGGGTCATTCTTGTCCATTGGATGTTGATGGGGCGTTGACTACCGTACGCGAGGGTCTCTCACATGAGGCAGACGTTCAGGTGTCACGAGGACGGCGAGGACTGCTGGTTCGCCGACATAGACGATCAGGGGTGCTCGGGCAGGTTCGCGACCTACCTGTTCGAGGAGGTGTTCAGGTACGGCGAAGCCGTACCCGCCTGACAGAGTGGTCGGCGCCCTTCTGCATGACCAGGCCGGCGCGGCCACGGGTGGGGGCGATGTTCTCGATCAGGTTGCGCTCGTTGATGTCGCGCCAGACGTTGACCGCGAACTCCGTCGCCTCCTCGTAGGAGAGGTCGGCGATGTACTTGAAGTATGACTTGGGGTCCTCGAAGGCGGTGCGGCGGAGCTTGTGGAAGCGGTCGACGTACCAGGCCCGGATGTCTTCCACCTTGGCGTCGACGTAGATCGAGAAGTCGAAGTAGTCGTTGACCGCCAGGGACGTGGGCGGAGCGGGCTGCAGCACGTTCAACCCCTCAATGATCAAGATATCCGGATTTTTCACTACCTGTTTGGCGCCGGGGACGATGTCGTATTCGAGGTGGCTGTAGACCGGGGCCTGCACCTCCGGCAGCCCGGCCTTGACCTCGGCGACGAACCTGACCAGCGCCCTGCGGTCATAGCTCTCGGGGAAGCCCTTGCGATGCATGATCCCCTCGGACTCCAGCACCGCGTTGGGATAGAGGAAGCTGTCGGTGGTGAGCAGCTCCACGTGCGGATGCTCGGGCCAGCGGGCCAGCAGCGTGTGCAGCAGCCGTGCCGTCGTCGACTTCCCGACCGCGACACTGCCCGCGATGCCCAGGATGTACGGCACGTGCTGCCCGGGATGCCCGAGAAAAGCGCTCAGCACGCTACTGCGTTGTTTGGACCCGGTGTAGTGGAGGTTCAGCAGCCGGGTCAGGGGGAGGTAGATGTCGGTGACCTCGGCGAGGTCGATGGGGTCGTCGACGCCACGCAGCTCTTCCAGCTCTTCCTCGGTGAGAGTCAAGGGCGTGTTCTTGCGGAGTTCGCTCCACTGCTCCCTGCTCAGTTCAACGTAGCCGTTGTTCACCTTGGCAGCGTATCGACGGGCGACAAACGCGCTCTCGACCGGGTGGCACTCTCTATCCACAGCCTGTGGATAAATACATGGGATTACTTATGACCAGTTTGGGGTAAGGCGGTGGCCCGCGCCCGGGGATCTCACCAAACCGGGCATGCGGCGATTTGTCAGCGGCTACTGTTCGGAGACCTGACCTTCGGGAGGGCTTGTGGACCGTCGTCGCTTTCTGACCAGAGCAGGGCTGGCCGCCGCGGCCAGCATCACCGGGCCGTTCGCCGGGGTGGCCTGCGCGGGCGCCAGGGGCGGGGTCACGCGGGCGACCGGCTACGGGCCGCTGAAGGCGGTGCGCGACGCGCGTGACGGGAAGGTCAGGCTGCACCTGCCCGACGGGTTCAAATACCGCTCCTTCAGCCCGGCGGGCAGCAAATACTCCGACGGCTCCATCGTGCCGGGCAGGCACGACGGGATGGCCGCGTTCCGCGGGCCGCGCGACACCGCGATCCTGGTGCGCAACCACGAGGTCAGTGGAGCGGTCGGCGCCTTCGGCGACAAGGCCAAGGCCTACGACCCCGCGGCCGGCGGCGGTACCTCGACCCTCCACGTCACCCGCTACGGCGAGGTGCTCAAGAGCGCCCCGTCGCTCAACGGCACCATGATGAACTGCTCGGGCGGCCCGATGCCCTGGAACGCCTGGGTGAGCTGCGAGGAGACCGTCAACGGCCCCGACGTGGCCAACGACTTCTCCGGCGGCGACAACGGCAAGCTGACCCGCAAGCACGGCTACATCTTCGAGGTGCCGGTGTCGGGCACCTCCAACGCCAAGCCGATCAAGGCCGCCGGCCGGTTCGCGCACGAGTCGGCCGCGTTCGACCCGCAGGCGGGGGCGCTCTATCTGACCGAGGACTGCTTCTCCTTCGCCTCCGGCTTCTACCGCTACACGCCGCCGAAGCATCCGCTCAAGGCCGGGCGGCTGCTGGACGGCGGCCGGCTGCAGATGCTCGCGATCAAGGGCTCGCCGCGCAAGGACCTGTCCAAGGGGCAGCGGCCCGGCGCGACGTACAACACGGTCTGGGTGACCATCGACGACCCCGACCCCACCTTCACCGGCAAGCCGTCCAACGACGAGGCCGTCCAGGCCGTCGGCAAGCAGGGGCGGGCCGAGGGCGCGGCGATCTTCGCCAGGCTCGAAGGGGCCATCTACCACCAGGGCACCGTGTACTTCTGCTCCACCCAGGGCGGCGCCACCGCCGAGGGTGACACGCCGCCGTCCGGGTTCGGCCAGGGGCGCGGGCAGGTGTGGGCGTACGAGACGTGGACCGGGCGGCTCCGGCTGGTGTACGAGTCGCCGCGTTCGTCGGTGCTGGACCTGCCCGACAACGTGACGGCCAGCACCCGCGGCACGCTGGTGCTCTGCGAGGACGGCGACGGCGACAACTTCCTGCGCGGCCTCACCAAGCAGGGCCAGATCTTCGACTTCTGCCGCCTGGAGCCGGTGGCGGGCGACCCTGGCGCGGAGTTCGCGGGCTCCACCTTCGGCCCCGGCGGTCACACCCTGTACGTCAACGTCCAGTCCAAAGAGGGCACCTCGTTCGCCATCTGGGGGCCCTGGCAGCGGGGCTCGTTCTAGCCGGCCAGCTCCGCGACCGCGGCGGCCACCTGGTCCACCTCCTCGTCGGTGTTGTAGTAGTGCGGTGACAGGCGCAGGCACCAGTCGACGTTCTTGTCACCGAAGTCGAACTGGGCGAACTCCCGGAAGCTGAGCGCCGAGTTGATCCCCTTCGCGTCCATGGCCGCCTTGAACGGCTCCGGCCGCCACCCCTCGATGGTGAAGGTGACGATGGCGCCCAGCTCGTGGCCCTTTTCGAGTACACGTACCCCTGGAACGGCGTCGAGCAGGACGCGCAGCCGGGCGGCCAGCGCGGGCGAGCGGCGCGCGATGGCCTCGACGCCGACCTCGCGGGCGTAGCGGGCGGCTGCCGCGCAGCCCAGCACGGTCGCGTAGGGGAACTCCCACTCCTCGAACCGCGCGGCGGACTCGGCGGGCTGGTAGTGGCCCGGCCCGGTCCAGCGGGCGCCGTGCATGTCGATGAACAGCGGCTCGTACCCGGCCTTCAGCACCCCGTCCGACACATAGAGGAAGCCGGAGCCACGCGGGCCGCGCAGGAACTTCCGGCAGGTGGCGGTGAGCAGGTCGCAGCCGATCGCGGCCACGTCGATGGGGTACTGGCCGACCGACTGGCACGCGTCGACCATGTACAGCAGGTCCAGCTCGCGGCAGTGGCGGCCGATCTCGGCGACCGGCTGGACCAGCCCGGAGTTGGTGGGAATGTGGGTGGCGCTCACCAGCCGGGGCCGGTGCTCCCGCATGAGCGCGGCCATCGCCGCCACGTCCACGCCGCCCTCCGGCGCGTCCGGCGCGTGCACGACGCGCACGCCGAAGCGCTGGCGCAGGGACAGGAACGCGATCTGGTTGGAGATGAAGTCGTTGCGCGTGGTCAGGATGACGTCGCCGGTCTCGAACGGGATCGAGGACAGGGCGGTGGCGAAGGCGTGGGTGGCGCTACCGGCGAACGCGATGTTCCGGGGAGCGCAGTTGATCAGGGCGGCGAGCTCCGCGTAGAACTCGCGGACCTGGACGGCACGGGCCGCCGACGCCTCATAGCCACCGATCTGGGCTTCCAGTCGCAGATGGTCGAGCATCGTGGCCAGCACCGGAGCGGCCAGCAGCCCGCATCCGGCGTTGTTGAAGTGCACGACCTGCGCGCACCCGGGAGTGTCGGCCCGCAGGCTCTCGACGTCGAGTAGCGATCCCGAGTTGGGAGCGAAAGCGCTATTATCCAGTCTCATGTCGGATAGTAGCAGTTCGGCCGAACTGGCAGTGCGGCTGCGTGCCCTGCTGTCCGGGATGGCCCCGGGCGACCGTCTGCCCAGCAGCCGTGACCTGGTCCAGCGCTACCGGGTGGGTCCCGTCACCGTGTCGCAGGCCATCGCCGCGCTGGCCGCCGAGGGCGCGGTGATCACTCGCCCGGGCAGCGGCACGTTCGTGGCGCCGCGCGCCAGGGCGGGCGCCGAGGTCGCCGACACCGCCTGGCAGACGGTCGCGCTCACCGACCGGGCAGTGGACACCCGCTCGCTGACCGACGCGCTCGGCCCGCCGCCCGCCGGGACGATCATGCTGGATGGCGGCTACCTGCATCGATCGCTGCAGCCGACGCGGGCCCTGACCGCGGCGCTGGGCCGGGCGGCCCGCCGTCCCGACGCCTGGGACCGGGCGCCCGCGATCGGCCTGTCACCGCTGCGCGCCGTCTTCGCCACCATGGCCGGCGGCGGTGTCACACCGGAGGACGTACTGATCACCGCGGGCGGGCAGAGCTCGCTGTCGATGGCGTTCCGGGCCATCGCGGGACCCGGCAACCCGGTCCTGGTGGAGTCGCCCACCTATCCAGGCGCCATGGCCGCCGCCCGCGCGGCCGGGCTCAGCCCGGTGCCGGTGCCCATGGACGCCGACGGGTTGCGGCCGGACCTGCTGGCCGAGGCGTTCGAGCTGACCCGCGCGCGGGTGCTGTACTGCCAGCCGGTCCACCACAATCCGACCGGCGCGGTGCTGGCGCCCGAACGTCGCCGCCAGGTCGTCGAGGTCGCCAGGGCGGCGGGCGCGTTCGTGATCGAGGACGACTTCGCCCGGCACCTGGGCCACGGCGGGCCCATGCCGCCGCCGCTGGTGGCCGGCGACCGGGACGGCACCGTCGTCTACCTGACCTCGCTTACCAAGCCGGCCGCGCCGAGCCTGCGCATCGGGGCGCTGGTGGCGCGCGGTCCGGTGATGGCGCGGCTGCGGGCCGTCCGCCTGGTAGACGACTTCTTCGTCACCCGCCCGCTCCAGGAGGCCGCGTTGGAGCTGGTCAGCTCGCCGTCCTGGGAGCGGCACCTGCGTACGCTGGCCACGGCCCTGCGCGAGCGGCGCGCGGAACTGGCCGCCGCCCTCGCGCGCGAGCTGCCCGGCTGGAGCGTCGCGCGGCAGCCCGCCGGCGGCCTGCACCTGTGGGCGCGGCTCCCCGATGGGCTGAGCGACACGGCGGTGGCCGCCGCCGCCCGGCAACTCGGGGTAGCGGTCAGTGCGGGCAGCCGCTACTTCGCCACCGAGGTGCCCGCCACGTGGCTGCGCCTCGGATTCGCCGCCACGGCGGACACCGCCGAGCTGGTCGAGGGCGTACGGCGGCTGGCCCGCGTCTGAGACCGACCCTACGCAGGCTGAGACCGACCCCGCGTACGGCGGAGATCCGTTGGCTGAGACCCCCTGATTGAAGCTGGCCAGGAGGTTGTTGATACTCGAAGAGGACACTCGCGACAGGAGGGCTCCCCGTGCTGTACATCTTCGGCTTCGACCGGATCGGCGTAGCCGTGAGCGATCTCTACTTCGTCGACCCCAAACCGATGAAGGGCCAGGAGGGCGCCGAGCACGGCGTCCGCCTCGAAGTACGGATGCTCGAACCAGGGCAGCTGAAGGGTTCCATCTATTCGGCGCGGCCCATCAACCTCGACCGGCCCATCTGGCGCGTTGACCTCCTGGAATCGGTCGACGGCAGTCCAGGCAGCTTCGACCGCACCCACCACCATCCGGCCTTCACCGGATGGGACCCGGGCCCGCGCGTCTTCGACAGGGAGCTGTCGAGCGATCCCCTGCAGTGGCTGGCGGGCAAGCTGGCGGACCTGGACGCCGTGCTGGAAAGGGCGGGGGTGGAGCGCGACGAGTCGATCGCCGCGGACGTGGCCGAGCTGCGCCTGTGCGTCCCCGAGATCGTCGAGAGCGTCAGCCGCCTGCTCACCAGGGTGGCGAAGGGTGAGCTCGGCAGGGCGCCCGGTGACGGGCCGACCGACAGCGTGCGGGCCAGCTGGCTGTAGGAGCGCGCCCGGTTAACCTGAGGGGATGATCCTGGGCATCGGCGTGGACGTGGTCGACATCGCGCGGTTCGAGTCGGCGCTGGAACGCACGCCGGGGCTGCGCGAGCGGCTGTTCACCGAGGTCGAACGGCCGCTCGCCGTACACTCGCTGGCCGCCAGGTTCGCCGCCAAGGAGGCCGTCGCCAAGGCGCTCGGCGCGCCGAAGGGGCTCGGGCACCTGGAGGCCGAGGTGCGCTGCGACGAGAGCGGCAAGCCCGAGCTGCGCGTCACCGGCAAGGCCGCCGAGGTGGCTTACGGCCTGGGCGTCAAGCGCTGGCACATCTCGCTCAGCCATGACGCCGGTGTGGCGATGGCCTACGTGATCGCGGAGGGATAGCTTCAGATCATGCGTACCGCCTACACCGCCGACCAGATCAGGACCGCCGAGCGCGCGCTGATGGCGCGGCTGCCCGGCGGCACGCTCATGGACCGCGCCGCCGCCGGGCTCGCCGCCGTCTGCGTCGGCCTCCTCGGCAAGGTGTACGGCACGCGCGTGCTGCTGCTCATCGGCAGCGGCGACAACGGCGGCGACGCCCTGTACGCCGGGGCCCGCCTGGCCGGGCGTGGCGCCCGGGTTGAGGCCGTCCTGGCGGGCTCCAAGACCCATGAGGCAGGGCTGGAGGCGTTCCGCCGGGCGGGCGGCACGATCGTGGGGCCGGACGCCGTCGACCGGGCCGAGCTGATCGTCGACGGGCTGGTGGGGATCGGGGCGACCGGGGCGTTGCGGGAGCCGTACGCGGGGCTGGCCGAGGCGGCCAACGCCGCGCCCGGCCTGGTCGTCGCGGTGGACGTGCCCAGCGGCGTCGACGCGAGCACCGGTCAGGTGGACGGGGCGGCCATCGCGGCGCAGGTGACTGTGACCATGGGCGCGCCCAAGACCGGGCTGCTCGTCGATCCGGGCGCGGGCAACGTGGGCAAGATCGAGCTGATCGACATCGGGCTCGGCCCCTACCTGCCCGACCCCGACGTCGTGGCGTTCACCCACCGCGACGTCGACGGCCGGTTGAAGCAGCCGATGGGCGAGTCCGACAAATACCGCAGGGGCGTCCTGGGCGTCGCGGCGGGCAGCGACCGCTACACGGGCGCCGCCGTGCTCGCCGTGGGCGGCGCGCTGCGCGCGGGCGCGGGGATGGTGCGTTACGTGGGGCCGAGTGAGCCGGTGGCCCAGGTACGCACCCACTGGCCCGAGGCGGTCATCACCGAGCTGAGCGAGCCGTCGATCGACGAGGTCGGCCGGGTGCAGGCATGGGTGCTGGGGCCCGGTCTCGGCACCGGCGACTGGGCGCACGAGCTGGCCGCCAGAGTGCTCGCCAGTGACGTGCCCGTCCTGGTCGACGCCGACGCCCTGACTCTGGTCGCCCGTGACCGGGCGCTGCTCCGGCGTACCGCCCCGGTGCTGATCACGCCGCACGCGGGCGAGCTGTCGCGGCTGCTCGAGGTGGACCGCGAGGCGATCGAGGCGGGCCGGCTCCGGTACGCCCGCCAGGCGGCGGCGGAGCTGGGCGCGACCGTCCTGCTCAAGGGCTCGACCACGGTCGTGGCCGAGCGGGGCCGGCCGGTACGGGTCAACCCGACCGGCACGGCCTGGCTGGCCACGGGCGGCACGGGGGATGTGCTGTCCGGGGTGGCCGGCGCGCTGCTCGCCCAGGGGCTCGATTGCTTCGACGCGGGCTCGTGCGGGGCGTACCTGCACGGGCTGGCCGGCCGGATCGCGGCCGAGGACGCCCCCCTGACGGCCGCGGACGTGGCCTCGGCGGTTCCGGCGGCGATCCGGGCGCTGCGCGACTCTTCCAGGTAAAGCCGGAGTCCGCACGTCGCGCGGCTTTTCCCGCCGAGGGGGCGAATCCCGTTCGGTCGGCTGACCTCAACAGGGGCGATTCGCGCTCGACCACGTGGGCGAGCTGCCAGACTGGAGGGATGACATCCCCGATGGCGACGCCCGCGGAGGCGCGGGTCGATCTGGCCGCGATCAGGCACAACGTGGCGCTGCTCAAGGAGCGCGCGGGCGGCGCCGAAGTGCTGGGAGCCGTCAAGGCCGACGCCTACGGGCACGGGCTCGTACCGACCTCCGAGGCCGTGCTGGGGGGTGGCGCGAGCAGGCTCGGCACCGCCTTCATCCGTGAGGCGCTCGCGCTGCGCGCCGGTGGCATCACCGCGCCGCTGCTGGCGTGGATCATCACGCCCGGAGAGCCGCTGGACGAGGCGCTCGAAGCCGAGATCGAGCTGTCGGCGGCCGACGTGCCGGTGCTCGACGAGATCGCCGCCGCGGCGCGGCGCACCGGGCGTACCGCCAAGACGCACTTGGAGGCCGACACCGGCATGAGCAGGGGCGGCGCACCGCTCGCCGCCTGGCCGGAGCTGCTGACCAGGGCGCTCGCCCTCCAGTCCGAGGGCGCGATCGAGATCATCGGCCTGTGGTCCCACTTCGCCTGCGCGGACGTGCCGGGGCATGGCTCGATCGACCGGCAGATCGAGGCGTTCGAGGCGGCGCTCAAGCAGGCCGAGCAGGCCGGCGCCGCCGGGTCCCACGTCATCAGGCACCTGGCCAACTCCGCCGCGATCCTGACGCTGCCGCGCACCCACTACGACATGGTCCGGCCCGGCATCGCCATGTACGGGCTCAGCCCGGTCCCCGAGCTGGGCGACTTCGGGCTGCGACCGGCGATGACGCTCGTGGCGCGGATCGCTCTGGCCAAGCGGGTGCCGGAGGGCTCGGGAGTGTCCTATGGGCACCTTTATGTCACGAGTTCCGAGACCACGCTTGGCCTGGTGCCGCTCGGGTACGCCGACGGGATCCTCCGGCACGCGACGGGGCGGGCAGAGGTTCTGGCGGGTGGTCGCCGAAGGGCGATAGCCGGCCGGGTGTGCATGGACCAGTTCATGATCGACATGGGCGACGAGCCGCTCGCCGCAGGCGACGAGGTCATCCTGTTCGGGCCTGGTGGGAGGGGTGAGCCGACCGCTCAGGAGTGGGCGGATAACCTCGGCACGATAACGCATGAGATCGTGACCAGGATCGGTTCGCGGGTGCCGCGGGTGTATAGGGGATCAGGGACATGACGACGACAACACGGCGGAAGGTCGGGATCGCCGGCGCCATCGTCGGTGCCGCTTCGGCCGGTGTGGCGGCGGCGGCGCTGGCCAAGCGCTATGCGGTGGGCCGCATGAGGCTGCGCCCCGACGCCGAGGCGAGCGAGCCGTTCGGCGAGCTGCGCGGCAGGGACCTCACGCTGGTCACCTCCGACAACACGGCGCTGCACGTCGAGATCGACGGGCCCGAGGACGCGCCGCTGACCATCGTGTTCTGCCACGGCTACTGTCTCAGCCTGGAGTCGTGGCACTACCAGCGCCGCGACCTGCGCGACAATCACCGCATGGTGCTGTGGGACCAGCGCTCACACGGCCGCTCGCAGCGCGCCACCGCCGAGGACTGCACGATCGACCGGCTGGGCGACGACCTGGCCGAGGTGATCGAACGCTTCGTGCCCGGCCCGTGCGTGCTGGTCGGCCACTCCATGGGCGGCATGACGATCATGGCGCTGGCCGACCGCCATCCCGAGCTGTTCGGTGACAAGATCCGCGCGGTGTCCCTCATCGCCACCTCGGCGGGCAAGCTGGCCGAGCTCACGCTGGGCCTGCCGGCGCTGCTGTCCAAGGCCGTGCACAAGGTCGCCCCGTCGACGATCTCGCTGCTGGGCCGGCGGGGCTCGTTCGTCGACAAGACGCGCAGCGCGGGCAGCGACATCGCGTTCCTGATGACCCGCTACATGGGCTTCGGCGACTCCAAGAACGTCAGCCCCACCCTGGTCGACTTCGCTGAGACGATGATCAGGGCGACGCCGACCGAGGTGTTCGCCAACTTCTACCCCGCGCTGATGAACCACGACAAACTGGCCGCCCTGGACGTGCTCGACCCGGTCCCGACCGCGATCCTGGTCGGCGACAAGGACTGGCTCACCCCGCCCGAGCACAGCAAGGCGATCGCCGCCGCGCTGCCCAACGCCCAGCTCACCGAGGTGCCCGACACTTCGCACCTGATCCAGCTGGAGCGCCCGGGCGTGGTCAACGACGCGCTGCGCGACCTGATCAAGCGAGTGGAGCTGTAGTGGCCGAAAGGCTTCCGACCGCCGAGGACATGCGCGCCTACGGCGCCCGGCTGGCCGCCGGGCTGCGGGCGGGCGACCTGCTGATCCTGTCCGGCCCGCTCGGCGCGGGCAAGACCACGCTCGTACAGGGCATCGCCGAAGGGCTCAAGGTGCGCGGCCCGATCACCTCGCCCACGTTCGTGATCGCCAGAGTGCACCCGTCGCTGCGCCAGGGCCCTCCGCTCGTCCACGCCGATGCCTACCGGCTGGGCGGTGACCTGGAGGTCGACGACCTCGACCTCGACGCCTCGCTGGAGGAGTCGGTGACGGTCGTGGAGTGGGGCGAGGGACTGGTCGAGGGGTTGTCCGACGACCGCCTGGAGATCCACATCGACCGTGAGAGCGGGGACGACGCCCGCCTGGTGACGCTGCGCGGCGTCGGCGCGCGGTGGGCCGACACGCCGTCCGAACCTGCGGAAAAGTAAAATCCGCCCTGTCTTCCGGCAAAGCTGCCACCCTTGACGTACCTCACCATCGATAGAAAACATGATCATTGGTAAGGGATTCGCCCAGAAATTCTGGGTATCAGGAGGGGCGGCGTCCACTTTTTTGGTGGATGCTTGGTGCAGGACGGCGCGGAGTGGGGTGCGGCGGTGCTCAGGGTCAGGCGAGTCGCGTACGCGGGAGCAATCGTCATGATCGGTGCGGTCGGCTGCTCGGCCTCCGCGCAGACCTCATCTACTCCCACACCCTCGGCCTCGGCCACCGGCTCGGTCAGCGCCACGCCGACCGCCACCGTGACCAGGAAACCCATCCTGGTCGAGCTCAGCCCCGCCAAGGTCACCGCGGGTGAGACCTCGAAGGTGTGGATCTTAGCCAATTGCCCCGTCCCCAGCGGCGGCCCCGCGCACACCGGCACCGCCACGTCCAAGGCGTTCATCAACGGCGTGTCGCTGACCACCGCGCCGACGTCCTCGACGGCCACGCCCGCCCCGACCGGCACCGCGGCCGGCAACCCGTGGGTACGCGGCGAGGCGCAGGTGTCGGGCACGGTCAAGCGCGGCAACTACCCGGTCGAGGTCAAGTGCGACGGCACCAACGACACCGGCAAGGCCACCCTGCGCGTCGTCAGCGCGACCGCTGACACCTCCGACGACAGCTCCACCAAGGCGCCCACGAAGGCGCCCAGAGCGGGCGGCGGCGGCACCTTCGGCAAGGACGTGGACGAGGGTTCGGGGATGCCGGTCGGCGGCGTACTGGTCGGCGCGGCCGTGCTGGCGGCGGCCGGGCTGCTGATCAAGCGCCGCGTCCGGGGCTAGTCGATGGCCCGCCCTGGACGGGTGGTCATCGCGGGCGCCGTCACCGGCCTGGTGCTGGTCGCGTTCGGCAGGTCCTATCAGGCGACCACCAAGTCGGCCGGCTCCGTCGTGCCCGAGAGCATCGACATCCCGTCGATCGAGGTCGAGGCGCCGCTGATGAAGCTCGGCCTGAGCAAGGACGGCGAGGTCGAGCTGCCGCCGTACGAGAAGCCCAAGATGGCCGGCTGGTACACCGGCAGCGCGGTGCCCGGCGACAAGGGCGCCTCGGTCATCATCGGCCACGTCGACACCAAGACGGCCCCGGCGGTGTTCTTCAAGCTCAGGCAGGTACGCAAGGGCGAGATCGTCAAGGTCGAGCGGAGTGACGGCAAGGTCGTCAAGTACAAGGTCGACTCGGTCGAGCAGGTGTCGAAGGACCACTTCCCCGCCAAGCGGGTGTACATCGAGGACGGCCTCAAGCTGGTGACCTGCGGCGGCAAGTTCGACTACGCCAAGGGCGAATACGTCGACAACATCATCGTCTACGCTTCCAGAGCGTGAGCGAGGAGACCGATCCGCCCGCGTCGGGCACGCGCGTTCCCTGGCCGGAGGTGCATCCTGCGGCCCGCGCGGCCGTCGAGGAGTTCCTCGGCGCGCCCGTGACCGAGGCCGTGACGCAGACGGGCGGGTTCTCGCCCGCGGCGGCCGTACGACTGCGCGCCGCGAACGGCCGGCGCGTCTTCGTCAAGGCCGTCGGCCCAGAGCCGAACCCTGACAGCGTCCGCCTCTACCAGGCCGAACGCAGAATCGCCGCCGCCCTTCCCGCGACCGTGCCCGCGCCTCGGCTGCTGACCTCCTTCAAGATCGAGGGCTGGGTGGTGCTCGTCTTCGAGGACGTCGAGGGCCGCCACCCCGAGCTGCCCTGGCGCCGCGCCGAGCTCGACCGGGTGATGGCGGCCGTGCGGCGCATGTCGGCCGCGCTCACGCCCGCCCCGATCGAGGCGCCGCCGGTCGCGGAGGTGTTCGGCGAGGCGTTCCGGGGCTGGCGCAAGCTGCTCGGGGAGGACACCACCGGTCTCGATCCGTGGGCGCTGCGCCACCTCGGCGCGCTGGTCGAGCTGGAGTCCGGCTGGGCCGCGGCCGCCGCCGGCGACACGCTGCTCCACGCCGACCTGCGGGCCGACAACCTGCTGCTCACCGAGGAGCGCGTCTACGTGGTCGACTGGCCGTGGGCCTGCGTCGGCGCGGCCTGGTTCGACTCCCTGGCCATGCTGCCCTCGGTCGCCATGCAGGGCGGCCCGCCACCGCAGGAGCTCTTCCCCGACCCCGATCCCGCCGCCACGGCGGTGATCGCCGCGTTCACCGGCTACCTGGTACGGCAGGGCCGGCAGCCGCCGCCACCCGGCCTGCCCACGCTCAGGGCGTTCCAGCGGGCGCAGGGCGTCGTGTCGCTCGACTGGCTGAAACAGCGCACCGGCTGGGCGTGACCCGGCGGGCGGGTAGGCTAAACAGTCGTGCTGGTCCTGGCCTTTGATACCGCGACGCCCGCCGTCACGGCCGCGCTCCACGACGGGCGGCGTGTCCTCGCCGAGTCGACGACGATCGACGCCCGGCGACACGGTGAGCTGCTCATCCCCACCATCGAGACCGTGCTGCGCGAGGCGGGTGCCGCCCTGTCCGAGGTCACCGCCGTCGTGGCGGGCAGCGGACCGGGCCCCTACACCGGGCTGCGCGTCGGGCTGATGACCGCGCAGGGGCTCGCCACCACGCTGGCCGTCCCCGCGTACGGCATCTGCACCCTCGACGCCGTCGCCTACGGCAGCGGGCTCGCCGAGCCGTTCCTGGTCGCCACCGACGCGCGGCGCAAGGAGGTGTTCTGGGCCCGCTACTCCGACGCGCGCACCCGGCTCGACGGGCCGTTCGTCGACCGGCCCGCCGAGGTGCCGGTGGAGGGTCTGCCCGTGGTGGGTGCCGGTGCCGGGCTCTACCCCGACATCCTGGGGCAATCCGACGCGCCGCCGTACCCCTATGCCGGATTCCTGGCCGCCCTGGCGGCCGAGCGCATCGCGGCCGGGGAGCCGCTCGGCCCGCCGCGCCCGATCTACCTGCGGCGGCCCGACGCGGTGGTGCCCGGCGCCCCCAAGAGGGTGACGGCGTGAAACCCCGGCAGGTGGACGTGCGGCTCCGGCAGATGACCGAGGCCGACCTGCCGGCGGTCATGGCGATCGAGCGCGACACCTTTCCGCTCGACGCGTGGAGCGAGGCCATGCTCCGCGGCGAGCTGGCCGACCAGCCGCGGACCAGGCACTACGTGGTGGCCCTCGTCGGCCAGGAGATCGTCGGCTACGCGGGCCTGGCCGCCGCGGCCGACCAGGCCGACGTCCAGACCATCGCGGTCGTCCAACCGCACCAGGGCACCGGCATCGGCGGCGCGATGCTGGCGGAGCTGCTGGCCGAGGCCGGTCGGCGCGCGGTGCGGGAGATCTTCCTGGAAGTACGGGCCGACAACCCGCAGGCGCGGGGCGTCTACGAGCACTTCGAGTTCGAGGTGATCGGCCGGCGCCGCCGCTACTACGACGACGGCACCGACGCGATCATGATGAGAAGGAAGCTGGATGGCTGACGCACCGCTGGTTCTGGGCATTGAGACGTCCTGCGACGAGACCGGCATCGGCATCGTCAGGGGTCACACGCTGCTGGCCAACACCATCGCCTCCAGCATGGAAGAGCACGCGAGGTTCGGCGGCGTCGTGCCGGAGGTCGCCTCGCGCGCCCACCTGGAGGCGATGACGCCGACGGTGGAGGCCGCGCTGGCGCAGGCCGGACTGAAGTTCTCCGACATCGACGCGATAGCCGTCACCGCCGGTCCCGGGCTGGCCGGGGCGCTGCTCGTCGGCGTCGCCGCGGCCAAGTCCTACTCGCTCGGCCTCGGCGTGCCCCTCTACGGCGTCAACCACCTGGCCGCCCACGTCGCCGTCGACCAGCTCGAACACGGCCCGCTGCCCAAACCGTGCATCGCCCTGCTGGTCTCGGGCGGCCACTCGTCGCTGCTGCTCGTGCCCGATGTGGCCGAAGACGTGATCTCGCTCGGCTCCACCGTCGACGACGCGGCCGGGGAGGCGTTCGACAAGGTGGCGCGGGTGCTCGGCCTGCCGTTCCCCGGTGGCCCGCACATCGACAAGGCCGCCACCTCCGGGTCGGGCACGGCCGTCGCCTTCCCCCGGGGCAAGATCGACGACGGCACGCTCGACTTCTCCTTCTCCGGGCTGAAGACCGCCGTGGCGCGCTGGGTGGAGGCCCGCGAGTCGGCCGGTGAGTCCATTCACGTACCCGACGTGGCGGCCTCCTTCCAGGAGGCCGTGGTCGACGTGCTGACCCGCAAGGCACTCCAGGCCTGCCGCAAGTACGAGGTGCGTGACCTGCTGATCGGCGGGGGCGTCGCGGCCAACTCCCGGCTGCGCGCCCTGGCCCAGGAGCGGTGCGACGCGGCGGGCGTACGCCTGCGCGTGCCCCGGCCCGGACTGTGCACCGACAACGGCGCCATGGTCGCCGCCCTGGGCTCCGACCTGGTCGCAGCGGGCATCACCCCGTCGACGCTGGACATCCCCGCCGACTCGTCGATGCCGATCACGACCGTTCACGTTTGAGTCCCGCGCGATAGGTGGGGTAGGCGGGGGTCCAGCCGAGTTCCTGTTTCGCGCGGTCGCTGGAGAGCCGGATGCGTACGCCGGTCATGAAGGCGTGGATGTACGGCGTCGGCCGCAGCAGCCAGCCGGGCACCCGAAGCGGTGCGGGCGCGTTCGCCGCCTCGGCCAGCGCCCGGACATATGCGTCGAAGCTCACCGGCTCGTCGTCCGCGATGTTGTACGCCCGCCCGGCCCCGCCCCGGTCCAGCGCGGCGACGGCGGCCGAGGCGGCGTCATGGACGTGCACGAGCGAGATGACGCTGGCCGGGTGGACCTCCGGCAGCATTCGCCGCCGCGCCATGGCCATCATCTTCCGCGTCGTCACCTCGGGGCCGTAGAACAGGCCGTAGCGCAGGGAGACGCCGTCGATGCCCGGCGTGTTGAACACCTGCTCCTCGTTGGCCCGAATCGTCCTCATGTGCACGCCGAAAGGGCCCCTGGCGGGCTCGGCGAACGGCCGGTCCTCGGTCACCGGCTCCGGGCCGTGGTCGCGGTAGCCGTACCCGAGGAAGAACGACTGCGTGACGAAGCGGCGCGCGCCGACCTCCTTGGCGGCCGCGATCAGGTTGGCCGTGCCCCGGTCGCGCAGCGCGCCCGTCGGATACAGCTGGCGGTGGAACAGCGGCAGGCCGGTGATCGCCGTGGCCTGGTGCATCACCGCGTCGGCCTGGTGGCCCTTCACCGCGGCGAGCAGGGCGTCGCGGTCCATCATGTCCGCGACCAGGCCCGTCGAGCCCGCCTCCGCCAGTTTGGCGGCGCCCCGCTCGGAACGGGTGAGGCCGAGCACCTCATGGCCGGCGGCGAGCAACTGGGGGATCAGCTCGGTGCCGACGGTGCCGGTGGCTCCTGCCAGAAGTACCTTCATGCCTGCTCCCTTGTCGTGTGGTGGTGTCCTCGTGCAACGGATGCGTGGCGGGGTGCCGGATGTGACATGCCGAGCTGCCATGTGGCCCACCGGCCCTTACGCATGTGGCCCAGGTGCCCGTTGCGCGTCTGGTCCACGTGCCCGTTACGGTGGGCCGAAACCGTCCCTCGGAGATCGCCGGGGGACCTGGAGGGACCGTGGCCGATGCTGAGGCGGTGTTCGGGGAGCACCGGAGCCTGCTGTTCACGCTGGCCTACGACATGCTCGGCAGCGTGGCGGACGCCGAGGACGTCGTGCAGGACACCTGGCTGCGCTGGGCCGGTGTCGACCTGGCCCAGGTGGGCAATCCGCGGGCCT
The DNA here is from genome assembly GCF_040680095.1 of Nonomuraea sp. NPDC052129. Taxonomy (NCBI): domain Bacteria; kingdom Bacillati; phylum Actinomycetota; class Actinomycetes; order Streptosporangiales; family Streptosporangiaceae; genus Nonomuraea; species Nonomuraea sp. NPDC052129. The sequence goes on along the minus strand of NZ_JBFAVX010000004.1, from coordinate 461,568 downwards.
ACCTGATCCGCATCGCCGTCCGGCTGTCCCTGGAGCGGCTGCGCGGCCTGCGCGCCGCCAGAGAGGACTACACCGGCCCGTGGCTGCCCGAGCCGCTGGTGACCGCCGACTACCCGGTGACGGCCGCTGAGAACGTCACCACGGGCCTGCTGGTCGTACTGGAGACGCTGTCGCCTCTGGAACGGGCGGCGTTCGTGCTGCGGGAGGCGTTCGGGTTCGAGCACGCCGAGATCGCCCGCATCCTCGACCGCACACCGGCGGCGGCGCGCCAGCTCGCCCGCCGGGCCCGCGAACACGTCCGCTCCCGCCGCCCGCGCTACCCTGCCGACCCCCGGGTGGCGCGCGAGGTGGCGGAGCGCTTCGTCGCGGCGATGGCGGGCGGCAGCCTCGCCGACCTGCTGGCGGTGCTGTCTCCGGACGTCACCATGTGGAACGACGGCGGTGGCCGCGTGCACGCGTCCCTACGCCCGATTCACGGCTCGGACCGGGTGTCCCGCGTACTCATGGGCATCGGGCCCAGGTACGTGGACCTGGACCTCCTCTGGACGGCTGGGCCGACGTTCCTGCTGCTGGCCGGGGGCCAGGTCCGGGTCGCGCTCACCGTGGAACCGGACGAGACGGGCACTCGGGTGGGCGGGCTGTATGCGCTGGTCAACCCGGACAAACTTGCACATGTGCGTCGACCTGCTCGCGTTGGGTCGCGCGCCATGGCTGTGTCGGACGGGTAGATCAGTCTTTTCGCGTAGGGCGAAGGAGGGCCTCGGCGAGGGCGAGCATGGTCTCCTCCAGAGCGCCCAGACGCCTGGTGAGGTCGGTGGTGGCGGGTTCGACGATGTCGGTCACCGTCTGGGTGAGCTCGGTGCGGTCGGGGCGCGCCGCGACCAGCTCCGTGAGCACCGCTGCGGCGGCGGCCAGGCGCTCGCCCTGGTGGGTGGTCTGGGAGTCGAGGAGTTCGCCCACCCGCTCGCCGATGCTGAGCGTCGCGGGCAGCTGACCGATGCGCTGGTTGACGGCCTCGATCCGGTCGTCGACGGCTTCGAGGTGCTCGCCGGCCTGCTCGGCGCGCTGGGCGAGGCCGGTCAGGTGGGTCTCCACACCGTTGAGCTGGGTGCCGAGACCATCGAAGCGGGTGGTCACCCGCTCCTCCACCTCGCCCAGGCGTTCGTCGAGCGTGTCCATGCCGTTGTCGAGCTGGTTGAAGCGGCCCTCGTTGCGGGTGGCGGAGTCGATGAGGTGGCGGTCGGCGGCGGCCAGGCGTTCGTCGAGCCGGATGAAGTGGCCGTCGACGCGGCCGTCGAGCGTGTCGAAGCGGTTGTCGTGGCGGGACAGGTGGCCGTTCACGGTGGTCAGATGGCCGCTGACCGTGGTCAGGTGCTCGTCGACGCCGCCGAGCCGGCTGTCGAGGGCGCTGTGGACGTCGAGGAGCTTGCCGTCGACGCCGTCTAGGCGCCCGGCCACGCGCTGCTCGCTCTCGTCGAGGCGGCCCGCCACGCGCTGCTCGCTCTCGTCGAGGCGGCCCGCCAGGCGCTGCTCGGTCTGGTCGAGGCGGCTTGCCGCGCTCTGCCGGGTGTCGTCCAGGTGTTCGGTCAGGGTCTGCCCTGTTTCGTGGAGCCGGGCGGTCAGCGCCTGCTCGGCCTCGTCGAGGCGGTCGGCCAGGCCCTGCTCGGACTCGCCCAGACGGGCGGTGAGCCCCTTTTCGGCCCGGTCGAGGTGCGTGGTCAGGCTCTGCTCGGTCCTGTCCAGGCGGCCGGTGAGCCGCTGGTCCAGGTCGGTCAGTAGGTCCTCGGTCTCGCCCAGGCGTACGGAGAGGCGCTGCTCGGTGCCGTCCACCTGGGCGACGAGCCGGTCCGTGGCCGCGGTGAGCTTGCCGCCGAGCTGGTGGGCGGCTGCGGTGAGCCTGCTGTCGAGCTGGTCGGTGGCCGCGTCGAGCTTGCCGTCCAGCTGTTCGGTCATCTGCTCGGCGGTGGCGGTGAGCTTGCCGTCGAGCTGCTCGGCGTTGGCGGCGAGCTTGCCGTCGAAGCTGTCGGGCAGCTCCAGCAGCGCGCCTTCGATGCGGTCCGTACGGGCGGTCAGCTCGGCGAGCGACTTGTCGATGCGGCTGAAGCGGCCGGCGGCGGCCTCCATGCCCGTGTTGAGGTGACCCAGCCTGACGCCCAGGTCGCTCATCCGCTTGGTGATGCCCTCCGTGAAGTCGAGGACCGCCTGCAGCTTCTTGAGCACCTCGTCCACGTTGTCACCGACGGTGCCGACCTCGGCCCAGAGCCCTGGCAACTCCGCCACCGGGGCGACCCGCTGGTGAACCGACTCCACATGCGCGTCAACGGTGCCCACCTGCTCGCCGACGGCGTCAACGTGGTCGCGTACCGCCTCGACATGCTGGGCCAGACCCTCCGCCCACATCGGCGGCTTGGCCGCGATGTCGTCAAGCCGTCCGCTCACCGTCTCGAGCGTGCCGCTCAGACCCCCCAGCTCCCGCTCGCGAACCTCCCGGAGCAGCCACTCCATACCCTCAAGGCGCTGGCGGATCTCGTCGAGGACGGCACCCTGGGTCCGCTGCTCGTAGACGTGGTCCTGGGACGCACGCGCGAGCAGGTCCCGCATCCTTTCGGAGATGGCGGAATCGCCGCCTGCCTGTAGAAGGGTGGTGTGGTTGGCGTGATCCACCGAAAGGCTCCTTCGCTCGCCGACGGTCTGCCGCGCAGCGGTGGGACAGGTCCGGTTTGCAGATGAAACGAGAACGCGGCTAACCGCCAAAGGGGGAGGACTCCCGCGTGCTCACCTTAGCCGCTCGATCAAGATCCGTCAGGAGCGAAGTAAAAGATCGGGGTTGGCCCGATAATGCCCTAGTTTGCCATTTGTGCAGGTGGAGATGGGTGGCAAATCAGGACGGAAGGCTTATCCATGATGCGGGTAAGTATGATTACCGCAGATTTGTCACCCGAAAGTCGCAGGTCATTTCTGAGCCGTTCGATGTCGACCGCCGAGGCTCGCTTCTTGATGACGACATTTCCGACTTGCCGCTCGCGAAGGGTGGCGCGGAGGCGCTTCAGAGAGAAAGGCAGCACTTCTTCCACCGTGTAACGCGCGGCCCATGGGGTGTCCAGCGGTTCGTCGCCGGTGATGTAGGCGATCATCGGGTCGGGGAGACGGCCGCCGACCATCTCGGCGACCTCCCCGACGAGGTGCGCGCGGATCGCGGCCCCGTCGGGTTCGTACACGAAGCGACCGACGGGGCCGGTCGGCGCCTCGGCCCCGCGGGCGACGAGCGTCTCGCCGCCGGGCAGCAACGTCGCCCGCCGCACCGGCCCCTCGCCTCGCACCGGCCCCTCGCCTCGCACCGGCCCCTCGCCTCGCACCGGCCCCTCGCCTCGCACCGGCCCCTCGCCTCGCACCGGCCCCTCGGCTCGCGTCGGCTCTTCGGCTTGCGCCGGCCTCTCGGTGGGGCCGGTCCAGAGGGCTGCCTCCTTCACCTCGCCCTTGTACGACACCCACTCGGCTTCGGCTTCGCCCGGGATGAACTCGTACGGGATGCCCGGAGCCACCTTCAAGCAGGCCCGCCGAGCCCTGGCGACCAGGTCGAGCACGACCGGCCACGGCGGCGAGTAGGCCATGGGGTCGAACGTCCTGCCCCGGCTCGTCCGGCGGGCGGGGTCGGCGAACAGCCAGTCGTAGTCCTCCGGCGAGACCGTCGCGGCGTCCGCCTGGCGTACGGTGACCCGATCCGCGAGCCCGAGCGCCTCCGCGTTGGCTCGGGCGACGGCGACGGTCAGCGGGTCGAGGTCCACGGCGTCCACGACGCAACCGGCGCGGGCCAGGGCGAGGAAGTCGCCGCCGATGCCGCAGCAGACGTCCACGACCCGCGTCCCGCCGGCGGGTCCGGCCAGGCGGTGAGCCCGGTGGGCGCCGACCTCGGCTCGGGTGGCCTGCTCCAGACCGTGCGGAGTGAAGTACATGTGGGCCGCGTCGGCGCCGAACTTCGCCTTGGCGCGCTCGCGCAGCGCCGCCTGGGTGAGGGCGGCCGAAGTGAGGTCGGCGTCGTACGACCTGCGGAGCCTCGTCGCCGCGATCACCGGATCGGCGCCCACCACCTCGACGGCCTCGTCGAGTGCGCGCTGCCCGCGCGGGGTGAGCAACTCGGTGAAGGCGTCGAGATCCACGTCACCCGACGTTAGCGTCTCCCCGCCGCACTCCAGCCTGCCGGTGTGCGCGTACGGTGGCAGGTGGACGGGCACGTCTGCCCTGCGCCAACAGTGCGTGTCACCCCAATTACCCTCAACCTTGGGCAAGCTCTTGGGCCTTATCGCTCTGAGCAGACGCGTTCGTGTTGACTGTCAAGCCCCTCTTGCATATGTTTCCTGTTGGCACTCTCCCCTTGAGAGTGCCAACGTGCGACGAGGCAGGTCTGACACCCGCGACGGCAGGCCCCGCTGGTCGCCTCTTCTAGATCATTCAAATCTGAAGGGGAGGTCCGATCGTGACGACCGCCACCAAGGTTCCCGTTAAGCCGCTCGGCGACCGCATCGTGGTTCAGCCGCTTGAGGCCGAGCAGACGACCGCTTCCGGCCTGGTCATTCCTGACACCGCCAAGGAGAAGCCGCAAGAGGGCAAGGTCCTCGCGGTGGGCCCGGGCAACTGGGATGAGGACGGCGACAAGCGTATTCCGCTCGACGTCGCTGAGGGCGACATCGTCCTCTACAGCAAGTACGGCGGCACTGAGGTCAAGTACGGCGGCGAGGAGTACCTCGTGCTCTCCGCCCGCGACGTTCTCGCGATCATCGAGAAGTAAGCCGGATGCGTCAGGCCCCGGGCGCGCGTCTCCTCTGAGCGCGTGCGGCCGGGGCTTTCGACGCTAGGAGAGGACTTTCAGCATGGCGAAGATCCTAGCGTTCGACGAGGACGCACGCCGCGCGCTTGAGCGTGGCGTCAACGCCCTCGCGGACGCCGTGAAGGTAACCCTCGGCCCCCGTGGCCGCAACGTCGTCATCGACAAGAAGTTCGGTGCTCCGACGATCACGAACGACGGCGTGACCATCGCTCGTGAGATCGAGCTGGAGGAGCGCTACGAGAACCTCGGCGCCCAGCTCGCCAAGGAAGTCGCCACCAAGACCAACGACGTCGCTGGTGACGGCACCACCACCGCGACCGTCCTGGCTCAGGCGATGGTCCGCGAGGGCCTGCGCAACGTGGCCGCCGGCGCCTCGCCGCTGTCGCTGAAGCGCGGCATCGACAAGGCCGCCAAGGCGATCAGCGACAAGCTGCTGGCCAGCGCGCGCCCGGTCGAGGACAAGAAGGAGATCGCGAACGTCGCGACCATCTCCGCTCAGGACGCCAAGATCGGCGACCTGATCGCCGAGGCGTTCGACAAGGTGGGCAAGGACGGTGTTCTCACCGTCGAAGAGTCCAACGCCATGGGCATGGAGCTCGAGTTCACCGAGGGCATGCAGTTCGACAAGGGCTACCTGTCGGCCTACATGGTGACCGACCCCGAGCGCATGGAGGCCGTCCTCGAAGACGCCTACATCCTGCTCACCCAGGGCAAGATCTCCTCGATCTCCGACTTCCTGCCGCTGCTCGAGCAGATCGCGCAGACCAAGAAGCCGCTGCTCGTGGTCGCCGAGGACGTCGAGGGCGAAGCCCTGGCCGTCCTGGTCACCAACAAGATCCGCGGCACGTTCACCTCGGTCGCCGTCAAGGCTCCGGGCTTCGGCGACCGCCGCAAGGCCATGCTGCAGGACATCGCCATCCTCACCGGTGGCCAGGTCGTGAGCGAGGAGGTCGGCCTCAAGCTCGAGAACGTCGGCCTTGAGGTGCTCGGCAACGCCCGCCGCATCGTCGTGACGAAGGACAACACGACCATCGTCGACGGCGGCGGCGACCAGCAGGCGATCGAGGACCGGGTCAAGGAGATCAAGATTGCCATCGAGCAGTCTGACTCCGACTGGGACCGCGAGAAGCTGCAGGAGCGCCTTGCGAAGCTGGCCGGCGGCGTGTGCGTGCTGCGCGTCGGCGCCGCCACCGAGGTGGAGCTCAAGGAGAAGAAGCACCGCCTCGAGGACGCGATCTCCGCTACGCGCGCCGCGATCGAGGAGGGCATCGTCTCCGGCGGTGGCTCCGCGCTGATCCACGTCGCCAAGGACCTCGACGACCTGGGCCTGACGGGCGACGAGGCGACCGGTGTCGCCATCGTCCGCCGCTCACTGGTCGAGCCGACGCGCTGGATCGCCGAGAACGCCGGTCTCGAGGGCTACGTGGTCACCCACAAGGTCTCGGAGCTGTCGGCGGGCAACGGCCTCAACGCCGCCACGGGCGAGTACGGCAACCTGCTGGACCAGGGCGTCATCGACCCGGTCAAGGTCACCCGTTCGGCCGTCCAGAACGCCGCGTCGATCGCCGGCATGCTCCTCACCACCGAGGCGCTCGTCGTCGAGAAGCCGGAGGAGGAGCCGGCCGCCGCCGGCCAGGGCCACGGTCACGGCCACGGCCACTGAGCCGTTCCGTCCTCACCCGACCCGCGCCTGATTCCAGGTGCGGGTCGTGTGCTTTCTCCGGTGTACCCCTGGCCTCGTACCCCCGCAAAGCCATGTATGGCATATGACATACGGGCAATCTAGGCGAAGCTCCTGAGAGAGTGAGCGAAGGGTGATGAACCGGGAAAGTGGTTTATTCGGGTAAACCGGATGTGTGGCTTAAGCGTCTAGGCGTCTGGCAATTTCTGCACATTTGGGGTTATGGGATGAAATATTCTTCCGCAATAAAGGCTTAGTGTTGCCGGTCGATTACTGCCCGTTATCGCCGCGTCAATGTGACCAATCCGTAGCCGTTCGCGATGACGACAGGCCCGATCAGTGCGGGCATCATGCCTAACGTGAGCGAGGGAAGCGTCGCCGACGCCAAAATTGGGGTAAGGCTCGCGTCGAGACTTCCGGCACGGACGGATGACTCCGACCTAAGGGAACTGACGAGCCTCGCCGTACAGGGAGATCGCAGTGCGATCGAATCCCTGCTCGGCGAGTTGCGTCCGATGGTGGTGCGCTATTGCCGCGCCAGGCTGGGCAGGGTTTCAGGGCAATATCACATTGCCGATGACGTAGCCCAGGAGGTGTGCATCGCGGTCCTGTCCGCGCTGCCGCGATACCGCGACATGGGACGGCCTTTCGCCTCCTTCGTCTTCGGTATCGCCTCGCACAAGGTGGCCGACGCGTTGCGGAGTTCGGTCCGCTCGGCCGTACCGACTCAGGATCTACCGGATGGGCCGGACGACGGACCGGGGCCCGAGGAGACGGTGGTCCGCTACATCGAGGTGGAGTACGCCCGCAGGCTGCTCGCCAGACTTCCCGACAACCAGCGCGAGTTGCTGTTGTTGCGGGTGGTGTCGGGACTGTCGGCGGAGGAGACCGGTAATGTACTCGGTATGTCACCAGGTGCGGTCCGTGTTGCCCAGCATCGAGCGCTGGCGAGGCTGCGGCAGATGGCCGAACTGGAGTCGGCTTGACGCCGGAGGAGCAGACTGACGCGCTCCTCGACGTGCTGGCCCGCGGCGAGTTGCCAGATTCACGCGATCCGGCCGCGCGGCTGCTCGCCGCGCTGCTGGACGACGTGGATCAGCGGCGCTCCTCGGTGTCGATGACACCGTCGACGTAGCCTCTGGCGTATTCCCAGGTCACGTAGTCGGCAGGGTCAGGATGAAAGGCCGGCTCGTGCATCTGGGGCTGGCCTTTGTCGATCATCTGGCGCAGATTGCCGCGCAGCAGCTCCCAGTCGAAGAAGTGCTGCTCGCCGCATTCCGGGCAGTCGAGCACCAGGCCCAGCACTCCCTGCTGCTCTAACAAGGAGCGGAAGACCTCGACGTCGGCCAGGTCGGTAATGGCCTCGTCGCGCTCGGAGGCGGTCAGCGGTTCGGCGTCGTCGAGCTCGCCCATCGCTGAGGAAGGGTCGTTCGGGTCGTCCGCGAACGGGTCGCGGGGGACGTCTTCCAGCACCTTCCCACCATATGACCGATGCGGCCACCGCGGTGGTGATTAGCTCAGCCATCCACGCCGGGCGGCCTCCACACCTGCGTGAAAGCGTGATTGCGCGCCAAGCTGAACCATGGCGTCGGCAAACCTGGCCCGTACCGTGCGCACGGAGACACCGAGCTGGCGGGCTATCGAGTCGTCGCACATGCCCTGCGCCGCGAGCCGCAGCACCTGCACCACGCCCTCGCCCCGGCGACCCCAGGGCAGGGGTACGGCCCGGCCCCACAGCTCCTCGAAGAGCGACCGGAGCATGCCCACGACGATCGGCGTCCGTACCAGGTAGAAGTTGTAGGCGTGGTCGGGCAGGTTGCCGCCCCACAGCGCGGGCAGGCCGGCGGCGTCGGGCCCGGCGGTCATGAACCAGCTCGGCACCCGGTCCAGCGTGCGTACGGTCCCTCCGGCCGCCAGCAGTCTGGTCAGCTGGTCGCGTACGCCGGGCAGGGTCAGTGTGGAGACCGGGATGACGGCCCGCACGTTCAGGAGTTTCCGCTGCTGTGCATCGATCCAAGGATCGGCAAATTTTCGGACGAAGTCCGCCATCGTCCGCTCGTCGGGAATGGCGGTGAGTAAGTGCATCGGCGGGGACTGGGACTGCACCGCCATGCCAACCACGCTCTCGTAGAGCACGTCGGCCCCGCTCACCATCTCAACCCGGAACGCGCCGTTCTGGTAGTCATGCCCCACGTCGTAGTCGCGGATCAGCCCTCGGATCGAGCCGAGGGCGGAGTCGATGCGCCTGCTCTCCTCGGCCAGCCGGTCGAGGCGCTCGGCGATCAGCCGGCCGAGCGCGGCGGCGGGGTGCCGGGCGAGGTATTCGCCCGATTGCTCGTCGATCACCCCGAGCCTGACGAGATCGTCGAGCTGTCTGCTCACCTTGTCGACGGAACCGTCCATGGCCTCGGCCAGTTCGGTACGCGTGGCCCTGTGCAGGCGTAGCACCGCCGTGTAAAGCGCGGTCTGGGCCGGGTCGAGGCCCAGCGTCGCGAGGGGAGCGTCCGCGAGAGGGTCGGACAGGGCGTGGGACTCGCTACGCATATAAGGGGCTCCGTAGGGGGGACACGGGCGTGTCGTGAGAATAACTCGGCGATACGTCCTTGTCCGCTCCTTGCGTGGACTCCTTGGCCACATGTGCAGCTTCGTGCAATTGCACGTTTTCACATTGCGGTGTGCCGATGAGTAACGCAGGCTTAACCCAGCGTCGGCATCCACTTGAGCTGGCAGCGCTTGCCATCAGGACGCGGAGGGGGGTTCGGTGGCGCTTTATGCGCTTCCGCCCGGATGTCGGTGGCCGGAGGATGGGGCGGATCACCGACCGCCCCATCCTCCGGCTCTTTGGGATGCCGGGGGTACGACGGGCCGTGGGGGTCATCGTGCTCCCGGCCTCGGGACGTTTTGCATCTAGGCCCTAGACTTGCCTCATCAGCATCGGCAGGAGGGGCCGCAGCATGTCCAAGTTCACCGAGACGGGTCTGACCTTCGACGACGTGTTGCTCGTCCCAAGCTATTCAGACCTGCAACCTGGTGACGCGGACACAGGTTCACGCCTGTCGCGCGGCATCAACCTGTCGATCCCGCTGGTCTCCGCCGCGATGGACACGGTCACCGAGGCTCGCATGGCAGTCGCCATGGCCCGCCAGGGCGGCATCGGCATCCTGCACCGCAACCTGTCGGTGGAGGAGCAGGCCCAGCAGGTCGACCTGGTCAAACGGTCCGAGGCCGGGATGGTCACCAACCCGGTCACCTGCACTCCCGACGACACCCTGGCCGACGTGGAGCGGCTGTGCGCGACATACCGGATCTCCGGGGTGCCCGTCACCGACCTGTCCGGCGTGCTCGTCGGCATCGTGACCAACCGCGACATGCGCTTCGAGACCGACCAGTCGCGGCCGGTGCGTGAGGTCATGACCCCGATGCCGCTGGTCACCGCCCCGGTGGGGGTGTCGCGTGACGGCGCGTTCGAGCTGCTGCGGCACAACAAGATCGAGAAGCTGCCCCTGGTCGATCCCGACGGCCGGCTGCGCGGTCTGATCACGGTTAAAGACTTCACCAAGAGCGAGCAATATCCGCTGGCCACTAAGGACGCGGACGGCCGCTTGGTCGTCGGCGCCGCCGTGGGCGTCGGCGGTGACGCGGAGCTGCGGGCCAAGGCGCTGATCGAGGCGGGCGTCGACGTGGTCGTGGTCGACGTCGCGCACGGCCACTCCAAGGGCCTGGCCGACATGGTCGCCAAGCTCAAGGCCAACAGCAAGGTCGACGTCATCGGCGGCAACATCGCGACCAGGGCGGGCGCCCAGATGCTCGTCGACGCGGGCGCCGACGCGGTCAAGGTCGGCGTGGGCCCCGGCTCCATCTGCACCACCCGCGTCGTGGCCGGCGTGGGCGCGCCGCAGGTCACCGCCATCTACCAGGCGTCGCTGGCGTGCGGGCCGGCCGGTGTGCCGGTCATCGGCGACGGCGGCCTGCAATACTCCGGCGACATCGTCAAGGCCATCGCCGCCGGCGCCGACACGGTCATGCTCGGCTCGCTGCTGGCCGGCTGCGAGGAGTCGCCCGGTGAGCTGATCTTCATCAACGGCAAGCAGTTCAAGTCGTACCGGGGGATGGGCTCGCTCGGCGCGGTCCGCAACCGCGAGCGCGGCGGCATGTCCTTCAGCAAGGACCGCTACGCGCAGGCCGACATCGGCGGCGAGGACAAATACATCCCCGAGGGCATCGAAGGCCAGGTCCCCTTCCGGGGACCGGTCGCGGCGGTCGCCCACCAGCTCGTCGGCGGCCTGCGCCAGGGCATGTGGTACGCCGGCTGCCGCACGATCACGCAGATGCACACCGACTGTGAGCTCATGCCGATCACGGCGGCGGGACTCACGGAGAGCCATCCCCACGACATTCAGATGACCGTGGAAGCCCCGAACTATCACAGAAGGTAAGACATGACTCAGCAGGTGGAGATCGGCCGGGGCAAGACCGGTCGCCGGGCCTACGCGCTCGACGAGATCGGCCTCGTACCCTCCCGGCGCACTCGTGACCCGGAGGAGGTCTCGATCGCCTGGCAGATTGACGCTTACCGGTTCGAACTACCCGTGGTCGTCGCCCCCATGGACAGCGTGGTCTCGCCCGCCACCGCGATCGAGATCGGCCGCCTCGGCGGCCTGGCGCCCCTCGACCTCGAAGGGCTCTGGACCCGCTACGACGACCCGTCGCCGCTGCTGGAGGAGTGCGCCTCGCTCGACGCCGAGGCCGCGACCAAGCGGCTGCAGGAGATCTACACGGCGCCGATCAAGGAAGAGCTGATCGGCCGCCGGATCGCGGAGATCCGGGAGTCCGGCGTGACCACGGCGGTCCGCCTGTCTCCGCAGCGTACGGTGCAGTATCACAAGGCCGTCATCGACGCGGGCGTGGACATCTTCGTCATCCGCGGCACCACGGTCTCGGCCGAGCACGTCTCGGGCCGGGCCGAGCCGCTGAACCTCAAGCAGTTCATCTACGAGCTCGACGTGCCGGTCATCGTGGGCGGCTGCGCCACCTATACGGCCGCCCTGCACCTCATGCGCACCGGCGCGGCGGGCGTCCTGGTCGGCTTCGGCGGCGGCGCCTCCCACACCACCCGCAACGTGCTGGGCGTGGCCGTACCGATGGCCACCGCGATCTCCGACGTCGCCGCCGCCCGCCGCGACTACATGGACGAATCAGGCGGCCGCTACGTCCACGTGATCGCCGACGGCGGCATGGGCACCTCGGGCGACATCGCCAAGGCCATCGCCTGCGGCGCCGACGCGGTCATGGTCGGCTCCCCGCTCGCCCGCGCGACGGAGGCCCCCGGCCATGGCTTCCACTGGGGCTCGGAGGCACACCACCCGGACCTGCCCCGGGGCCGGCGGGTGGCATTCGACACGGTGGGCAGCCTGGAGCAGATCCTGCACGGGCCGTCCAGCGTGGCCGACGGGTCCATGAACCTGATGGGGGCGTTGAAGCGGACGATGGCTTCGACGGGCTACTCGGACATCAAGGAGTTCCAGCGCGTCGAGGTAGTCGTCGCGCCTACCCAGCGCTGACCATTTAGCGCCCACCCGCTTATTAGCCTTTGCCCGGCCACTTCGGGCACAAAGGGCTTCGCGGGTGGGCGCTTCGCGCTTCGGGGGCAGACGTTGCTCCCAGTCGGGCCGAGGGCCCGACCCCTGAAGGGCCTCGCTCCGCTCGGACGCCCTTCTAGGGCACGGCTCCGCCGCACGCTTCGCCCACGGCATACCGATGGCCCCCAAGCTACCCATGATCGGACGGCCGGTAGCGTCTCGGTGATCGCTGTGGTGACCCGGTACAGTCGGCCGCCCCCATCTTCATCTATGGCGCGGCCCCGGAAGTGATGTATTGATCAGGCGGTAAGTCGGTAGCCACCTGGTGGTAGGGCTGCGGCCCCGGGGTTCGACACACCCGCAGCCTCCATCTGGGTCTCAGTTGTCAGCTACGTGATCAGATTCGTGGGAAGGACTTTCGGTTGGCGCCGCGGCGGGCGTCGGCAAGGGCGAGGCGATCCGGTTGGCGGCGGCTGACAGGATCGCGCATGCCACGGCTGCGGCGGCGGCCATGCCGAAGGCGGTGGTGCCGGTGTCGTGAGGGCCGGTGAGCTGGCCGGCGACGGCGGTGCCCAGGCCGTAGCCGGTCCAGGTGAAGGTGTTGAGCCAGGCGAAGACCTCGGTGCGGTAGTGGGTGGGGGCGTGGTCGGCGAGAAGGGCTGGTACGACGGCGTCGCGCGGCCCGGTCACGAGCCCGACCAAAGTGATCAGTATGGCGAGCGTCACGAAGCCGGGTGCCCAGCCCCCGCCGAGCAGGATGGCGGCCTCTGCGAGCGAGAGTGGGACGAGCAGGCGCCCGCCGGTGATGGGCCAGGCCCGCGCGCCGTACCCGAGGGTGCCGAGGAGGGCGCCGGCCGACAGCAGGCCCATCAGGACGCCGGCGGAGGAGGCCGAGGCGAAGGTGGTGGCCGAGGCGACCGTGGCGATGCGCAGGCACCCGAAGGTGAAGGTGCCGAAGGCGGCGATAGTCAGTAGCAGGAGGGTAGGCCGGTGGGTGAGCGGCCCGGCCAGGCTGAATCTGACCGGCGGGGTGGGGGCCGCCTGCCGTATCGCAGGGGAGGCCAGGAGCAGCGCGGTGCCGAGAAGGATGGCGGCGCCGGCGGCTGCCACCACGCCGTGGGCCGGAACGGCCAGGGTCAGGACCGGCACGAGCAGGGGGCCGACGATGAACGTCAGCTCGTTGACAGCGTTGTCGACCGCGTAGGCGGCGGGCAGCGAGGTGGCGGGGACGAGGCGTGGCCAGGCGCCTCTGACGACTGATCCGGCGGGCGGGGTGGTGGCGCCGAGCAGTACGGCGGCGCCGATCATCAGGGCAGGCGGGGCGAGCAGGAGGAGAGTGTAGGCCAGGGCGTGGGCGGCCAGATAGCCGGTCAGGGCCGTGCGCGGGCCATACCGGTCGGCGATGCGCCCGCCGAGCGGCGCGCACATGGCCAGGGCCAGCGCGTGGCCGGTGAGCACGAGCCCGGCGGTGGCGTAGGAGCCGAGCCGGTCGACGGCGGCCAGCAGCAGGGCGAGGCTCAGCACGGGCGTGCCCAGTTTGACGATGAGCCCGGCGACGAGCAGGTGGGGGACGCCTGGATGGGCGAGCAGGCGGCGGTAGTGCGCGAGCATGGCGACTCCGTTACCATCTAACCGAATTTTGCCTATGACACACGGAAAGGGAGTTACTGGTCAAGTGGAAATAGCCTGTAACGTAACCCGGCAGGCTCCGCTGATCGCCGAGCTGGTCAATCTGGCCACGGCGCGCTGGCGAGGCGGCGCCTCGGTGCAGCCACTGACAGGTGAGGACCTTGCGACGACGTTCGCCGCTCAGTTCGGTGACCGTACGGGCGTGGCCCTGCGCGCGGTGCCAGACTCGGGGCGGCACCTGGCCGAGCTGGCCATCGAGCTGCGGCAGGTACTGCTGGCTGAGCGTCCAGCGGACCAGGCCGCCGGCATCAACGCCATGATCCGCAGGTACGGCGCGCAGCCGTATCTGGTCGAGGATGTCGGTCAGCCGTTCCATCTGCACTTCCACGGTTCGGACGGCACCGAGGTGGAGGCCCTGGGCGGCGAGTTCGCCACGGCGCTGGCCCTCATCGTGGATGGCTACGGCCCTGACCGCTTCGGACAGTGCGCGGCACGCCAGTGCGATGCGGTCTACATCGACCTGACCCGCAACGCCTCGCGCCGTTTCTGCAGCGCGGCATGTACGGCTCGCGCCAAGACCGCCGCCTACCGCAGCCGCCGCCAAATCTGATCAAGCATTGTCGTACCGCGGATGAGACGGGTCGCTCACGCCAGTTGCCGGACCGGGTCGGCGGGCGCGCTGAGTGACCATCGCTACTTTTTGTGGTCACAAGGTGGTAGCTCAGTGTCGAGTAACGGCGCGCGGGCGTCGACCGCAACAACATCCATCTGGACAAAGCCAGTGGCGCTGTGCCCCGTCGGCCAAAGAAGACCCAGGGTAGGGCGTCGTCGGGACGGGGTCGGAGTTTTGTTTGTCGTGGTCGGCCTACCGGCCCCGGGGCTTGGGTGGCCGGGGTGATCTGGTCGGCGCAGGCCCGGTATGGGTGTCGGCCAGGTTGTCCGACCCGGCCCGCGGGAGGCCGGCCAGGTGGTCGGCCACCGGCATTGCGGGCTGGAGGACCATCGTGACGTCCGTCCGCTTAGCCGGGGTCGACACAGAGTTGGGAGGTCAAGGCGGTGCGGGCCCACTCTTCCCACGTGTCCGGTGACCAGTCGCGGTCGCGGACGAAGATCAGGTAGAGCTGTGGGCTGAGCAGGCCGAACAGCAGGTCCGCCGCCATCTCGATGGACAGGCCGGGACGGGTGTCGGGCTTGCGGGCCAGGGCTTCGGCCGCTGCGTACTGCACGATGTAACGCGGGTCGGGGCCGTCCGGCCACTGTGCGGCGATCTCAGGGTCGGTGGCCGCGGCAGCCGCGATCAGCGGCATGATCGGGGCGACCCGGCCCAGGATCTCGCGGGTGCCGTGGACGTGCGCGCGCAATTGCCCGGCTGCGGTGGGCTCGGCGCACGCGGCGCGAAACCACTCACGATCCATGGTGGCGACCGGCTCGGTATCCCCGGCGATGGATGTGTCGACGACGTCCTTGAACAGCGTGCGCTTGTTGCGGAAGACGAAATAGACCGTCTGGACGGCCACGCCCGCCTGGTCCGCGACTTCCTGCAGGCTCGTCGCCCCGTAACCCTGCGCGACGAACAGCTCGCGAGCCGCCTCGACGACCTTTTCCCGGGTGCGGCGTGAGCGCTCGGCTCGCTTGTCCGGCCGCTTGACTTTGTCCATATTGCGAGTATATCTCTAGAGTACATCACTAGAGTTCAACTCTATATTCTTGGAGGAGACGATGGACCAGCCCAACGCCATCCAGAAGCCGGAACCGGACCTGGCCTCAACGCAGCGAGACCCGGAGGAGGAGTCCGTACACCGCGCACTGGAGGGCTACTACCGCACCGGCAAGCCACCGTGGGACACCGGCGTGACGCCGCCCGAGCTGGTCGCCCTGGTAGAGGGGCACGGCGCGCTGCCGCCCGGCCGCGCCCTCGAACTCGGCTGCGGCACGGGGACCAACGCCACCTACCTCGCACGGCACGGCTGGGAGGTGGCGGCCGTCGACCTGATCGACCGCGCCGTCGACCAGGCCAGGGAGAAAGCCGCGGAGGCGGGAGTGGCGGTACGGCTGCTGCACGGAGACGCCACCCGCCTCGACGAGCTGGACGTGCCGGGCCCCTTCGACCTGTTCTTCGACCTGAGCTGCTACTGCGGGATCCCGCTGCACCGCCGCGACGCCTACGCCGCCGGGCTCACTCACCGCGCCGCTCCTGGAGCACGGTTGCTGATGTTCGGGTACGGCCCCGAGCCGCTCGGCAATCCGACCCCCGAGGTCACCTCGTGGGCGGCGGGCGTCACAGCCGACGAACTCCGCGCCAGGTTCCCCGGCTGGGAACTGCTCGACGTCACGCCGGGCACCAACTCGGTGCCGACCTTCTGGTTCACGCTGCGCCGCGACGCCTAGCGATCTCCGGTCGCGGGTTTCTGTCAGTGCTCGACCTGGCAGCGGCGGCTGGTATGTTATTGGTCGATTACTAACCTAGGAGTCGATATGACAGCCGAGCAAGACCACGCCAGCCGCCGCGCCGCTGCCCAGCACACCGTGGCCGAGCACCTGCGCCTTACCGCCGCAGGACGCACCGACGAATGGGTGGCGCTGTTCGCCCCGGACGGGGTGCTCGAGTTCCCGTTCGCGCCGGTCGGCGTGCCTCAACGGGTGACGGGGCGAGACGCACTGCTGGCGCACATGAGCAACTTTCCCGAGACCTTCGACGTAGAGTTCGTCGACCTGGTGTTCCACCCGACAGTCGATCCGAGCCTCGTGATCGCCGAATTCCGCTCGACGGGCACCGCACTGCCGACCGGCAAGCCGTACGAGCAGAGGTGCGTCTCCGTCGTCCGGACCGATGACGACGCGCGCATCACCCACTACCTGGACTACTGGAACCCGCTGGTGGCGATCGAGGCACTCACGCCCCACGATGTGCCGTCCGACCCTGAGCTCAGCGTGACGTTCGGAGGTTGAGGGTTCATGCCCGCCGCCGGCACCAGCACGAAGAGCGACGAACGACGTCGAGCCATCGTGGCCGCCGCGATGGATTGCTTCGCGCAGAAGGGTTTCTACGGTACGACGACGCACGAGTTGGCTGAGCGGGTCGGCATCTCTCAGCCGTATCTCTATCGCCTGTACCCGAACAAGGAAGCGCTGTTCGCGGCGGTGGTCGACCACGTGTCCGTCGTGATGACCGAAACCTTGGTCGCGCACTCGCCGGTGACGGGTGGGGCCGGGCCGGCGCCCGAGGCGGCTTTGGACGCGGCGCGCGGCGCCTACGCCGCGCTCACTGCGGACCGGACCATCCTGCGTTTCCTCATGCACGCGAACTGTGCCGCCGGCGAGCCGCTAGTTGGGGAGGCCGTGCGTCGGTGCTACGCCAAGCAGGTTGACACCGTTCGGCGGCTGCTGGGCGACGACGACGCCGTCCGGCGCTGGTTCGGCGCCGGAATGCTCGACAACGTGGTCGCCGTGCTGGGTCTGGCCGACATTGATGAGCCGTGGGCGCACGTACTCACCGCTCGATGACCCGACACCTGGGGATACGCCCGCCGATTGGCCCGGCGGTCCCGCCACACCCTCCTAGAGGGCCGTGAGAAGTCAGCCGGCCTTCTGGCTCGCGCGTATGACGCCGGAAACGAGTGTCGGTAAGGACGCCTACTATCCGGACTGACTGGTGATCAAGTGTGACCACCGTTTCCGGCTGAAGGGGCGCCCAGCATGACAAGTATCTTCACCGTGTCCGTCGAATCGGTCGAGGGCTCGACCCTCTGTGGGACGGTGCACATCATCAACCCCGACGTTCCGTCCGTGCCGGAGGAGACCGTCTTCCCTCTGTCTCTCCTGGTGGACGCCTGGTGGCACCTGGACCACGGGTTTCTGCACAACGAAGACGATGAGGAGTGCGGCGGAGACCGATACCCCTTCGCGGAGGAGGAGGGCAAGAACGTTGTGGCAGGCATGCGCTTGAGGGGCGAGTTCGCAAAACTTTACGAACGCACATCCGGGTCACCGAAGACGGATACCTGCTCGCGGACGACGGCAAGACCGTGCTCGAGCCTAGGCGCAAAGCGAAAGACGTGTACCAGCTGGACGGCGGTAGCGGATATGACGGAATCTCGCACAACGTCACGACGTCCGGCGACGCCGAGGAGTTCTCACAACGCGCCGCTGAAATCATCACCTTCTACGACATCAGCCCCTACCGGAACGTCCCGCTACTGAGTGAGGTCGCAGCGCTGAAGCACCCGAACGAGCCCCGGGAGCTGGAGGGGCCAGACGGCCCCGCCGATCTGGATGACTATGGCGTATGGGATCTGCTGAGGGACCACTCCTTCGCCAAGCTCCCTTGTGCAGAGATTGCGGTGACGGTCAGCGACGCGGGCTACCTGGAGCACATGGTCGCAGGTATGCGCTGGGCGACGACCATGACGGGGCATGTGTGCTGAGAACTCGCAATGCCCCCCGCTCGGGTCCGCGCGACTACGCTGGCCACGAGGTCTCCGGTATCGCACGTCACGTAGCCGAGGTGCGCAGACCACCGTTCAAGCGGGATTGAGACGGTTGAGTACGGTCCTGCCGCGCCCTAGCGCACCCCTGACTACCAGCGCGGCCATATTCATGCTCACCAAGGCGCTCCCCGCCATGATCCCCACGAACGACCACGACGCCTTCTCCAGCCCCATCACCAGCAAGACCGCGACACACAACCAGGCAACCACGTTGGTGACGGCCGCCCCCATGAGGATCATGCCGGTGCCGCGCACGTATGACCCGAGTGAGGGCACGTCCACCGCCATCATGGGCAGCGCCAGCACTATCGCCATGATGATCGGCACGAGGAAGCCGCCCACCATCGCCTCGCCGAGCGGCCCGACGGGATAACCCATCTCCAGGAAGGCCATGCCCACGAAGCCCAGGCCGGTCATCGCGACAGGAAGGGCGAGCAGCATGGCCGTCACGAAGACCCGCCCAGCCATGATCCGCGTGACCCTGTCCCCCGAGCGGCGCATCGCTGTGAGGCAGGTAAAGATCAGTGGCACCACCGAGAGCACGGCCGCGGTAGCCGCTGTGGCATAAAGGAGTCGAGCCAGGCCATGCATCTTCTCGGCGAGTGTGCCTTTGCCGGCAGCCTCGGCCCACACGCCGTGCAGGCTGGCCAGGTCAGCCGCGTCGCGCATACCCGGATTCCACATGAGCAGGAGGCCGGCTCCCGCGCAGGCCAGGATCGTAGCAAGAGGAACCGTCAAGGACCCGGCCCCCGGAACGCGTCGATGGTGGAGCCATGCGTCGGCCGCACCCACGACCAGGTTGAACACCGTGCGTACGTGTGCCGGCCGCGCTTCGATCAGATCGGCGACCTCCTCGCCGTAACGCTGCCGCCATGCCTTCGGGTAAAGGCTGATCATCGCGATGGCCACGGCCCGCATCATGCCAACCCCCAAGCGATTTCCGTACGCCTGGCGCCCGCCTGCTCGATGCGCCGCAGCGTGGCGAGCTGCTCGCTCAGTGCCGCCCGCCCGCCGTCGGTGATTCGGTACGGCTTGCGCCGCTCCGCCGACTCAATCGGCTCGATCCAACCACGCTCCTCCAGACGCATTAGCGCCCCGTAGAGCGTGCCCGGCTCCAGCGCGGTCCCTGAGAACTCCTCGATGTCGTTGATCATCCGGTATCCGTGCTTCTGCCCTTCGGCCAAGCTGATGAGCACCAGCAACGCCACGTCTGTGAAGCGGCCGAGCTCCTGCTTCTTCCTTGCCATGTATTCAGTAAAGCTTAGTAAGTCTTACTGAGCAAGTCGGATCGCCGAAGCCGGCTGAATGTGCGTGCCTTGCCTGCCGCATGTCGCCGTTCATCGGCGGCGCGATCGTCGGTTGTGGCCGTGGCACAACCATGACCCGGCGTGGACGGGGCGGGGACACGGTCGGCCGACAGTGGATCGGGTTGACGGCGGGCGAGTTACGGAGCGAGCTGTGAAACCCACCTCGGCGCCTACCCGACGCCGACTGGACGGTGGTGGTCCTCGGCGACTACGACACCTCCGTAGCGCCCGTCGGCGAGACGGCACGACAGATCATCACGTGACCCGTCCGCGCGCTTTCCTGGCCCTTTGCATCCTCGCGAAGGAGTTTGTCGTTTTGCAGCACATGTCCGTTGCGGCCGCGACCGCGGTAGCCCTCTGCTGCCGCCGTCGTGCGGCAGATCCTCACCGTTGACCCCCGTAGCAGCGGCAGGGCACGGGCGGGTGCGAAGCAGACCTGAGAATTCAGGGCGGCTCGGCGCCCGGCTACATCACACCGATCCTCTTCTCGACCGATGGCCGGCAGCAGTTCGAGATTTCTGTCTCCAGGAAGTTCGAGATCTCGTTCGCGACGACGTCGGGCATCTCGAGACCACACAGATGTCCAAGCTCGCTCAGCAGGACCGCACGGCTTCCAGGGATGCGTCGCACGTCGTCAAGTTGCTTGGCTTGATCTACGACGACGTCCTTTCCGCCGAGTATGTAGCAGGTCGGTATGCGTATCTCAGACAGCTCGTCGGCCTGGCTGGTCAGCGCACCGTCGGCCAGCCAGCCGTGCCACATCTGTTCGGTGACGGTCAGCATGCTGCTCGTCAGACTCGAGGTCTTCGACGGGTCCACGGAGATTGCCGCCACTGCTTGGGTGAGGGCCTCGACGTTGCCGTAGGCGGCATCGAAGCCGGCGATCACCTCGTCCCCGGCAGTCGTCCCTGCGGCGTTCCACGGAACAACACCGACCAGCGCACGCACCTCATCCGGGTAGTCGAGCGCGATACGCACCGCGATCGCACCGCCGAGGGAATAGCCGACCAGGCAGTAGGCGTCGACGCCCGCGTCGTTGATCGCGTCGTGCAGGGTCGCGGCCAGTGTGGACAGTCTCCCGTCCGCCGGCGCGCGTACGGACTGACCATGTCCGGGCAAGTCGAAGATCAAGACGCGGAACACGCTCAGGTGTCGCGCGATTCCGGTCATGAGATCAGCCGAGGCGCCGAATCCTGGCAGCATGACAAGGGTCAGAGGGCCCTGGCCGTGTTCCTCCCAGTAAATGCCTGAACTGGTGTGGGGCATCGCGATCTCCTTAGTCTCGGCGAACTTTGTTGGGCATACACGTACGGCCGAGCACATCGGCCAGATCCACCCGCACCGGGTCCCTCCATGGGGGCATCATCTCGTTCAGCGCGCCTGGGCGGTGTGGCTCGCGGTGAAGGCCAGAAGAAGCGCGGCGGTCCGCTGCGGATCCTCCATGATGGGCGAGTGCCCAACACCGGCCAGCAACTCGACTTTCGCGCCCGGAACGGCGCTGTATTCGGCGGCGGAGGAGGATCGCCATCTCCGATCTTCCTCACCGAAGATCACCAGCAGTGGCTTGCCGAGGGGAATCAGCCGATCGGGGAGTGCGCGCTGATTCACATAGTCATCGCCGGTCTGCGTTGTCGCGATGAGGGCGTGGTAGGTCATGCCGCGCGCGTCGTCCACGACCGCCTGCGGGACCTCGTAGCCGCGGCGGCTGAACGCGGTGCTCGCGGCGTTGCGGATCAGGCTGTCGGTCCGAAGCCGCCACAGCAGTTGGCCGATGACGGGGGTGTACAAGAGCCCGCCGACGCCGCCGGCTGAGACGGCGGCGGCCAAACGGGGCGCGGTGTCGATGAGAACGAGCGAGGTCACCAGGTCGGGACGTTGCTCGGCGAGAGCGGTGGCGACCGCGCCGCCGGTGGAATGGCCGACCACTGTGGCGTGCTTGACCCCGAGCCGGTCCATTGCCTCACCGACCCGGAGTCCCTGCTCCGGCATTCCGTAGCCACCGCCGGCCGGCTTGGCCGAGCGGCCATGCCCGAGCAGGTCGATCCGGATGACGCGATGGGACTTGGTCAGCAGCGGAACGAGCGCGTCCCACGAGCGGGTCGACGCGGCGAGCCCGTGGATCAGTACGAGTGCCGGGGCATCAGCGGGGCCGTCCTGACGCACGTAGACGTTCCCGCCGTTGAGGGGCAGGGTCGGATCCCCACTGGCCTCGGCGCTCTGCCGCGTCACCACCTCCGCGTTCAGGAAAAGCGATCCGACGACGACGAAGAGGACAGCCGAGGCGATCAAGAGGCGCCGCCGGCGCCGTGCCGCGCTGCTCACATCAGCCTGCCGGTGCGGAAACCGCAGGTCGGCGTCGGCGAAACAACGGGGTCATCGAGCCCCAGGGAAATAATCACGGGCCCACTGTCGTCCCTGGTGCGCGCCGGTAGCTTGTACAAATGTTCCGGTGAGAGCGTCGTTGACCGACTGTTGCTTTGAACTGGTTGCGCGAACCCGAATGGGCCCCGTTCAAGCAGGCAGGTGCCACGAGGGGCCGTCGGGATCGCCGAGCCACACCTTCTGCCCCTGCCCGGTGACCGTGAGGCCGTACCCCGCCCGCGACGGTTTCCCCGCCGCTTCCCAGGTCGAGACCGCCTCTTCGACGCCATCCCACAGCTTCAACGGCCCGTGCTGGCGTACCAGCCAACCTCCGTCCGGCGACGGCTCGGTGGTGGCCTGTGAGCCGGTTGCCACGTCCAGGAGGATGATCCGGTCGCCCGCCCCCATCTTCTCCGCCGACGGGGCGCCGAGCTGGGCCACGAACACGCCGGTCGGGTCGTTCAGAACGTGCGGATCGATCACGCTCTCGCGCTGCTCGCCGAGGCCGATCAGGTAGTGCGAGCGCGGCGGCCGGTCGTGGGGCCGGGCGAACATGAACGACAGCTCGTCGGCCAGGAAGGGTCCGGTCGCGGTGCCGTCGTCGGCCAGCGTGAGGTGCGCGAGAGCCGTGCCGCCCATCCAGCCGGACAAGGGCGCGGTGATAGTCCCGCCGTCGCGCACCTGCCACAGCCACGCAGCCGGAATGTATCGGACGGAGCAAGTCGCGATCAGTCGGTCGTATTCGGTGTTCTTGTCGTATCCGGCCAGACCATCACCTACGACCAGCGTTGGTGTGTAGCCGGCGGCGGCGAGGGCCGTTCTAGCGCGAGCCGCCACCTCGGGGTCGTACTCGATCGACGTCACCTTGCCATCTCCGAGGCGCTGGCACAGCAGGGCCGTGGAGTAGCCGGTGCCAGTGCCGATCTCCAGAATCTTGTCCCCGTCGCTGATTTCGGCCGCCTCCAGCATGCGTACGACCAGGCTGGGCAGGGTGGAGGAAGACGTGGGTGGTCCGGACAGGGAGCTTCTGGCGGTCTCGGCCATGATCCCCTCGACCTGCGTGACCCATGTCCGGTTCTCGTAGGCCATGCGCAGCCACCGTTCGTGGGACGTCCTCGCTCGCTGGACCGGCTCCCATTCCGTCCCGTTCGCGCCGTCGGCGGGCCGGAATAGGGCTTCTCCCAGGAGCAGCTCGCGTGGCACGGCCTTGACCGCCTCCGCCCAACGGGCGTCGGTGAGGGATCCCTTGGCGACCAGGAGTTCGGCCAGTTCCTGCCGGAGTTGGGCGGCTGTGACGCTCACGAAGGCCTCCTCGGATGGGTCAGATGGTCGGCTATCGCGCTGGCGATCCGCTGCGGGATGGGCTCATCGAACCAGGCCCACTGGCCGTTGGGGTTGCACTCCAGGAAAACCCATTGGCCGTCGTGGGTCAGGGAGAAGTCGAAGGCTCCGAAGCCGAGCCCGAAGGCGTTGAGGTAGGTGCGCATGCCCTTGATCACGGAGGTCGGCACCTCGACGACCTGGTAGGTCAGAGAGGGGTAGTCGTGGCGCCAGTCCAGGCCAGGAGCTCCGTCGATGCGGACAGGGAACACCTGGTCGCCCACCATGGTCACGCGTACGTCCGCGACCTTGTCCACCCGCTGCTGGAACAGGTGCGCCGCCGCGCAGACGCTCTCGTCCAGGGTGATGGGGTCGATGACATCCGCCCAAACGGTCCGGGCCTCTCCGTCAGCGTTCCGGTAGGGGGTTGACCATAGCGGTTTGTAGACCACACCATCCATCTGCGAAGCGAACGTACGGGCGCTGTCGAGCCGGTTAGTGATCAGAGTGGAAGGAATCGTCAGCCCGCATGCGGCGGCGGTGGCGAGTTGGACGGGCTTGTGCTCGGCGTCGCGATTGCGCCAGGGGTGGTTGAGGTAGAAGGCTCCAGGCAGCGCGGCCAAGACACCGCCCAGGCCGAAACGGGACTGGTCTGTTACCCAGGCTCCTGTGTACTTGTCGAGATCCTGCGGTCGCCGATAAGGCGTTGGCTGACGCCAGTAGACAGCGCGGATATCGGCCAGATCGAGGTGGCGTGTCTGGGTGCCGAGGGAGCCCTTCATGCCTGTGCCGTCGATGAAGGTCTCCAGTGTGGCGTGGCGTGGGAAGTCGGCGCCGGGATCGAACCGCACGACCGGCACGTCCCGGTTGTGCAGTTCGCCCAGCACCAGGTCGGTGGTGGGGTCATCCAGACAGGCGACCACCAAGACCGGGGCAGGGACTCGCATCAGTCCGATACCCAGTCCGTCGTGGAGTCCGGCTTGCCACCGCCGTCCGTACTGCCGTCGCCATCGGGAGTGGGTGGTGCGGTAGCTGTGGCCTGCTGCACGTTGGAGCCATGCTTGCCAGCGGCCTCGATCGGCTGGTTGGTCACCGGATCGAGGTACACGCCCTTCTGAGTGGCAGGGTCGATGCTGACGCGGTAGTGGGGCTCTTCGCCTCGGAATGGAAAAGGAGCCATCCGGCTCACACCCCAGGGAACGGAGCTCTGGTTCGCGGGAGCGTTGGGGGACTGGCGCATGAAGCCTCCGAACTAGCGCGGGTGCGTGTTTAGCGGTGAAATCCGCATTGGCAGCCCAGCGTCGGGGGTTCCAGAGGAGGAAACCTCGCGTCTGGGAGACGGACGCCTTCACCGTAGAGAGAGGCTGCGCCACTCGCAATCCGTTCGTTGAAAAAAGTTCCTTGGGAACGGTTCCAAGATTCTGACGTTTGGGGCAGAAGGCAAAAGTCCTCCCTCAAAAGGCAAGAAAGGGAGGGCCGGGCGCCATGCGAATGGCCCCCTAAACAGCCGACCTCATCCAGTCAGACAGCGATCAGGTCGGTGTACTCGCCGTCCTGCATGCCGAGTACAAGGGCAGCGAACTCGGCCTTGTCGAAATACAGCTTCGGGCCGTCGGGGTCCTTGCTGTCGCGAATGACGATCAGATGGCCGTGTTTGTGCAAGCCCGCGCTGACGGGCACGTGGACAAGTCCTGCCTCGAAGCAGTTTCCATCGGCGTTGCTTCGCTTCGGCCTGCGCCAACGCACCTCTGACAGGTCGATCTCCATGCCTGCTCCTTCGCTTGATGTGTGCGTCAGAGATCCTTTTCCGCCTGGATGAGCAGTCGCAGACTCTCGCCGGGGTCCAGCGCCTTAGCTCGAAGGTGGTTAAAAGCCACGTTATATCGGTCAACGACGTCTGCTTCCTCCAGATAACGGGCGTCTGTCTGGCTCTCCAGATAAATCACATCAGGAGACGTCCGCTCGGGGAACTCGATGATCACGAAGCTCCCGTCCATGGCGGGGTGGGAACCGGCGGAGAACGGCAGGATCTGCAGCGTGATGTTGGGACGTTCGGTGGCCGTGATCAAGTGCCTCAGCTGGGCCTTCATCGTGGCGCTGCCGCCCACCATGCGTCGGATGCACGCTTCATTGATGATCGACCACAGCCGAAGTCCGGCGGGATCGGCCAACTGCTCTTGGCGGGCGAGGCGGAAGGCCACCTTCTGCTCGATCTCTTCGGCCGTGAAGGTGACGGGCGTCGTACTGAGGTGGGCCCGGTAGTAGTCGGCCGTCTGTAGGAGGCCGGGGATCAGTTCGGAGTCGTACGGTCTCAACTCGATCGCTGCGGACTCCAGCCCGACGAAGGTCTCGAACCACGGCCGGATCGCCTTCTTGTGAGCCTGCCACCAGCCGCGCTGACGTGCCTCGCGGGCTAGCGTAATAAGGAATTCCTTGCGTTCCTCATCGACTCCGTAGAAGTCGATGAGCATAGCGACATCGGCGGGGCG
Organism: Nonomuraea sp. NPDC052129; assembly: GCF_040680095.1. Classification (NCBI taxonomy): domain Bacteria; kingdom Bacillati; phylum Actinomycetota; class Actinomycetes; order Streptosporangiales; family Streptosporangiaceae; genus Nonomuraea; species Nonomuraea sp. NPDC052129. The sequence goes on along the minus strand of NZ_JBFAVX010000004.1, from coordinate 435,890 downwards.
CGCGGCAGAAGTCGCGTTTTCCACCTTTGTGATAGTGCTTGGCGCTACTCCGAGATGCTCCGCGGCCTGGTCGCGATTCAGGCCGGCGGCGATTCGCAGCGCCTTGAGTTCGGCGCCGAGTCGCCTCCGGCGAACCGTCGGAGAGGACAATCTGCTTGTCACGATCTCACCTCGTATGTCGACAAATGTCAGCTGCTTGGAACAACGTTCTTTGGAACTGTTCCGAGAGAACGCTTTACATGCGCCTTGTTGTGCGAGCACCATCAGCTCAAGGATTCCGCACCCGTACGGTCTGTGACGGCCGCAGCGGAGAACTCGTCGAAAGCTCCGTGTCGCGACCACCGGAGCCGAAGGGAAGCCGTCTAGCGCTCTCAACAACCCCAGGCAAAGGTGGCGCAGGGCTCAACAAGGGATTCGCGCTGGGTGTTGGCGGGCGGGTGTCTTTTGCGGTTGGACCGATCTGGAGAGGCGGGGCAATGAGCGGGTTGTTTCTGGGCGAGATCGTGTTGCCGGGAGTGAAGTCTTCGGTGCCGCTGGCTCGTCGATGCGTGGCGGACATTCTGACGGCCGCAGGCCATGAGGACGTGGCCGACGTGCGGCTGGTAACCAGTGAACTGATCACGAATGCCGTGGCGCACACCGCGTCCAGTCGACCGGGGGGCCTGGTCGCGGTGAAGGTCGCCGCTGTAGGTGCCGAAATGGCCTACATCGAGGTCCTCGACGAGGGGGCGGCCACCGTCCCTCGGGCACGTACGGCAGGCGCCGATGACTGTGGGGGGAGGGGCCTGCAGATAGTAGAGATGTTCGCGGTCGCATGGGGCGTGCGCGACGGTGGCCTGGGGCGGCGCGTGGTGTGGGCAGAGATGTCGACCAAAGCCGACGCTTCTGCCTGTGCGGGTGAGGGCGCGATGAGGGCGGTATGAACGGCCCAACCGACGGATGCCCAACGAGGCGCTCGACTGCGCCTCCACCCTCCACTCCATCCTTGCGCGCTGCCACGGCGTGAACTCGAAGGCTGCTTCGCGGCAATTACTGACGAGGATCCAGGCGATGGAGAGGTACGCATGAGCTCAAGCATGGCCGCGGCCGCCTTGGGTCGATCGGGGGCACGGCCCGGCAGACGCCCGTCGACGCGGCTTCGCTCGCGCCACCAGGGGTCCTCTCGCCGGAGATCAAAGCGCAGCAAAGATCATTCTGTTGGGGGCTCTCATGCGCGTGGTCTTGGGAATGGCCGCGAAGCGTCCGGGGGCGGATATCGGTCGGCCCCTCGCCTTGGCCCGGTCGCTGCTCGGTGACGTTCTCCTGGTGTCATCGGAAACCGTCGATGCCGCTGAGTGGGTCGGGCCGGGGAGCCGCCTTACTCGCCTGGTCCAATGAGCAAGCGGCTGATTCACTCCCACCGCTGATCGTGCGTGCTTACCGGCGCTTATCCCGGGAAGCCGCCCGCGATCACCGATCTGATTCGTATCGATATCCCGCAGGAGATCTGAGGGAAGGCACCGGAAGCCCGGAATCAAGATCCAGACTGTGTTAAGGTCACGAACCTGCAACGGGGGCTGCAGGGTGACGGCTGCCCCTTTTGGGTGTCCTTTCCATGAACCGGGCCGATTCTTCGCCGCGTTCGAAGTCCGCGTCACCAGCCCACACAGACCTGAACTCCCTCATCGGGAAACGTCTGCCAAGGAGGATTACAGATCGTGTCTATTTTCCGCACCAGAACGAGTCGTGCCGTGGTCGCACTGTCCACTGCCTCGGTGCTGTTAGCCGCGGTGACGCCGCCGGCCCAGGCCACCACCGATGGCGGCGGCGTCGCCGCCTTCCTGCGGGACACCATGAACGGTCTGCGCTTCGAGCAGGTCCTCGACCTGGCGCCGCCGGCATCCCCGCAGGCTCGGACGCTTTCCAACGGGGTCGACAAGGACGCGAAGACGGCCGCCGACTACGCCCGGTTGTTCGCCAATGCGGCCGACCCCAAACCCATCGTCCAGCAGCCGCAACTCGACGTGACCGTACTGGAACTGGACCGGCGAGGGCAGCTGGTCTCATCCGGCACGGTCCTGATGAGCCCGCAGTATCCGAACGGGATCGTCGTGCCGGTGGACCAGAACTTCCACACCGATCAGGTGCGCTGGCGGCAGTGGGACGACGCCGGATGGTACGCCAACCAGGGCAAAGGCACCATCGACATCGTGCCGGGCCGGGAGAACGCGCCCATCGACTTCATGCTCCCCTACCCGGCCTCCGTCCTGAAGCTGATGGTCAACTTCGGGGTGCTGCGCCTGGTGGACAAGGGCGTGATCAAGCTTGACGACACCTACGACTACCAGCCGACCACGGTCAGCTCACTGTGCGGTGGACCGTCGAGCAACACCATCAGCGCCTACATGGACGCCTCGATCACCTCCTCCTCCAACGCCGCGTCCTGTGCGCTGGTGAAGCTGCTGCACGACAAGGGCGCGGTGGACGAGCTCAACCAGACCTTCCAGGACCTGGGCCTGGAGACCATGCAGCTGAAGAACACCAACCCCGCCAACGGCGGCCGCTGGTCCAACCCGGTCACGATGAACTCGTTGGACACGGCCAAGCTGCTCGCGCTGGTCGATGGCGTACAGGGCACGGCGTGGACCGCCCCCAACGGTTCACCGGTCACCGGCGCGGTGCTGAGCCCCACCTCCCGCCAGGTCTTCAAGAAGCTGCTCGGCGAGCAGGGCTTCAACGACATGCTCTCCACCACCAACCGGTGCGGTAGCGCGTACCCGGCCGCGGGCATCCCGCAGCGGGTGGCTTCGCGGTGGGTGGCCGCCGACGGCACGGTGACGGTCGAGGGCAACAAGTTCGGCAAGGACGTCCGGCCCTGCAACAAGCAGGCGCAGGTCACCTTCGCGCACAAGACCGGCTGGGTCGGCAACTCGGGAGCTGACGCCGGCATCGTACGGTCCCTGCCGGGCAAGGCCGGCCGCCACTACGTCGTCGTGGCCTTCACCAACCTCGGCACCCAGTACGTGGACGCCAACCGGCCGGCGACCGAGCCCGGCATCTACCCGGTCGCCTTCACCGAGAAGCTGGCCCAACTGGGCTCGGCGATCGACCGGTACGAGGCCGCCTGGCTCGCCCGACGCACCAAGAGCTGATCAGCACCAAGAGCTGATCATCCGCAATAGCCCGCCGCGTTGACGGCGGGCCCATGATGCCGATGTTCCCGGCCCGCGAGACAGATGCGGGCCGGGAACATCGGCATCATCTGCCTAAACGAGGGAGGCGGGGCGGTAGCCGTCCGTGGCCGCGATGAGCTCGTGCAGCGTGCCGGGCTCGGCGCCCGCGTGGCCGGCGTCCTCGACGATTCGCAGCTCCGCCTCCGGCCAGGCCAGATGCAGGTCCAACGCCGCGTCCGGCGGCGTCTTCATGTCATAGCGGCCGTTCACGATCACGCACGGGATGTGCCGGATCGCGGCCACGTCGAGCAGTTCGCCCTCCCGCAGGAAGCACCCCTGGCTGAAGTAGTGCGCCTCGATGCGGGAGAAGCCCACCAGCTCCCGGTCGTCCAGAGGGGGCGGCGGGGCGGGGAGCAGGGTGTTCGCCGACAGCTCCCAGGCCGCCCAGGCCCGTGCGGCCGGTACGTGCACCTCCGGGTCCGGGTCGGACAACCGGCGATGGTAGGCGGCGACCAGGTCGTTCCGCTCCGCCTCCGGGATGAAGCCGCGGAAGGCCGCCCACTCCCGCGGGAACAGCCGGGCCGACCCGGTGCCGGTGAACGCCCACGCGTCATCGGCCTTGCTCGCCAGGTAGACGCCGCGCAGCACCAGCTCGCTCACCCGCTCCGGGTGCCGCCGCGCGTAGGCCAGCGCGAGCGTCGACCCCCACGAGCCGCCGAACACCTGCCAGCGCTCGATGCCGAGGTGCTGCCTGAGCCGCTCAATGTCCGCCACGAGGTGCCAGGTCGTGTTGGTCTCCAGCGACGCCCCGGGGTCGGCCGCGTGTGGTCGGCTGCGCCCGCAGTTGCGCTGGTCGAACAGGACGATGCGGTACGCCTCGGGATCGAAGAACCGCCGCTGCGGCGGTAACGACCCGCCACCGGGACCGCCATGGAGGAAGACGACAGGTTTGCCGTCGGGGTTGCCGCTGGCCTCCCAATAGATCTCGTTCCCGTCGCCCACATCGAGCATCCCGGTCTCGTACGGCTCAATAGGCGGATAAAACGTTCTTTGTCCCATGGCTATCAGACATACACGCCGACGCCGCCCGGCGCGCACGCCGCCTCAGCTCCCGACACCAAAGCTCCCAACACCAAAGCTCCCAACACCAAAGCTCCCGACACCAAGCCGCCCACCCCGGCACGCGGCCGGGATGGGCGGGCGTTCCTGGGAAATCCGGCGGCTACCAGACCTGTAGCAGGGCGCCGAATTCCAGGTCCACGTCCCAGACCCGGGAGAATATGATCACGGATCCGCCGTCCGCGGCGCCGCAGTACACCTTCTTGCTGACGGCCGAGGTGATGCCCTGTGCGGCGACCTCGTCGAACCAGTTGGTGTAGGAGTAGATCGGGCCCCCGCTGTCACCGTGCGCGACGGCGCAGCCGCCGACGACGCTTTTGGCGCGGACCATGTGCTTGACGTACTGACCGTTGGTGTAGGTGCCGCTCCAGCCGGTCTCGGTCACCTTGATCAGGCAGTTCTCGCCCAGGGTGGCCCCGGAGTTGCAGACGAAGTTGCCCACGTACGCCTTCCATAGCGCCACCACCTTGTTGCTGGTGGAGGCGGTGTTGCTGCCGTCGAAGACGTTGGCGGTCGCGTCGGCGAGCACGATCGCGGCGTCTCGCTTGGCGACACGCCAGGACAGCTGACCCATGTGGTTCGCCGGGCTGATGCCTCCGCCGTCGTAGAACTGGTCCCAGACATTGCCGCAGTGAGCGGCGGTGAGGAACCCCGGGGTGCCGTACTTGTCGACGACCGCGAAGCCGGAGCTGCAGCCCGCCCCCGACTGCTGGTTCCAGGTCCGGCCGCCCGCGTAGTAGCTCGGCACGTCGTCCTGCCTGCTGTAGGCCGGGCTGAACTCCTCTCCCTTCTCCAGTGTGATCGGCGCGCTCGTGCCGCTGGGCCGCTGCAACTGCTGCGGGTCGTCGTCCTCCCCGGTGACCGAGAGCCGGATGCCGCTGCCGTCCGGCTGCGGCGCCGCGCCGCTCGCCTGGCCGGCCTCGGCCCACTTCTCGGCCTCCTGAAGGAGCTGCGCGTTGGTGTAGGCAGCCGGCAGTACGGCCACCGGAGCCGTCTGCCGTCCCTGGTCGATCGTGGTCTGTACGGCCGGCGGCACCGTGCCCCGCCAGTACAGGCGTACCTCGTGGTTCTCCGGTGCGACGACGATCCCCGCGTAGCCCTCGGCGTTCTCGGCCGACTCGATGATGCGGTCGGCCACCCCGTTCAGCCGAGTCTGCTCCGAGAACAGTGCCTTCCAGTCGGCGAACCCGCCCGGCACCGCCCCCCGCGGCCCCGTCGCGTCCCTGTCCGGCGTCTTGCCGCCCGGGTCGTCGGTGGCCCGCGTGGTCACGGCCGGGTCGTCGGTGGCGGTCTGCGCCGTGGCTGCCCCCGCGCCCAGAAAGGGCAGCAGCGCACAGGCGGTGCTGAGGATGGTCAGGCGTAAGCGGACTTTCTTCTGCATCGTGAAACCCCCGTGGTTGTGACAAACGGGAGTCATCACAGCATGGGAATCACGGTATGTTCCGCGTCCAATTACGGGGGCGGTCTGCGCACCCCGCCCTTGTGCCTGGTCAAGGTCAGGCTCAGGGAGTGGGTTCCGTGGATAGGCTCGTACGAATGAATCGCGTCTGCCTGGTCACCGGGGCCAACCGGGGCATCGGATTGGAGGTCTCTCGCCAGCTCGCGCTGGCCGGGGACACCGTCATCCTGACCGCCAGGGATCTGGGGAAGGCGGAGAAGGCGGCGAGTGGGCTGCACGGGACCGTGGAGCCGCGGCAATTGGATGTCGGTGATCCGGTGTCGGTGCGCCGGTTCGTCGAGGAGCTGCCGTACGACAAGGTAGACGTCCTGATCAACAACGCCGCCATCCACTACGACACCTGGCAGCGAGCCGAGAACGCCGACCTCGACGTCGTGCGGGAGGCCCTGGAGACGAACCTGCTGGGGACCTGGCGGGTCACGTTGGCGCTGCTGCCGTTGCTGCGGGCCGGCGATCACGGGCGAGTGGTGAACGTCTCCAGCGAGGCCGGGTCGCTGGCCGTCATGGGCGGCGGCACCCCGGCCTACACCGTGTCGAAGACCGCGCTCAACGCGCTGACCAGGATGTTGGCCGCCGAGCTGCGCGAGGATCGGATCCTGGTGAACTCCGTCTGCCCTGGGTGGGTGGCCACCGACATGGGCGGGCCCGGCGGGCGCCCGGTCGCCGAGGGGGCGCGGAGCGTGCTGTGGGCGGTGAATCTGCCGGATGGCGGGCCTACCGGGGGATTCTTCCGTGATGGCGAGGCTCTGGCCTGGTAAGCCACCCGTCAGCCGGTGGTCCGGCGGCGGTGGGCCTTCTGCCTGCAGGCGCCGCCGCAGAAGCGGGGTGGGCGGCCGGTGCGGGACGTCTGGATGACGGTGCCGCACTCCTCACAGCGGGCGGCGTGCTCCGCAGGGGTTTCGTTACGGGCTTCCTGTTTCGTCACAGGTTTCGTTACGGAGGGCAGCGGGGAGCGTCCGGTGCGGAGGCCGTCCAGGACGAGGGCGGTGGCCCTGCCGGGGGTGGTGCTGTGGGTCTCCATCGTGATGCATCCCGCCATGAGGGCCATGACGTCCGTCAACTGCGCGTCCGGCCGTACGGCTCCTGCCTGGCGGGCCCGGTCGAGCAGGGCGGTGAGGGCGGTGCCGTAGCGTCGCCGGGCCTCCAGTGCCATCTCCGCCTTGAGGCCGGAGGCGAAGGATTCGCAGAGTGCCTTGTTGAGTCCGGCCTGCTCGACGGTCGAGGCGAAGGCGGTGAAGAACGCCGCTCCGGTCTCCGCTTCGCCGGTGGTCAGCAGGGCGGTGAGCTCGTCGGCCAGGCGTTCGATCCGGTCGTGGACCACCGCCTCGAACAGGGCCTCCTTGCTGGGGAAGTGCCGGTAGACCGTGCCCGCGCCGACGCCCGCGCGTCTGGCGATCACGTCGAGCGGCACTGACAGACCCTCCGCCGCGAACGCCTCCTGGGCGGCCGCCAGCACGCGGGCGCGGTTGTGCCGGGCGTCCGCGCGAGCGGCGATCGTCATGTGGCCTCCCATGCGCCGGTTTGGTGCCCGGATTGACAACCGGAACGCGCGTTCCGTAGCGTCTAAGCGGGTTGACCGTTCCGATTCTATGCACAACGAGGAGTTCGCGTGTCCGTACCGACATACCCGACCGCCCGAGAGGTCGTCGATCGCTTCCTGCGCGCGTCCGTGGACGGCGGGCTGGCCGACATGTACGCCCCCGACGTCGTGATCGAAATACCGTTCGCCCCGCCGGGCATCCCTCGGCGCTCGCAGGGGCGTGAGGAGCTGCGGGCCAGGTTCAAGGCCGCCGAAGGCGTGCTGCGCTGGGAGCGGACGGACAACGTGCTGATCCATGAGACCGCTGACCCCGAGGTGGTCATCGTGGAGTTCGACATCCACGGCTCTCTCGTCGCCTCGGGGCGGTCTGTCGTCTCGTCGTACATCATGGTCGTCCGGGTGCGGGACGGCTTGATCGTCCATTCCCGGGATTACGGGAACCCCATGGGCATGGAGGAGTACCGCGAGGAGCTGATGAGCGCGCTGAAGTCCTAGCGCGCGTACCTCATGAGCACCGTGCCGTTGCCGAACGTGCGCGTCGCGGTCAGGTTGAACAGGGTCGGGCGGAACTCGCCGTCGAAGGCGGGGATGCCCGACCCCGCGACCACCGGGTACGCCTTGACGACCAGCTCGTCGATCTCCGGCAGCAGCGTTCCAGCCAGCTTGCCGCCGCCGCAGAGCCAGATGCCGAGCCCGTCGTCCTCCTCCTTCAGGCGGCGGACCAGCGCGAGAGGGTCGCCGGAGACGAGCTCCACCGCCGGGTCGGCGATCTCCGGGGTCGTGGTGGAGACGACGTACTGCCGCAGGTGGGCGTAGGGGCTGGTCACGCCGACGTCGAGGACCGGCCCGTAGGTGCCCCGGCCCATGAGCACGGTGTCGAAGCGCTTGTTGGGGGCGTCGAAGCCGATCTGCTTCCGGATGTGGGTGGGGACGGTCTCGGGGAACTCCTCGTTGGCGTAGGCGGCCAGGTCGTCGGACAGTGGGTAGAAGTCGAACTCGCCGCTGGGGCCGGCGATGTAGCCGTCGATGGACGTCGCGACGTAGTAGGTGAGCTTTCGCAAACCGAGTCACTCCATGTGTAGTACTTAGATTGAAGTGATGCAACCGTAGTACTACATCCAGAGTGGTGTCAAGACTGCGACCATGGAGGACATGAGGCTCGCGAAAGAGACGGACAGGGGTGCGGTCGAGGAGCTCGTACAGGCGGCCTACCAGCCGTGGGTTGCCGTCATCGGCGCGCGGCCCCGCCCAATGGAGGCCGACTACGCCGCGCTCATCTCCGAGGGCCGGGTACACGTGACAGGCGACGACCTCGACGGGCTCATCGTGCTGATCCCCGAGAACGGGGTGCTCTACGTCGACAACGTCGCGGTACGCCCCGGCCTCCACGGCAAGGGCATCGGCCGGAGCCTGCTGGCCTTCGCCGAGCAGGAGGCGCGGCGGCTCGGCCTGCCCGCCCTGCGCCTCTACACCAACGTCAAAATGGCCAGGAACATCGCCCTGTACGAGTCGCTCGGCTATGTCGTGACCGGCCGCAAGGAACGCGAGGGCCGCACGGTCGTGGCCATGCGCAAACAGCTTCCGTGACGGCGGCTCAGCCTGTGAGGACACCCAGGAGGTGGGTCACCTCGCGGGCCACCGCGTCGCGGCCCGCCCGCAGGTACTTGCGCGAGTCGACCACCTTCTCGTCGCCGGCCAGGTAGTCGCGCACGGCACCGGTGAACGCCTTGTTCAGGTGCGTGGCGATGTTGATCTTCTTCATGCCGTGCCGTACGGCCGCGCGAAGGGTGTCGTCGGGCACCCCCGACGAGCCGTGCAGCACCAGCGGGACCGCCACGGCGGCGCGGAGCTCGGCGATGAGGTCCAGGTCGAGCACGGCGTCCTTGGTGGTCATCGCGTGCGAGGTGCCCACGGCGACGGCCAGCGCGTCGACGCTGGTGCGCGCCACGTAGTCCACCGCCTCGTGCGGCTTGGTCCGCGCGCCCGGCGCGTGCACGCCGTCCTTGCCGCCCACCTCGCCCAGCTCGGCCTCCACCCACACGCCGCGCTCGTGGCACCAGGCGGCCACGTCGGCGGTGGCGGTCACGTTCTCCTCGTCGGGCAGCGCCGACGCGTCGAACATCACCGAGCCGACACCCAGCTCCACCGCCTCTTCGACCAGGGCGCGATCGGTGGCGTGGTCGAGGTGCACCGCCACCGGCACCGCGGCCCCCCTGGCGACCGCGAGGCAGGCGAGCGCGATGGGTTCCAGGGCGCCGTGGTAGCGGACGCAGTTCTCGCTGATCTGCAGGACGACCGGCAGGCCCAGGGCCTCGGCGCCCGCGACGATGGCGGTGGCGTGCTCCAACTGGATCACGTTGAACGCGCCCACTCCCGCGGGTGATTCGCGGACGATGTCGCCGATTCGGGCGAGGGGCATGACGGCTCCTTTGACGGTTCCTCGGACGAGTTTTCGTACGAGGAGGCGGTTTCTCAGGCGATGACGATGCGGGGGTGGATGTCGGCGTAGACGTCGCGGTCGAAGTCGCCCGCCACAGGCGCCGCGACCGCCGCGGCGCCCAGCGCCGCCGCCCGGATGAGCCGCTCGGGCCACGGGGACCGCTCCACGAGCCCCAGCGCCAGCCCGGCGACCAGCGAGTCACCGGCGCCGGTCGGGTTGCCCTCCACTTTGTACGGCATGCGCGCCCGGAAGATCCCCTCAGGCGTGACGGCCAGCAGACCGTCGGCGCCCATCGACACGACCACCGACTCGGCCCCGCGACCGCGCAGCGCCTGCGCGCCCTCCTCGGGACCGCCTTCCGGAACGGCCCGCGCGAGCTCCTCGGCGTTCGGCTTGACGATCGAGGGGCGGCCGCCGGGCGCGTGCCGCAGCGGCTCGCCGTCGGCGTCCACGATGGCGGGCACGCCGTGCTCGGCGGCGACGGCGGCCAGCGTCGCGTACGCGTCGAGCGGCACGCCCCTGGGCAGGCTGCCCGAGATGACGACCGCCTCCGCCGTGGCCAGCAGATCGGTGAAACGGCCGACCATCCGCCCGAACTCGACCGCCGTGACCTCCGGCCCCGGCTCGTTGAACAGCGCGGTCTGGCCTCCGGAACCCCGCTCGCCACCTTTGGAACCCTGCTCGCCGCCCGCCACTGCCTGGCCGGAATCCGCGACCACCAGCGTCGTGCGCGAGTCGGCCGCGATCCCCACGAAGGCGTGCGGCAGTCCGGCCGCCTGGAGGTCGGCCTCGATGGCCTGGCCGGTCGGGCCGCCCGCGAGGCCGGTGACCAGCACGTCCTGGCCGAGCGCGGCCAGGACGCGGGCCACGTTGACGCCCTTGCCGCCAGCCCGCCGGTGTACGGCGGCGACGCGGTTGACCCCGTCCCAGTCGACGCGGGGCACCTGGTAGGTGACGTCGAGGGCGGCGTTGAGCGTCACAGTGAGGATCATCAGGGCTCCACGACCCAGGCTCCGCGCTTCATCACGCCCGCTACCTCCAGCTCGTCGGACAGGACCACCAGGTCGGCCGCCTTGCCCACGGCGATCGAGCCGGCGCGGTCGGCGACGCCCAGCACGCGGGCCGGCGTCAGTGAGGTGAGCTGGACCGCCTCGGACAGCGTCAGGCCCACCTCCTGGACGGCGCGGCGGAAGGCCACGTCCATGGTGAGCGTGCTGCCCGCGATCGAGTCGCCCTCGGCCAGCCTGGCGACGCCGTCGGTGACGATCACGTCCATGGAGCCCAGCACGTACGTACCGTCGCCCATGCCGGCGGCGGCCATCGCGTCGGTGATCAGCGCGGTCCTGGCGGGCCCGGCCACCTCGTAGGCCAGCCGCAGCATGGCCGGATGCACGTGCACGCCGTCGTTGATCAGCTCGATCGTGACCCGCTCGTCCTCCAGCAGCGCGGCGATGGGGCCGGGAGCGCGGTGGCCGAGCGGCGGCAGCGCGTTGTAGAGGTGCGTGGCCACGGTCGCGCCCGCCTCGATGCCGGCCAGCGTCTGCTCATAGGTGGCGTCGCTGTGGCCGAGCGCGGCGAGCACGCCCTCGGCGGCGGCCATGCGGATCGTCTCAAGGGCGCCGGGCAGCTCGGGGGCGATGGTCAGCATGCGTACGTGCCCGCGTCCGGCCTTCAGCAGCTCGCCGAACTCCCGAGGAGACGGCTCACGCAGCAGCCCGGGGTTGTGGGCGCCGCAGCGGGCCCGTGAGATGTACGGGCCTTCGAAGTGGATGCCGGCCAGCAGACCGTCGTCGCACAGCTCGGCCAAGGACGACGTGGCACGGGCCAGGTCGTCGAGCGCGCCGGTCACCAGGCTGGCCACCATCGTCGTGGTGCCGTGGCGCTCGTGCAGCGCCACGGCCTCACGCGCTCGGTCCTGCTCGCCGGTCGGGAACGAGCCGCCCGCTCCGCCGTGGTTGTGCAGGTCGACGAAGCCGGGCACCACGTGCCGCCCGCCCAGGCTGTGGCCCGCGCGAGGGGCGGCTCCGTGCCCGACGTGCGTGATGCGGCCGTCTTCGATGGTCAACCATCCGTCGTGGACTCCCTCGGGAGTCACGATGCGGGCGTCGGCAAGAGTAAGGCTCATGAAGAAAGGATCACAGATCGGGTGAGGTGCAGGGGCTCGTCCGGGTCGAGACCCCTGGCGAACGCCCTGGCGACCGCGACCCGCTGCGCCCTGATCAGCTCGGCCATCGGGTCGAGGCCGGTCTGGAAGAACGTGCCGCCGGTCTCCTCGACCTGCTCGCGCAGGCCCTCGGGGGCGGTGCCGAGCATCCAGGTGACGCGGCCGGGGCCGGCGATGCTGATGGGGCCGTGACGGTATTCCATCGCCGGGTACGCCTCGGTCCACGACCGTGACGCCTCGCGCATCTTCAGCGCGGCCTCCTGGGCCAGGCCGACCGACCAGCCGATGCCCAGGAAGCTGAACTGCTCCGCGTCGGTGAGCTCGGCGGGCAGCGGGGCCGCCACGGCCTGCTCGGCGTCGGCGATCGCCTGGGCGAGGTCCTCGCCCAGGCTGGCGCGGAGCATGGCCAGCTGCGTGGTGGCGAACCGGGTCTGCACGACCGACTGCTCATCGGCGTAGTCGAGCACGATGACGTCGTCCGCGGCCGTCATGACCGGTGTGTTCGGGTCGGCGGTGATGGCCGTGGTCCTGGCGTCGGTCCTGCGCAGGAGTTCGAGCACCTCGGTCGTGGTGCCGGAGCGCGTCAGAGCCAGCACGCGGTCGTACGAGCGGCCGGTGGGGGCCTCCGAGGCGGCGAACGCGTCGGTCTCGCCCAGCCCCGCGCGCTCGCGCAGGGTGGCGTAGGCCATCGCGATGAACCACGACGTCCCACAGCCGACGACGGCGACCCGCTCACCGGGGCGGGGCAGCGCGTCGACGGGTACGTCCGCGACGGCGCGACGCCAGCACTCGGGCTGGGAGTCGATCTCGGCCTCGGTGTGGGTGGTCACCACTTGCCTCCCCGTGATTGATTGTTTCTGCTGTTTTTATAGCATAAAGGAGCAGAAATTTGCACCGGTGGCTTGACCTCCCAGGTTGTGCCACGCTTGGCCCGACGGATCTCAAAGGGGAGGCATCGTGTCCCGCTACGATCGTTGGAACGCGATTCTCGAGCTGCTCGCGCAGGAAGGACGGCTCTCCGTCGAGGAGGCCGCCCAGGAGCTCGACGTCTCCACCGCCACGATCCGCCGCGACTTCGACCAGCTCGCGCAGCAACAGATGCTCATGCGCACGCGGGGCGGGGCCGTCGCGCAGAGCGTCAGCTACGACCTCCCGCTGCGCTACAAGACCGCCCGGCACGCCGACGAGAAGCACCTCATCGCCGCGGCGGCCGCCGAGCTCGTCTCGCCGGGCGCCGTGATCGGGCTCAACGGCGGCACCACGACCTCCGAGCTGGCCCGCACGCTGGCCACCAACCCAGCGCTCGAATCGGGCTTCACCATCGTCACCAACGCCCTGAACATCGCCTCGGAGCTCACGGTCCGCCAGCACGTCAAGATCGTGGTCACGGGCGGCGTGGCCAGGCCGCAGTCCTACGAGCTCATCGGCCCGCTGGCCTCGGGCGTGCTCGAACAGGTGACGCTCGACGTGGCCTTCCTCGGCGTGGACGCGCTCGACGTGGAGCTGGGCGCCTCGGCCCACCACGAGGGGGAGGCCAGCGTCAACCACCTGCTCATCAGTCGTGCCGCGCAGGTCGTGGTGGTGGCCGACTCCTCCAAGGTCGGTAAGCGGGCGTTCTCCCGCATCTGTCCCATCAACCAGATCGACACGCTCGTCACCGACGCCCAGCTCTCCGACTCCCTCGCCGGCGAACTGACCGACGCGGGGGTGAAGGTCATCCGCGCCTGACGCCCCCGCGTTCCCGCCTCCGCCTCCGCACGTTCCCTCAGCCCTCCGCCTCAGCGTGTTCCCCACGTCTCCGCCTCTGCACGCTCCCTGGGTCCTCCGCCTCAGCGTGCTCGGCCATGCCTCCGCCTCAGCGTGTTCCCCAACACTTCCGCGGGCCGTAACGGCGCTCGGCCACCATCCGGTCAGAGGCCGTCTCCTGGAGGCCCCCGGGCATGGTCGGCGGGTGGCGGGTAACCCATGCGTGCCGTACAAGAAAAGAGTGGAGTTTGTCGCAGAAGTGCCTGCGGCGGGTAAGAGGCCTGCGGCGGGTAAGAGGAGGGGCATGGCGGGAAGGGGAATCGCCCGGCTTGGGCCTGGAGAGCGGACCTCGGCGCTGGATTGGATGGGGGCACAGGAACTCGACGTGGTCGTGGTCGGCGGGGGAGTCGTCGGCGCGGGGATCGCGCTCGACGCCGTCACCCGAGGGCTCGACGTCGGCCTGGTGGAGGCGCGCGACTTCGCTTCCGGTACGTCGTCGCGATCCTCCAAGCTGATCCACGGCGGCCTGCGCTACCTGGAGCAGCTCAATTTCGAGCTGGTCAGAGAGGCGCTGCAGGAGCGGGCGCTGCTGTTGCAGCGGATCGCGCCGCATCTGGTCCGGCCGGTGCCGTTCCTGTTTCCGATGACCCACCTTGGGTGGGAGCGCCCGTACGTGGGGGCGGGGGTGGCCCTCTACGACACCCTGGGGTTCGCCACGGGGCTGGCTCGCGGGGTGCCGGGGCACCGGCACCTGTCCAGGAGCAGGGCGTTGCGCCTGGCGCCCGCGTTGAAGCGGACCGCGTTCACCGGCGCGGTGCAGTACTGGGACGCGCAGGTCGATGACGCGCGCTACGTGATGACGATGCTGCGTACGGCGGCCACCTACGGCGCGCACGTGGCGCCGCGGGCCCAGGTCGTGGGGTTCCTTCGCGAGGGGGAGCGGGTCACCGGGGTGCGGGTGCGCGACCTGGAGAGCGGCGCCGAGCTGGACGTACGCGCCCGGCAGGTGGTCAACGCGACCGGCGTGTGGAGCGACGACATCCAGGAGCTGGTGGGCGGCCGAGGACAGATCCATGTACGGGCGTCCAAGGGGGTCCACCTGCTGGTGCCGCGCGACCGGATCCACTCGCTCACCGGAATCATCCTTCGGACCGAAAAATCCGTACTTTTCGTGATTCCGTGGGGGCGGCACTGGATCATCGGGACCACCGACACCGAGTGGAAGCTGGACAAGGCGCATCCCGTGGCGTCGCGGGTCGACATCGACTACCTCCTCGACCACGTGAACGCTGTCCTGTCCGTGCCCCTGACGCGGGACGACGTCGAGGGCGTCTACGCCGGGCTGCGGCCGCTGCTGTCGGGTGAGTCGGAGGAGACGTCGAAGCTGTCGCGCGAGCACGTGGTGGCGCATCCGGTGCCCGGCCTGGTGATGATCGCCGGCGGGAAATATACGACTTATCGGGTTATGGCAAAGGACGCCGTCGACGCCGTCGCCCACGGCCTCGACCAGCGGGTGCCGAGGTCGTGCACGGACCGCATCCCGCTCGTGGGCGCCGAGGGCTACCAGGCGCGCTGGAACGCCAGGTACCGGCTCGCGCACACCTCGGGCCTGCACGTGGCCCGCATCGAGCACCTGCTCCAGCGGTACGGTTCGCTCGTCGATGAGGTCCTGGAGCTGATCGACCACGACAGGTCGCTGGCCCGGCCGCTCGGCGGGGCCGACGACTACCTGCGCGCGGAGATCGTCTACGCGGCCACCCACGAGGGCGCCAGGCATCTCAACGACGTACTGACCAGGCGGACGCACATCTCGATCGAGACCTTCCACCGCGGCCTGGCCAGCGCCCACGAGGCCGCCGAGCTCCTCGCCCAGCCGCTCGGCTGGGACGGGGAGCAGGTCAAGCGCGAGGTCGAGTACTTCACCAAGCGCGTCGAGGCCGAACGCCTGTCCCAGGAGCAGGACACCGACCAGGAGGCCGACGCGATCAGACTCGGCGCACCCGAGATCGTGCCGGTCGCCCTCCCGGAGCAGTGACGCTTCAGCGAAGAGGGATGTACGCCTGCTCGGCCAGCGTGGTCGCGTCGTTGACCTGGACGCCGTCCGTGGAGACGGTCCAGATCGAGTCGCCGATGACCATCGCGCGCTGGATGCTCGGCTGGTACGCCCCGTCCTTCGGCCGCTGGACCGGATGCTTGATCATGCCGAGCCTCGTCACCGCGGAGTCGTCGATCTTCAGGACCACGGCGCCGATCTCCTCCTTGTTCTCCGCGTAGGTGTTGAGCGGAATGACCGACAGGCCGGTCTTGGGCCAGTACAGGAACGCGTGCGGGTCCCACTCCGCCTCGGAGCCCGAGTTCTTCTGGAACATCTGCGACAGCCGCTTCGGGTTCGCCGGGTCGCTGACGTCGAAGAGCGAGATCTGGGTGCCGAGCGTCCTGCCCTTCTCGCTGGCCTCCTGCCCGATCCCGATCAGCCGGCCGTCGGCGCCGGGGTGGAGGTAGGCGGAGTAGCCGGTGATCTTCAGCTCGCCGGTCACCTTGGGCGCGGCCGGGTCGCGCAGGTCGAGCGTGTAGAGCGGGTCTACCTGCTTGAACGTGACGCAGTAGCCGACCGGGCCGATGAACCTGACCGAGTAGATGCGCTCGCCCTCACCCAGGCCGCCCACTTCGCCCACCTTGTCCAGGGTGTCGGCCTTGAGCACGGTGACGCTACTGACGCTGCTGTCGCTGGTCTTCTCGGGTTCGGAGGTGAGCGTGGTGGCGACGCGCAGGTTGCCCTCGTACTCCGACAGCGAGTACTGGTTCAGCAGCCGTCCCGGCACCTTGCCCGAGGCCACATAGGAGGGCGGACCCGGCTTGCTGATGTCGAACCGGTGGACCTCGGTCTCCTCGGGCGGGGCAGTCGGAGTGGGCTCGGGGCTGAGGGTGACCTTGGCAGAGGGGCTGGGTTCGGTCGGGTCGGGTTCGGTGGCGGGGGCCTGGGGTGTGTCCTCCACGGCCGCCATCGGCACCGGCCACCACCAGCGCGGGTTGCTGGTCACGTACAGGCTCTGGCCGGTGCCGTAGACCGTGTCGCCGTCGGCCGCCAGGCTGATCGGGTCGGTGCCCGCCTCCGTGAGGCCCTGGGCCAGGTCGATGGTGTGCA
Source organism: Nonomuraea sp. NPDC052129 (assembly GCF_040680095.1). NCBI lineage: Bacteria > Bacillati > Actinomycetota > Actinomycetes > Streptosporangiales > Streptosporangiaceae > Nonomuraea > Nonomuraea sp. NPDC052129. The sequence continues at coordinate 419,125 of NZ_JBFAVX010000004.1, read as the reverse complement.
CGGTCAGCAGCGAGGTGCCGGTGTAGTCGGCCGGATGGCTGACCCGCGCGCAGTCGACCGTCTTCTTGGTGACGGTCCCGGCCGCGTCCGTGATCTGGATCTTGGGCAGCCAGGCGTCGAGCGGCGCCCGGCGTACCGCGTCCGCGTTCGCCTTCTTCATCTCGGCCTCGGAGGCGTTCTGCTTCGGCTCCGGGAAGGTGATGTCGGGCTGGCTGCGGGTGACGAGCCTGACGGTCGAGCCGACCATCCTGGCGTCCACGTACGTGCCCTGCGGCTTGATCGTCCCGAGCACCTTGGGCTCACCGGACAGGTCCACCAGCAGGTATCTGGTCTCGCCGACGGGCGCGAACCCCTTGTACATGATGTCGCCCCCGCGATACATCACCAGCGCGCGGTCGCCCGAGACGAGCAGGTCGGCGGGGGCGTAGGCGGGCTCGTCGGCCTTGGTGAGCTTGACGGACCCGGTGATCTTCCTGGTGGCCGTGTCGATGATCCGCAGCGTGCCGCCCGCGACCGTGATGATCCGGTTGCCGTCGGTCTTGACCAGGTCGGGCTCGTCCACTCCCGCCTCGTGGGTGTTGGTCGTGGAGTGCTCCGGGGCGGCGTCGTTGGTCGCCTCCATGGACTTCTGGCGGGTCATGTACATGGGCACCGGGCCGCCGAAGCCCCACTGGCCGACGTTGCTCGCCGCGTGCTCGCGCAGCCCGGCGAGCATGTCGTCGCACCCGTTGTAGGAGACCAGGCGCACCTGCAGGCGCTGCTTCACGGGCGTGCTGCCCCCCGGCGCCGAGGTGCAGGCGGAGATGGCCGTCGCGAGGGCCGCCCCGGCCACGACCGTACGGATCAGCGTCTTCATGACCTCATTGACGGATCTCCGCGCCGAGCGGTTCACGATCATCCAGGGGGGTCGACCGTGAAGACCGGGCTGAAGTCAAGGTTCTCGGGGATGTCGAGCAGCTTGCGCACCAGTTTGCCCTGGAAGTCCACCACCTGGATCTCGTCCCTGGTGGAGTTGTCCTGCTCCCAGCAGTAGAGGTGGGTCTCGTCGTACCAGCCGAGGACCTTGTCGCAGTCGGAGGTGAACCGGCGGACCCGGTTGCCGATCTCCGTGTTCCAGACGCAGTGGTCGCCGTCTCCGCCCTTGGGGCAGTTCGTGATGAACACCTTGCCGGAGGGGGAGAAGATGTCCTGCGTGCCGGAGGCCAGTGAGCCGATGTTCGCCAGGGTGCGGGTGGCTTTGCCGCTCGTGTCGTAGAAGCGCAGGCCCCGCCCGGGGGACATGTTGACCACGCCCGCCTCCTCGCCGTCCCAGCCGAAGGCGGTCTTGCGGATCGAGGTGTCGGACACGGTGACCACCTTGGCGTCCTCCGCGGCCACGTCCACGATGACGAAGCCGAGGTAGAGCCAGTCCTTGCCCGATTCCTTCTCGATGTTGAGCAGGATCTTCGAGCCGTCCTTCGACCAGGCGCGGATGCTGCTGATCAGCGGCTTGCGCACGGTCTTGATCGAGGTCCTGTCGCCCGTCCGCCGGTCGGTGATGATCACCGAGTCGTAGTTGTCGGAGGTGTAGTTGCGGCCGCGGCCGACCATGGAGCGGCCGTCGGGCGAGACCAGCGTCTCCCAGTTGCCGGAGTATTTCGTGAACGTGCCGCGCAGCGAGTTGCGGGCGTAGTCGATCCAGTCGTCGGCCTTCTTGTTGTAGACCTCGTACGACGTCAGCGTGATCGGGTCGGCCGAATTCTCGTACAGCGAAATGGCGCCGCCGGGCACCGCCCGCTTCGTGCCCGTACGCGGCACGCCCGTCGATGCGGTGCTGGGCCTCTTGCCGGACGCTGCGACGGAGGCGCGGCTGTTGGCGGACGGTGTGGTGGCCGGGGGTTTGGTCTGGCTGATGACCACGCCGACGCCGGCCAGCACGAGCAGCGCGACGGCCACGGTAACGCCGATGACGATGGGCGCCCTGCTCTTCTTCTGCTGGGAGTGTCCGGGGGTGTACGGGCTCGGGTGCGTCGGCCGGTGGTCGCCCGTGTGCGGGTATCCGCCGCCCATGGACGGCGGTCCGTAGTGGTGGCCGGGCGCCGAAGGCGGCCCGCCGGGCAGGGAAGGCGGCCCCGTGTGAAGAGGTTGACCGGTCACGGGCGGTTGACCGTAGGGCGCCGCCTGCCAGGGCTCCGCCGGAGCGGCGGCCGCCGCGGCCTGGGCGAGCATGCCGGAGTTGGGCACCGGGTGCTGGAGCAGGCGCATGATCACCTGCTCCGCCGTCGGCCGCTGCGCCGGATCCTTGGCCAGGCAAGCGGCCACCACGTCGAGCAGCGGACCGTGCAGCCCGCTCATGTCCGGCTGGTGGTTCAGCACCCGGTTGATCACCGCGGGCATCGTGTCGCTGCCGAACGGCGAACGTCCCGAGGCGGCGAACACGATCGTGCTCCCCCACGAGAACAGGTCGGCCGCCGGCCCGACGGTGTGGCCCATCACCTGCTCGGGCGGCATGTACGAGGGCGTGCCCACGGGCATGCTGCTGATCGTCGAGGTGGCGTTGAGCGCCCTGGCGATGCCGAAGTCGATCACCCGCGGCCCGTCGGCGCCGATGATCACGTTGGCCGGTTTGAAGTCACGGTGCACGATCCCGGCCTGGTGGATCGCGGCCAGCGCGGTCGCCGTGCCGATGGCCAGGCGGTGCAGGGCCGTGCCGGTGCGCGGGCCCTCCTCCTGGACGACCCGCTGGAGGGAGGGGCCCTCGATGAACTCGCTGACGATGTACGGCCGGTCGTGCTCGATTCCCGTGCCGAGCACCGCGGCGGTACAGAACGGCGCCACCTGCTGGGCGACCTGGACCTCGCGCAGGAACCGGCCCACGCTCACCTCGTCGCCGGCCTGGTCGGGGCGCAGCCACTTGACCGCCACGTGCGTGCCCGCCGGGTCTCTGGCCAGGTAGACGACGCCTTGGCCGCCTTCGCCCAGCCGTCCTAGGAGAGGCAGACCGCCGAGCCTCTCGGGGTCTCCCGGTCTGAGTGGCGCGAAGGAAGGCATGAAGGGATTCTGTCCCCATGCCATGGATTGGCAAAAACTACCCGCCGGTAGCGATCCGGAATAGCCTGCTTCCATGCATGTGACGTCCAGCGGCAAGACGACCGAGATCACCGCGCCGTTCACCGGCGAACCCCTCGCCGACCTGCCGGTTTCCGGGGTGGATGACGTACATGAGGCATATGAGAAGGCGCAGACGGTCGCCTCGCAGGCCACTTGGCTGGGCTTCGAGCCGCCTTTCGGCATGACGTACGACAAATGGGCGGGCGCCCTGGTCACCACGCTCAAGACCATGAAGAGGCTGCGCCTCAAGTAGGTTTACGCTGTACACGTGAGAGATGGGGGAACGGCCGCCAGGATCGCCGAGGTCGCGCAGCGGATCCTCGTCGAGCAGGGCGCCGAGGCGGTGAGCATGCGCCGGGTCGGCGAGGCCGTCGGCGTCACCGCGATGGCCATCTACCGGCACTACCCGAACCGCGAGGCGCTGCTGCGAGCCGTCGCCACCGCCAGCGGCCGTGAGCTGGCCGAGCAATGGGAGCGGCTGCCGCCCGCCGGCCCGCTGGAGGAGCGGATCGACATCCTGCTCGACGGCTTCCTCGACTTCGCGCTCGGCCGGCCGCACCTGTACACGTTCCTGATGTCGGACGCCTGGGCGCAGGCCCGCCGTTTCCCGGAGGACTTCCGCGACGGGCAGGGGCCGCCCTTCACCGTGATCGTGGAGGCCGTCGAGGACGGGATGCGCACCGGCATGCTGCGCCGCGACGACCCGCTGGAGGTGGCGCTGACCGTCACGTCGAGCATGCAAGGGCTGATCCACCAATACCTGAGCGGGCGCATCGCGGTGGACGAGGCCGGTTTCCGCGCGCTCTGCCACCGGGCCATGTGGCGGATCATCGACGGCCTGCGCGCGTGAGCGGAATACCGCGTCGGCCGCGGGTGTCATGATCCTCATGGAGATTCGTTACGTCGGTGGCCCGACCGCGGTCCTGGAGATCGGCGGGGTGCGGCTGCTGACCGACCCCACGTTCGACCCGCCCGGCGACTACCCGATCGGGAACCGGGCACTGGTCAAGACGGCCGGCCCGGCGTTCGGGCCGGACGACGCCGGGACCGTGGACGCCGTCCTGCTCTCCCATGACCAGCATCCCGACAACCTCGACAAGGCCGGGCGTACCTACCTGTCCTCGGCGCCGGTGGTGCTGTCGACTGGCTCGGCGGCCGAGCGGATCGGCGAACCGGTGCGGGCGCTGCCGAACTGGACGCACACCGAGCTGGTACGCCCCGGCGGCGGCGCGCTGCGGATCACCGGCGTGCCCGCGCAGCACGGGCCCGACGGGAGCGAGCACCTGGTGGGCGAGGTGACCGGGTTCGTACTGAGCGGCGAGGCACTGCCGACCGTGTACGTGAGCGGCGACAACGCCTCCCTGGACGTGGTCAGGGACATCGCGGCGCGGGTCGGGCCGGTGGACGTGGCGGTGCTGTTCGCCGGAGGGGCGCGGACACCGCTGGTGGGTGAGGCGTACCTGACGCTGACCAGCGATGACGTGGCCGAGGCGGCCGAGATCCTGGGCGCCCGTCACGTGGTGCCGCTGCACTTCGAGCACTGGGGACACTTCACGCAGGGCCGCGACACGCTGGTCAAGTCTCTCGCGGGGCTCGGCGACCGCGTGCATTTGCTGGAGCCGGGCGAGCGGGTGACCCTCTCCTAGCCGTCTTCTTCCGCTCCCCCGGAAGGGGTATCCCTCCCAAGGACCCCAGCCACCACGGACCGTCACAGAGACCGGGGGGTCACGTCAGCTCAGCCGGTGGCTGACCCAGACGTTCGGCTCGATGTAGACGGCGTGATCCTGGGCGACGTCGCAGTACACCGGGCTGAGCGCGCCAGGGACCTCGACCGGCCCGGTCCGGTCGAACGGCAGGCCGGTCCACTCGCGCCACTCGGTGAGCGTGCCCGGTATCACCATCGAGCGCGGCGCGACCTTGACGATCTCCCCGCCGGCCCGTACGTGCACACGCAGCCAGGCGTCGTGCGGCAGGCCGTCCTCCCGGGACCTGAAGGCGTACTCCGTCATGGGCGTGTGCGGTTCGAGGTGCTTCTGGTTCGGCCGGACCGGCGCCACCAGCGCCCGGAACCCCAGCCGAGCCGCGTGGTCCCGCATCCCGGCCACCATCGTCGGCGACACCCCCGAGCCCAGCAGGTCTTTCCTGACGGTGATCTCAAGCGCGGAGACGGCGTCAAGGGGGCGGTCCAGCTTGCGGGCCAGCCAGCCTTGGCGGATCACCCCGTCCCAGCCGTCGTCGGGCAACGAGCCGCCGTCGCCGGCCGGGAACGGGATCATGCAGGCCCTGGCCACCATCCGGCCGGGCTCGGCGTCGTCATCGGCCACCAGCACATAGTCGGCGTAGTCCGTCGCCGCGACGGGATAGAACAGGTCGGCGATCGGGTCGTTGAACATGAAGATCCGCCACGAGTGATCCATCTCCCATAGCGCGGACGCGAACTCGGGACGTTCGGCGAGCGTGGTGATCCGGAGCGACATGCGGATCATTGTCACACCTGTCGCGATCTTCCTTCAGCCCATTTCGGCCGGCCGCTGGACGGGCTGGTGCTCGGTCTTGAAGATCAGGGTGGTGTGCAGGTGCACGATCTCCGCACGGATCAGGAACCGCTCCAGGGCCAGCCGGTGCAGGTGGTCGGCGTCGGCCACGGCCACGTGCACCAGGAAGTCCTCGGTGCCCGCGACGTGGAACAGTGTGATCGTCTCCGGCAGCCCCAGCACGAACGTACGCAGCGGGTCCACGATCCGGCTGGTGTGCGGCCGTACGCGCAGGGCGAGCAGCGCCTGGAGCGGGCGGCCGAGCCGGGCCGTGTCGACGGCGGCGCGGAAGGCGGTGATGACCCCACGGCGGCGCAGCGAACGTACGCGTTCCAGCGCGGTGGAGGGCGCGACGCCGAGCCGCTCGGCGAGATCCTTGTTGGGCAGCCGGGCGTCCTTCTGCAACTCGGCCAGGATTGCGAGGTCGATCGAATCCAGTTCGGCGTTATGCACGATTACCATCCCTCAATTCGGCAAGGCTAGTTGTACGCCATCCGATTGACGAGTATTTCGAGGTATGTGGAACATCGAGGAGTTCACCGCAGCCGCCGGGATCACGGTCGGTGAGCTGGCGGCCTACGTGGACCGCAGCCAGCGCGGTGACGAGCCCGTGATCAGCCGCCGCCCACCTCGTGAGCTGGCCGAACGGCTGAGGCTCGGCGAGCTGATCGCCAAGGGTGGCATGACGCCCGAGACCTTCCGGGACTTCCTGCGGACCTTCCTCGGCGAGGGGACGCGGCTGCACCACCCCGCCTACCTGGGCCACCAGAGCGCCTCGCCCGACTTCCCCGCCGCGCTGGCCGACTTCATCCATGGCGCCACGAACAACCCGATGGCGATCTATGAGATGGGCGCGGCGGCGGCCACGGTGGAGTTCGAGGTGCTGAGGTGGATGCTGGCCAAGGTGGGGTTCCCGGCGGGTGGTGGGGTGCTCACTCATGGTGGCTCGCTGGCCAACCTGACGGCGCTGCTGGCGGCGCGGGCGCGGGCCGTACCCGAGGCATGGGAGGACGGTGTGCCCGGCGACCTGGTGATCCTCGCGCCCGCGTCGGCGCACTACTCGGTGTCGCGGGCGGCCTCGATCCTCGGGCTGGGGCAGCGGGCCATGGTGCCGCTGGCGACGGACCACCTCGGCCGGATAGACATCACGAAATTACCGGATATTTCGGGACGTAGGGTGATGGCGCTGGTCGCGGCCGCCTGCGCCACAGGCACCGGCCTGTACGACGACCTGCGCGCCATCGGCGAGTGGTGCCGCGAGCGGGACGTCTGGTTCCACGTGGACGGCGCGCACGGCGCCTCCGCCCTGCTCGCAGAGGAGCACGCGCACCTGCTCGACGGCATCGAGCTGGCCGACTCGGTCATCTGGGACGCGCACAAGATGCTCCGTACCTCTTCCCTGGCCGCCGCCGTCCTCGTACGCAGGGAGAACGACCTCGACGCGGCCTTCAAGCAGGAGGCCAGCTACCTGTTCTACGGCGAGCGCGGCTTCGACCTCATCGGCCGCACGGTCGAGTGCACCAAGGCCGAGCTCGGACTCAAGATCTTCCTGAACCTGGCCTGGCGCGGCGAGCGCGGCCTGGGCGACTACGTCGCACGCCAGTACGCCACGGCCCACCGCTTCTGGGAGCTGGCCCGCCGGCGGCCGGGGTTCGCGCTGCCGTACGAGCCGGAGAGCAACATCGTCTGCTTCCGGTACGGCGACGCCGACCATGCGGACCTGCGCGAGCGCCTCATGGCGGACGGCGCCTTCTATCTCACCTCGGCCGAGCTCGACGGCGTCCGCCACCTACGCGTCACGGTCATGGCCCCGGCCACGGACGACACCACGCTCGAAGACCTGCTGGACGCGATCGAGGCCCTGCACGGCGGCTGATCGGCCGGATCCTTTTGGGCTCCTGTGCGCTAGCGTCGGCGACATGACGGAACTCGACCCCAGGCTCCGCGCCATCACGGATCTGAACGTCGCCGACGCGCGCGAATCGGGCGGCAGGCACGAGTACGACGGCAAGATCCAGGACCTGTCGCCGGAAGGCGTACGGGCCGGGCTGGCGCGGCTTGGAGAGGGCGCCGCACCCGCCGACCCGTACGACTCGGCGCATCTGCGGGTCTTCGAGGACGGCCTGCGTACCCAGTACGGCGAGCTGGAGTTGCACCGGAGCAATCCGCTGCCGCACCTGGCGAACCTCGACCTGGCCTGCTATGACCGTGACTACGCGCCGGAGGCCGAGCGCGAGGCCGCCAAGGCCGCGCACCTGGCGCGCTGGCCGGAGGCGGTGACATACGCGATCGCCGCGCTCGACCGGGTCAGCGCGCCCGTCGCGAGGTCGCTGGTCGCACCCGTACAGGGACTGGCCGCCGGTGTCACGGACGAGGCCGCGCTCGACGCGCACGGCCTGCTGGTCGCGCACATCGAGCGGGCGGCGGCGGTCGGCGACCCCGACGCGTCGCTCGGCGGCGACGCGCTGGCCCGGCTGATGGGCGACACCGAAGGGCTCTCCGTCGACCTGGGCAGGCTGGCCGAGCGCGCCGACGCCGAGCGCGACCGGCTCATGGCCCTGCTCACCGAGTCCTGCGCCAAGCTGGGGCGGCGGGACGAGGCGCCGCTGGAGGTCGTACGCGAGCTGGTCAAGCAGCACCCCGACGCCGACGGCGTCATCGAGGCGGCCAGGATCGGCACCGAGAAGGCCATCGCGTTCACTCGCGAGAAGGACCTGGTGCCTTACCACGACGGCGAGTGCCTGGTCGGCCTGGCGCCGCCGTCGCGCCGCTGGGGGATGGCGATGATGTCGTGGAACTCTCCCGGCGAACCGGAGGGCCCCTCCTGGTACCACATCACCCCGCCCGACCCCGCTTGGCCCGCGCAGGACGCCGAGGAGTGGCTGGAGGTGTTCAGCGACACCACGCTGCCCGCGATCAACGTGCACGAGGTCGCTCCCGGGCACTTCTCGCATGGCCGCGCCCTGCGCCGGGCCGGCTCGGACGTGCGGCGGCTGCTGCACTCGATGGCGTTCGCCGAGGGCTGGGCGCATTACGCCGAGGAGCTCTGCGTCGAGGAGGGGTTCGAGGCCCAGGATCCGCGCGTCGAGATCGGGGTCTGGATGGAGGCGTTGATCCGGGTCACCCGGCTGGCCTGCGCCATCGGCGTACACACCGGGCAGATGACGGTCGAGGACGGCGCCCGGCGTTTCGGGTCCGACACCCACCTGGCCGGACCGGCCGCGCTGTCGGAGGCGAGGCGGGCCACGTTCGACCCCACCTACGGCCGCTACACCTGGGGCAAGCTGCTCATCCTCGACCTGCGCGAGCAGGCGCGCAAGGAATGGGGCGCGGGCTTCACGCTGCGGCGCTTCCACAAGGCCCTGTTCGACCTGGGCTCACCGCCGCTGGGGCTGATCGGCGGCATCCTCTAGGATCAGCCCCGGGCTGGTCGGGAGCATTCTCTGGGGCCACCCCCCGATACACTTGGAGCACCGCATTCGCTTTGGGGGGTCCTCTCGGTGTCTGAGTTCGACACAGTGCTCGTCGTCGACTTCGGCGCGCAATACGCGCAGCTGATAGCCAGGCGGGTCCGTGAGTGCCACGTCTTCTCCGAGATCGTCCCCTCGACGATGCCGGTCGAGGAGATGCTGGCCAAGAAGCCGAAGGCGATCATCCTGTCCGGCGGGCCCTCCTCGGTCTACGCCGAGGGCGCGCCCGCCGTGCCCCAGGGGCTGTTCTCGACGGGGGTGCCGACGTTCGGCATCTGCTACGGCTTCCAGGCCATGGCCCAGGCGCTGGGCGGCGAGGTCGCCCAGACGGGCGTCGCCGAATACGGCGGCACCGACCTCGACGTGCTCAGCGAGGGCGTGATCTTCGCCGGGCTGCCCGCCGCGCAGAAGGTCTGGATGTCCCACGGCGACAGCGTGGCCACCGCCCCCGAGGGCTTCACGGTGACCGCCTCGACCCAGCAGACGCCGGTCGCCGCCTTCGAGGACACCGGGCGCGGTCTCTACGGCGTGCAGTTCCACCCCGAGGTGCTCCACTCCGAGCACGGCCAGGCGGTGCTCAAGCACTTCCTCGACGCGGCGGGCTGCCGCCCGACCTGGACCATGCTCAACATCGTCGAAGACGCCGTCGAGGCGGTCCGCCGGCAGGTGGGCGACGGCCGGGCGATCTGCGCGCTGTCCGGCGGCGTCGACTCGGCGGTGGCCGGCGCGATGGTCCAGCGAGCCATCGGCGACCGGCTGACCTGCGTGTTCGTCGACCACGGCCTGCTGCGCAAGGGCGAGGCCGAGCAGGTCGAGCGCGACTTCGTCCGTGCCACGGGCGTCAAGCTCCGCGTCGTCGACGCCGCCGACCGCTTCCTCAAGGCCCTCGAAGGCGTCAGCGACCCCGAGGAGAAGCGCAAGATCATCGGCCGCGAGTTCATCCGGGTCTTCGAGGACGAGCAGCGCGCCATCATGGCCGACGGCCCCGTCGACTTCCTGGTGCAGGGCACGCTCTACCCCGACGTGGTCGAATCCGGCGGCGGCACGGGCACCGCCAACATCAAGTCCCACCACAACGTCGGCGGCCTGCCGGAGGACCTGCAGTTCAAGCTCGTGGAGCCGCTGCGGACCCTGTTCAAGGACGAGGTGCGCCGGGCGGGCGAGGAGCTCGGCCTGCCGGCGGCGATGGTCTGGCGCCAGCCGTTCCCCGGCCCCGGCCTCGGCATCCGCATCGTCGGCGAGGTCACCCGGGAACGCCTCGACCTGCTGCGCGAGGCCGACGCGATCGCCCGCGAGGAGCTGTCGCGCGCCGGCCTCGACCGGGAGATCTGGCAGTGCCCGGTGGTGCTGTTGGCCGATGTCCGGTCGGTGGGCGTGCAGGGGGATGGGCGTACCTACGGGCATCCGGTGGTGCTGCGGCCGGTGACGTCGGAGGACGCGATGACGGCCGACTGGTCGCGGGTGCCTTATGACGTGCTGTCCCGGATCTCCACCCGGATCACGAACGAGGTCCGCGACGTGAACCGGGTGGTGCTCGATGTGACGAGCAAGCCGCCGGGCACCATCGAGTGGGAGTAACGCTGGACACCCGCTGACTGTCACCAGGTCTCGTGGTCGACCCCGGTCGTGACGATTCGCAGCGCGCTGAACGCGGCGTACGGCCGGTCATGCGAGCTGATCCCGCCGAATGACGGCATCGGTACCTTCGGGAGCAGGTCGAGCACCGCGCTGAGCCGCCGCTGCTCGGCCGCCCGCAGGAGCAGATCCACGGTCGGCCCCTGCCGCTGGGCCGGAGGGATCCGGGCGATCTCCGCGTATCTGCGGGCGAGGTCCTCGTCCGCCCGCTCCCTCGGTTCCACGACCGCGAGGCGGTTGCGCTCGGCCCATTCGCGCAGCAGCTCTGTCTGCCCGTACTGCCGGAGAAGGTGCACCACCGTCCACTCGCCGAACCAGTCCTCCGCGTCACGCAGGATTCGTTCGGCGAGGTCGGCCCTGCCCTTGCGCAACGCGTAACCGACGAACGGAACGCCGGCGCCGCCGCCGGGGTCGCCGGTGCCCTCGTCCAGCAGGGCTCGCGCCTCGTCCTCCCGCCCGCACTCCAGCAGCGCCCACACGACCGGCAGGCGATGGTCCCACGCGTCATGCTGCTCGCGCAGTGCCTCGCGCGCCCTCTCGAACCACCGGTCCGCGCGTTCCCGGTCGCCCTGCGCCGCGTACGCCCCGCCCACGGCGGCACCGGCACGCGCCTGGCTGCCCCACATCATCGCCAACCACACCGGCTCCCCCCAAAGGCCCTCGCAGGCCGCCTCGTAATCGGCGAAGAGCGAGCGCGCGTCGTCCGGTAGCCCCGCGGCCGTCAGGACCATGGCGGCCGCGGCCGCCACGAACGGGCGGCGACCCTCCGGGCACGCCTTGACCAGCGCGCGGACGCCGTCCGGCTCGCCGCGCCGGGCCCGGATGAGGGCCGCCTCGTGGAGAGCCTCGCCGGACCACGGGTGCTCGTCCACGCCGTACGCCGTGACCAGTTCGAGGAAGGCCCGGAACAGGTCGTCCACCGTGGCCGGGCCGGGTGGTGGCCACTCCTCGGGTTCCCGCACACGCGCGGTACGTTCGCGGAACGGCTCCAAGTCCTCGCGCAGTGGCTCGTGAACGCGTTCCGCCGCGGCGGACGCGTCGGGGAAGACGTCCAGCCGTCCCCAGTGAACCGGCCACGCGTAGCGGTGGTCCACCGCCCACGCGAGCACCGCGGCCAAGTCCTCTTCCCGTTCGGGAGGGGCGATCACGACACCCTCCGGGAAGGCGACCGCCCAGGTCTCCTCATCGAGCGCGAACGTGGGATTGGGCCCCCGCCGTACCCTTTCGCCGATGTCGCCGCCGTCAAGGAGCAGCGGGCGCGGCGCGACGGGCTGCCGCAGCAGCGTGAAGTCGCCGATGACCTCGCCGGTGTCCGCGCGCAGGAAGCGCAGCACGGTCGGCCCCACTGCCACCAGTACGTCGTCGGCGCCCCAGTGCAGCCCAGTGGCCCCCTTCGGAGCGTCGAACGCGCCCAGCCGCTCCGCGCGCTCATCGTCCAGTGACCAGACCTCGATTCGACCGTCGGCGGTGAGGCAGGCGGCGTGGTCGCCGTCGGGCGCCCAGGCCCAGGCCCCGACCTCCAGGTCGCCTCCCGGCGCCCGGACCGCCACGTCGAGGTCGTAACAGTGCCGACCGGTACGGTCCACGATCCCGACGCGCGGGCGTTCAACGTCGTGCCCCGCGGGAATGACGACGGCGAGCCGCGTCCCCCAGGACAGGTGAACGGTTTGGCAGAAATGCTCGGGGCCGGTGGCGATGTCGCGGCCGGTCGCCGCGTCCGCGATCACCAGCTCGCCGCCGCGGTGGTAGGCCAGCAGGGTCTCGTCCCGGCTCCATGCGGCGGACGGCCACCACCTGTTCTCGTCGCCCTGGACGATCCAGGCGACCTCCCCCGAGGCGACGTCGATTGAGCAGACTCTCCCGTCGTGCCGGCTCCCGTACAGCCGCTTCCCGTCCCGGGACCAGACGGGCCACCCCAGGACGAAGTTCTCCTCTTCCTCCTCTTCCTCGTCGTTGACCGCTGGTACCGTCGTGGTCTCCAGGCTGGAGAACTCCACGATTGAGCCATAGGTCTCGGAGTCCTCGTCCATGACGTACGCGCGCAGCCCGTCGGGGGAGAGCGCGAACGGGTCGGGACGGCCGTTGTAGGTGAGGCGGACGGTCGAGATCGGCTCGGTGTCGGCGTCGAAGGGGTCCCACACGCCGACGTTGCTGGCCCGGTACTCCACGGCCAGCCGGGTCTCGTCGGCCGACCACTCGATCGTCCCGCCGTACCCGGGCCAGCCGATCCCGCCCACGATCCCGTCGATGACGTTCACGCAGCGGCCGGTGGCGACCTCCCAGATCTGCAGAGTGGCCCCGGCCTCGTAGTTGTCGCCGCCAAAGTCGCCGACCGCGAGGTAACGGCCGGACGGGCTGAGCGCTTGCGAGGTGATCTCGACGCGGTGCACGTCGGGATGGCGCAGCAGAGCCCCGCGCTCGCGGATCCACTCGGTCGCGAGCCGGTGCGCCTCGGTGACGCCGTGGGCGCGTTCCAGCTCTTGCAGCGCGGCCCGTAACGGAGGCAGGTCGCGCGCGGGCACGAACTCGGTCTGGCCCAGCGCGTCCAAAACGGCGCGCTCCGTCGTGTCGATGATCTTCATGGCCGACGATGGTAGGGGACAGCACCGACGGCCGCCGCCCGCTCCCGCGCGAGACCGGCCTCAGGCCACAAGCTGGCACCCCAATCACGCACAAGCCACGCAAACCTGAGAGCGTGGGTTGGGCGCGACGGTGACCGGCCAAAACATGAAGGTTCCTCTGGTTGTGGCCGCTCGGCACCCGCCTTCTTGACACATCGTTGTCACGATCATGGTGACAGATGGTCAAGTTTCGCTCATTCCCTGTTATGGTCACTTCTTGCCCCGTTTTTGGGACAACCTTTACCTAAGGAGGACCATGAGGAACACTCCGAGAATCGTCGCTGTCACCACGGCTCTCGCGGCGGTCACGGCTCCCTTGCTGGCGCTCTCGTCTCCGGCGATGGCCGAGCAGCCCGCCAAGACCGTCCAGTCTGCCCAGAACCTGCCGCTGAACTGGCTCTCCCTCCAGGGACTCACCGAGAACGCGCACCTGCAGCGCATCAAGCAGTTGCTGGGTACGGGTTACGTTCCCTCGGCGTTGAGCGTGACCAACGCGGCCAACCCGGAGTACACCTCCGTATGGGTCAAGGACGCCACCCGCAAGGTGAACGTCCTGCAGGACCTGTCGGTCACCGACCTGCCGAAGCGCATCACCGAACAGCAGCAGCTGGGCTTCCAGCCCACCATGATCACCGGTACGGGCACGGGCACGGGCGCCATCTTCGCGGCGGTCTTCGAGAAGACCACGCGCAAGCTCCAGTCCAAGACCAACTTGACCAAGGAAGCCTTGGCGACCGTCAACACCCAGCTCGGCGCCGCCGGTTACCAGATTTCCTCGCTGGACGTGTACGGCACGGCCGAGAAGCCGCTCTACACGGCCGTTTGGGCTGCCGGAGCCGTCACGGGAACCCTCCAAGTGACCACCGGCCAGACCGTGGAGCAGCGCGGCAGGGAGCTCCTGGCGCGGGCGAAGCAGGGTCTGAGCCCGGTCGCCATGGCCATCGAGCCCGGCAAGCTCTACACCACCGTGTGGGGCAAGACCAACTCGACCGGCCTGAAGGAATACTTGCAGCTGTCCAGCGTGACCTACAAGCTCAAGTCCCTTGAGCTGAAGGGGCTGGGCTACCACCCCATCGTCACGAACGTCGAGGACAACGTCTACGCGACGATCTGGAGCAAGAACTAAGCGTTCGGTGGCCCGCCGCTGTCGGTGGTGGCGTCGAGTTCGCCCACCAGGCGGTCGCCGTACAGGATCGGCAGCGCGAAGTATCTCCACCGGCGTTTGTGCGTCTAAAGCCGGCCGTCGACCTCAAAGAGCTCGACGGCCGGCTTCGTCGGCCTATGGTGCCTCGCGGGGCATCAGGGCGACGATCGGCCGGCCGGGACGGCGTCTCCATTGGCGTGCGACTTTCCGGGATCTCCGGCATGGAGCGCTTCAAACGCGGGCGCTACTGCAGTTGGTCGCGGCGGCGGGTGAGGTAGGCGGTCTCGCCGGTGTTGCCGGCCAGCTCGATGGCCCGGTCGTAGGCCGCGCGTGACTGCTGACTTTGGCCCAGCCGGCGCAGCAGGTCGGCGCGGGTGGCGTGGTAGGCGTGATAGCCGGCCAACGCCTCGGCGAGGCGGTCAACGATGGCCAGCGCCACCTCCGGCCCGTCGAGCTCGGCCACGGCGATGGCCCGGTTGAGGGCGATGATCGGCGAGGGGTCGAGGCGGACGAGCTGGTCGTAGAGGGCGAGGACCTGCGACCAGTCGGTGTCGCGGATGTCGCGGGCGGAGGTGTGCACCGCGTTGATCGCCGCGAGAATCTGATAGCGGCCCGGGGCCACCCCGGCGGCGGCAGCGGCCAGGCGCTCGCGCACCAGCCGATGACCTTCGGCGATCAGTTCCGCGTCCCAGGCGCCGCGGTCCTGCTCGGCCAGGGGGACCAGTTCGCCGCCGGCCGAGACCCGGGCGGTGCGGCGGGCCTCGATGAGCAGCATCAGCGCCAGCAGCCCGGCCACTTCTCCGTCCTGCGGCAGGAGCGCGCGGATCAGGCGGGTGAGCCGGATCGCCTCGGTGGTCAGGTCGTGTCGTACGGGATCGGTGTCGGGGCCGCTGGCCAGGTAGCCCTCGTTGAAGACGAGGAACAGGACGGCCAGGACACCGGAGACACGAGCCGGCAGATCGTCGGCGGACGGCATCCGATAGGGGATGCGAGCCGCCTTGATCTTGGCCTTCGCGCGGGTGATCCGCTGCTCCAAGGTGGTCCCCTGCACCAGGAAGGCACGGGCGATCTCGGGCACGGTCAGACCGCCGACCATCCGCAGCGTCAACGCCACGCGCGCTTCCACCGCCAACGCCGGGTGACAGCAGGTGAAGATCAGCCGGAGTCGGTCGTCGTCGATGGCGCCCAGCGACTTGGGCGGGTCGTCGTCGTACACCATCTGGGCCTCCTTGTGCTTGTCGTCGCGTTTGTTCTCGCGCCGGATCCGGTCGATGGCCTTGCGATTGGCGGTGGTGGTCAGCCAGGCGCCGGGGTTGGGGGGCAGGCCGTCGGCCCGCCACCGCTCGACGGCGGTCGTGAACGCCTCGGCCGCCGCCTCCTCGGCGATGTCGAGGTCACCGAAACGCCTGGTCAGGGCGGCCACCACCCGAGCCCACTCGTCGTGGTGGGCCCGGGTGATCGCCTCTTCGACGTCGCTCACTGGAACGGCCGCACCTCGATCTTCCGATCGCAGATCTTCGACGCCTCGGCGGCGAGCTTGAGCGCCACATCCAGATCGGGGGCCTCCCACACCCAGACGCCGGCGAGGTACTCCTTCGACTCCACGAAAGGCCCGTCGCTGAACACCGCCTGCTCGCCCCGGTTGTCGATGACCGTGGCCGCGTCGGTGTCCGCGAGTCCGCCCGCGAAAACCCAGTAGCCCTCGGCGATCAGTCGTTCGTTGAACGCGCTGATGGCAGGCTGCCTGTCCGTGCTACCGGGATTGCTTTTGTCATCGATCACGGAAACCAGGTAACGCATCTGAAGATCATCCCCTGTGGTGTCAAGACAGCGTGGTTCGGTGGTTGGGACTTCGGGCCGTCGCATAGCGCGGGCGCCCGGCCGGCCGGTCATCTCGTCGACCAGGGCGTTCTCCAGCGGCCACTGGGTCATGATGCCACTGCCGTGCACCTGCGGCTCTCCTTTGCCTTGGCGCCGCCCCTTGCGGGCGGCCTCACCCCTGCTACGAACACCACCGCCCCGATCCGACACTTCCTCCCGGACTTTTTCGCAGAATTTTCCGGGAAGTCGGCCGCCGACGCCGGCCACGGTGCTAGCGCATCAGCCAGGCCTGGTCGGCGGAGTCCCGGCAGGTCCACTGGATGATCCATTTGCCCGGCTTGCGGTCGGCCTTGCCGACCGCCAGGCACATGTCGGTGGCTCGGTTGCGCAGTCTCTGGTGCTCGTCGTAGATCCACTCTTGCTCGGTTCCGCCGTCGGTGCAGGGCCACTGGATCGCGTACTTGCCCTTGACCTGGACGCCGCGTGCGATCGCCAGGCACATGCCGGTCTTGGCGTTGATGACCTTGCGCTTGCGGTAGATCCACTGCTGGTCCTTGTTGGTGGAGCAGGTCCACTGGATGACCTTCTTGCCGGCCCGTACTTCGCTCTTGCCTACGGCCAGGCAGAGTTCGGTGGCGGCGTTCATCAGACGCGACCTGCTCGCACTGCTCGCCGCCGAGGCGGGGGCGGCGGTCAGGGACAGCGCCATGACGGCTGTCGTGGCGATGGCGAAAAGCTTCTTGGGGGTGGCGTCCATGTCGACGACCTTCCTGAGAGGTGTTGATCGCTATGACGCGCACAATTCCCGTTTTGTTGGGAGATCCGGTAGCTCTCATAATGACTTCGCGGGTGGGCGCTTCACGCCCCGGCGGCTCGGCGTGCTCTCTGGGGTGGGCTCCGTAGCCCTCTCAGCACCGCCAGGAACAAGCCACTTCCCTCAGGATTGAGCGCAGGTCGCGGGGCAGAATTTGACCTCGGGGTAGCGCGAGGACGGTCTGTCCAGGAGGGGCTGTCGCCGCCCCTTCAGGTGCCGGTCGAGGAAGGCCGCCACGTACGTACGGGTGAGCTCGGCGGCACGGGTCGCGGGCAGGATGCCGGGGAGGGGCTTGATGCCGAGGGCGTCCGACAGCAGCGGGGTGTCGGTGAAGGACTGATGTTCGGTGCCCGTCAGCACGATCCAGCGCTTCCATCCGGTGAGCAGCTTCCAATCGCGGTCCCACGTGGGGGCGGGGCCTCCGGAGACGTGCTGCGCCGAACCCAGGAACATGAACGGCCGGGAGAACCCGCTCTTGGGGATCCGGGCGTACGCGGTGCCGTCCATGTCGACCCCGGCCCGCACTCGGGGGTCTTCGAGCATGGTCGCCATGGCGCTGGACCCGCCGATCGACTGACCGACCATCGCGATGCGAGAGCGGTCGATCCGGTCGGAACCGTCCCACTTCGCGGGCAGTTGGTCGAGCACGAACGAGACGTCGGCGGCCCGGCCCTGGACCAGTCCGGCGCCGAAGCCGGGGTCGGAGTTGCTGTCGCAGGCGAGGCATTCGGCGACCCGCCCGTCGGGGAAGGTGGTGGCGTAGCTTTCGTAGGTGTGGTCGATCCCGGCCACGACGTACCCGCGGCTGGCCAGGTCCTCGGCCAGGGAGGTGAGGGTGCTCATCGGCTTGGTGAAGCCGGGTGAGAGCACCACCAGCGGCAGCCTCTTTCCTGCGGGTTCGGCGTCCTCGATGGCGTTCGTCCGGGTCTTGCTCAGCGTGTCGTACGGCGCACTCGCGATCTTGGAGCCCATCAGGAGGAGTTCCGATTCCTTGGGTGTCATGTACGGCGCGCGCTGCCCGTCGTGCCGCGCGGTCGGATACCACAGGGTGACCTTGAGCTCTCTGGCTTTGGCGTCGAGGTTCCAGGGGTCGGGGCGGGAGCTGTCCTTCAGGTACAGGGCGCTGGTGCCGACCGGGTGGGAGCCGGTGGGGGCGGGCAGGGTGGCCGGGCCGGTCGGCGGGGCCGACGAGGCGGCGGATCGGGGCGGCGTGGGGGCGGAGCAGGCGGACGCGGCGAGGACGGCCAATCCCGCGGCGACGGCCAGGATCTGTCTCATGGAGGGTCCCTTCACTGGTGCAGCAGGGCCAGGGCCTTGGCCAGGGCGGGGTCACGCCCGGCGGCCGCGTTCTCGGGGCTCAGGGGCACGTAGTGGTCGGGCGGCACTCCGATCCGGTCGATGACCTCGCGGCTCGGCCCCAGGTGGTGTGTGGCGGGAAAGCTCAGCAGGGTGTTGTTGCGGAGGCGGTACGCCTGCGCCGGGCCGGAGATCACACCGGCGGTCCGCGTCCCGACCAACCGGCCGAGACGTAGATCCTTGACGGCGGAGCTGAAGTGCTCGCACGCCGAGGCGCAGCCGCGGTCGGTGAGCACCACCAGCGGCAGGTTGAGCAGCTCGACGGTGTCGTCGGTCCGCGATGCCGCGCACGTGCCGGCCACGGTGCAGTGGTAGGCGGTGACCTTGCCGTGGACGAACGCGCTCAGCAGCCGGGTCGTCTCCACGGGACTTCCGTCGCTGTTGCCGCGCAGGTCCAGCACGACGCCGGACAGCGTCCGGCCTTTTCGCAGACTGGAGATCGCCCGCAGGACCCGGTCCGCGGAGTCGGGTACGAATTCGGTTACGCGTACGTAGGCGATGTCGTCGTTCAGCAGCTTCGACCGCACCACTTGCAGAGCGGCCAGATCCCGCTGGTAGAGGCCGGGTTGGAGCGTCACGCTCCAGCGGCGGCCGGTGCTCTGCCGCAGGAGGCGCAGCCGGACGGGGCGCGCCTCCGGATACCGGGAGTAGAGGGCGGCTATCGCGGGGGTGGCCTTGCCATCGATGAAGGGCGTCGATTCGTTGATCGATTCGATGATGTCGCCCGGGCGCAGCCCGGCGGCCCGCGCCGCGCCACCGAGCACGGTGGTGATGAACAGCGGCGATACGGCGACGCCGAGGTCGCCGTCGGCCTGCGAAGCGTCGACGTTCGCCGCGAGACCCAGGCCGTAGCCGTCGCCGTCGTAGTAGTCCGGCGACTGCTTGACGTCGTGCGTCCAGCCGGCCTGGTCGTCGCCGAGGGCGGCCACGATGGCTTCGAGGGTGACGACGGCCAGCCGATCGCGCAGGTCGGGCACCCGATCGGTGATCTTCTGGTAGACGATCTTGAAAGCGGCCCAGTCGGCCTTCCTGTCGCCGGTCAGCGCCGGCATGGCAGCTCCGGGCAGGTCGCGCCCATCGCGGTTGAGCTCCCGGGTCAAGGCGGTGAATCCGGCGGTCAGCAACGCGCGGGCGTCCAGCGTGGCGCCGCTGTAGTAGTTGCCGAGGATGCAGAAGTACGCCTGCTCGATGACGTCGATCGTGGTGGGCGTCTCCGCCTCGGGCGCACCCTGGGGCGGCGCGCAGACCGTGCCCGCCGTCGTGCCCGCCGCGCCGCGCGGCGGAGCCGGCGCCGTGCAGGCCGCCGCCAGGAGGAGGGCGAGCCCGGCGGCCGCGATCCTGACGACCGTCATGACATGCCTCTCCGTACCCGCCGGAAGCCGAGCCAGGTGAGGCCGAGGGTGAGCAGGGCGTAGATCCCGGTCTCGATCCACTGGAAGGGCCAGAAGCGCTCCAAGGGCTGGTAGGTCGCCTGTTGCCGGTAGCCGAGCCGGTTGATCTCCGCTACGCACGCGTCCCTGCCCTGTGCTCCTGCTGGTGCGCAGGGGCCCGACGTCGTGGAGACCGGGATGGACCGCGCGATCGTTGAGGACGGCCCGGAAGCTCCATCGACGCCGACGACGGTACGTCCGGAGGGATCGAGGAGATCGCTGGACAGGACCCAGGCGCCCGCGTGGCCGGGCACGGCCGACGTACTCAGGAAGATCTGCATGCCGCCGCCTTCCTGCCCTTGCGGCACGAGGCCGTTGACGTTCGTCCGGCCGAGCTCGAAAGTCGACGTGACCGGGGGCATCAGGTCGGGCCGGACCAGCAGCGGCATGGCCAGCTGGATCGCCGCGAAAGCGACCAGGGTGAGGGCCATCGCGGGCAGCGTGCGGCGTACCAGCACGCCCACGGTCACACCGAGGACGAAGGCGAAGGCCGCGTACCCGATCGGGGCGATGCCGCGCGCGCTGAACACCAGGGGAGACATCTGGGCCATCTCCGGAACGGCGGACTTGTCCAGCGGGTCGGACCACCAGGTCACCGCGAGGCCGCACACGCCGGCGGCGACCATGGCCGCCAGGCCGATGAGCCCGAGCTTGACCGCCAGCCAACGGCCGCGGGTGACGCTCTGGTTCCACACCAACAGGTGCGTGCCCGCCTCCAGCTCGCGGGTGATCAGCGGTGCTCCCCAGAAGAGCCCGATCAGCGCCGGGAGGATCAGCACGACGAGGGTGAGGGCCAGGAAGGGGATCTGGTACTCGTCGAAGAAACGGTTGAAGAAGTCGTCGCAGGTGTCGTCCGGGGTGCAGCCCGCGATCCCGGCGGCGTAGCGGGAGGCCAGATCCGGGCCGGTCAGAGCCAGCACGGCGGTGAGGATGGCGAGGACGGCGGCCGTCATCGCGGCCGAGCCGCGCAGCTGCCGCCAGGTCAGCCAGATCATCGCGACACCTCCAGGGCGGCACCGGCGGTGCGCTTGTCCAGGTAGGCCAGGACGAGTTCCTCCAGGCCGAGCCGGCTGATCGGGTAAGCGGGATCGTGGATCGGCGCTTCGGCGCGGATCACGAATGTGCTCTGCCCGTCGGCGTGCCGGGCGGAGACCACGTGCCCGTCGGCGGGCAGCCGGTCGGGATCGCGGCGGGGGCCGGTGAACCGGTGATGGGTGGCCAGCAGATGATCGGTCTTCCCGGCGATCTGAACGTTGGAGTCGACGAGCACGATCAGGTAGTCGCAGACCCGTTCCAGGTCGGAGACCAGATGAGAGGAGAGCACCACGCTCAGCTTGTGCTCGACGGCGGCCTCCATCAGCCCCCGCATGAACTCGTGACGGGCCAGCGGGTCGAGCGCGGCCGCGGGCTCGTCCAGGATCAGCAGCTCGGGCCGTTTGGCCAGGCCCAGAGCGAGGGCGAGCTGAGCGCGCTGGCCGCCCGACAGCTTGCCCGCCTTCTGGGCGGGGTCGAGCCCGAGCCGCGCGAGGCGTTCCCGTGCCATGCCGTCGTCCCATCGGGGGTTGAGCCGCGCTCCTAACCGCAGGTGTTCGGCGACGGTCAGGCCCGCGTAGACGGGGGTCTCCTGGGCGACGAACCCGACCTTGGCCAGCTGCGCCGGCGTGCTGCCCGGCCGGCCGCCGAGCACGGTGATGCCGCCCGCGGTCGGTTCGAGCTGGCCGCAGGCCAGCTTCAGCAGGGTGGACTTGCCGGCTCCGTTGGGACCCACCAGCCCCACGATGTGGCCCGCCGGGATGTCGATGGTGCACTCGCGCAGTGCCCAGCGTTTGCCGTACTTCTTGCCCAACGCCTGGGCCCGCAGGACAGTCGTCACGCTATGTCCTCCTGTATAGAGGCAGCGCCTCGATCGTCGGGGCGCGGCTGTGCCGGGAACGAAACTAGGCACTGCTCATGCCGGCGCGCTTCGGCCGTGATACCGGGATCACCTCCCGCCTGAGAACGAGACGCCGCCGGGTCATCCCTGCGATCTAGTCCCGAAGACCGTGAAACCCATCACGACGGCCGATGCGGGATGAATGGGGCACGCGTGACAATGTGCCGGTGGAAATCGGTGAACGACGGCCGTGGTGGCGGCATGGGCTCGACCTGTACAACCGGCTGAACGAGGACTACTCGGATCGGGACACCACGCCGGTGCTCTCTCGCCGATCCCTCGCCGCCGACGTGGCGTTCGCTGTCGTCCTCACGGTCATCGCGGTGGCCGCATCGGCGAAACTTCCGGCGATCGGCCCTATCGCGAATCAGCCCGAAGCGATCGAGCACTTGCGGCTCCGACCTCTCCCTCCAGCCGAGCGCCCACTACCTTCCAGTGTCCTGTTCACCGGTCCGCTGTCGTCCCACGAGGCGCCCGCGTTCCTTGTGGCGCTGACGACGTTGCCGCTGGCGGCGCGGCGCCGATACCCGCTCATCACCTTCTGGATGGTGCTGGCCGCGGCGCGGGCCACACACGAGGACGCGACCTGGATCACCGTGCTGACCTGCGCCATCGCCGCGTACGGCGCCGCCGCCCACAGCCGTCACCGAATCCTGGCGATGGGTGGCCTCGTGTGCGCGGCCGGGCTCGCCGGTGCCGGGTTCGGGAACATCGCGCCCGTGCTGCCGGGCTGGATGGGGCCGTTCTTCGTCCTGCTGAGCGTCGGCGCCCTCGGGTGCTTCATCCGTTTCTGGCGGCGACAGCTGGGAGCCAGCCGCCACCGGCTCACCGCGCTGCGGCAGGAGCAGGCGGACGCCATGCGCAGGGCTGTCACCGAGGAGCGCTCCCGGATCGCCGCCGAGCTCCACGATGTGGTGACCCACAATGTCAACGTGATGGTGATCCAGGCCGGCGCGGCCCGCAGCGTGATGGACGTGGAGCCGGAGCAGTCGAAGCAGGCACTGCTCGCGATCGAGTCCGGCGGCCGGGCCGCCATGGCCGAGCTGCGCCATGTCATGGGCCTGCTCGCCGGCCCGGGCGGCGAACGCCTCGACGGGCCGTCCGACGGCCTCGAACCCCAACCCGGGCTCGAACAGCTCGACGGCCTGGTGGAACGAGTCCGCGCCGCCGGGGTGCGGGTGCGCATCGCGGTGTCGCCACCTGGGCCATTGCCTCCCGGGGTCGACCTCGCCGCCTACCGCGTCGTACAGGAAGCCCTCACCAACACGATCAAGCACGCGCCCGGGGCCGCCGCGTCCGTGACGATCGGGCATGACGGCGACTGGCTGGAGATCGAGGTGGGCGACACCGGCGGGACACGCGGAGCCGGGCCGCGGACCGGCGACGGCAGAGGGCTGATCGGGTTGCGCGAGCGGCTCGCCGTCTACGGCGGGACCCTGGACGCCGGACGGACGGCCGGGGGCGGATTCCGAATCAAGGCCCGCGTCCCGTGGAGGACCGCATGACCGAGCAGTTGCGCGCCGTCATCGCCGACGATCAGGCGCTGGTACGCACGGGATTCCGCATGATCCTCACCGCCAACGGCATCGAAGTGGCGGCCGAGGCCGCCAACGGGGACGAAGCCGTCGCCGTGGTCCGCCGTACCAGGCCCGACGTCGTGCTCATGGACATCCGGATGCCGCAGATGGACGGCCTCGAAGCCACCCGGCGGATCCTCGCGTCCGGTGTCGAGGACACCCGCGTGCTGATCCTCACCACCTATGACCTCGACCACTACGTGTACGCCGCGCTCGCCGCGGGGGCGAGCGGCTTCCTGCTCAAGGACGTCTCACCCGAACACCTGGTGGCTGCGGTACGTCTGGTGCGCTCCGGCGACGCCCTGCTCGCGCCCACCATCACCCGCCGCCTGGTCGAGCGTTTCGCCCGCCGCGACGAGGCGAAGGCTACCCTCCACCGCGATCTGGCCGACCTGACGCCTCGGGAACTGGACGTGCTGCGCCTGCTCGCCACCGGCCTGAGCAACGCCGAACTCGCCGACCGGCTGACCCTCAGCGTGGCCACGGTGAAGACTCACGTCGCGAGCGTCCTGTCCAAGCTCGACCTGCGCGACCGCGTCCAGGCCGTGGTGGTCGCCTACGAGACCGGCCTGGTCTCTCCCGGCGGCAGCGGCTGACCACGCAGATTCATCGTTTGACAGCGGGTCCGTACGCCAATCGGTGTACCGCATCGACCATCGAGAGGCGGATGCCGGAGCCGACCGTGCCTACAAGACTCCGGATATGCGGAGACGAACGGCATGGCTGATGTTCATCGTGGCGATCATCGTCAGCCTGGTTCTCATCTATCCGTACCTGGGCCTCGATATCGACAACAGCCGCCTCGATGTCCCCCTGCTACTGCTGGCCCAGATTCCCTTCGGCGGAGCCGAGGCGGGATCGATGGGAGAAGTCGCGACCTCGATGATTCCGGTCGGTCAGACCCTGGGCTGGATCGTCAATCTGATCGTGGTCGAAAGCATCATCAGGCGGCGCCGTTTGTCCCGCCTGCGGCAACGAGCCTGAACGCGGCGGGCGCCTTGAGCGCGATCGGGGATGATTTGCTCGCCCCGATGTTGCCGTTGGCCCGTCGCCCACCCGGATGGCGGGTTGGGCAGGAGCGTTGATGGCAAACCACCGCTATTCAATCGAATACGTCGTGTGCGTGAGAAACAGTACCTTTCTTCGGTCGGCCTTCCTGTGGGACACATCCTCTTCTCGGCTTCGGAAGCAGCTGGTCGCGGCATCGAGAGGGTTGACGGCCGCGATCTCCTGAAAATGGGATCCGGAGGGGACGGTGACGATGCCTACTACATTGATGCGAAACAGGAGAGATCATCTATGTCGGGCCCTGACGATCCGTCTACAGGTCTGGTAAATCATCGCCACAGAAACTCTTGAATGCTTGAACTTATTTGATCTTGAAATCGCTCGATCCGCAGGTGAGGACAGTGCGGTCGCGCTGGAGGAACTGGCCGAGATCGGCGTGCTGAGCAGGGCATGGGCGAGGAAGAACTCGATCTCGTCCGGGTCGGTCACCGGGCGAATAGTAGGAGCGCGGCGAGCACCAGCGTGACCGTGGCGTACAGTCGTCTTCGCAGTCTCAGCGACTCGAGCGCAGACCGTTGAGAGCGGTCTCGACGATGCTGTCGGCATAGTCGGAGGTGAGCGCTCCGCTGCGCTGGAGCCATCGGTTGAGCAGGTGCCCCCAAGGCATGTCGACGG
The DNA here is from genome assembly GCF_040680095.1 of Nonomuraea sp. NPDC052129. Lineage (NCBI taxonomy): Bacteria > Bacillati > Actinomycetota > Actinomycetes > Streptosporangiales > Streptosporangiaceae > Nonomuraea > Nonomuraea sp. NPDC052129. The sequence goes on along the minus strand of NZ_JBFAVX010000004.1, from coordinate 394,017 downwards.
CAACGTCGAGGCCGAGGTCCTCGGCCACCTGCCCGGCCCGCTGGGCGCCGCGCAGTCGTTGTTTCTTCAGCTCTCTCATCGGACCGTCCAGGCGTTCCGCGTAGAGAGCGGCGAGCGGCGGATCATGGGTGATCTCAGCGTTCAGGGCGCGCATCGGCTCGTCGTAGCGCGGATCGTTGAGCTTTTCGACTGTGACCCGGGGTACCGTCTTCAGATCTGCCTCCAGATCACCCGTGTTGGGCAGAGCGCTTCCTCCGTCGTCTCGTTGCTCGCTGAGCATGGGGAAGGGATCGAAGAGAACCGCCTCTCGGAGGGCCACCAGCGGTAGATCGTCTGCTTGCCGACACCGGCCCGGGTCGTGATGCCCTCGACGCTCTGCTTGGCGTATCCGACCTCCTGCACCAGCTCGAAGGCCGGGGTGAGGATGCCCGCCGGGAGGCCTCGTTCTGGTGGGCCGCGCCGGAGAGGAATCCGTCCAACCTGGCAAACAAACGAGACGAGACGGTCCGTCTTGACGCAGTAATGGGGAACCAATATAGTCACTGCTTGTCGAGACGAGACGGATCGTCTCGGTAAACTGTGCAACCGATCGGAGTTCTGCATATGCGCACCGCGGATACCGTCTCTTCCCGCACCTGGTTCATCACGGGAGCCAGCCGTGGCCTGGGTCGTGCGTTCGCTGTCGCCGCGCTGGAGCGTGGCGATCAAGTGGTCGCCGCCGCCCGTACCATCACCCGACAGGACTTCGACGACCGGCACGGAGACCGGCTGCTCACCCTTGTCCTGGACGTGACCGACCGCGACGCGGTGTTCGCCGCCGTGCACACCGCCGTCGAGCACTTCGGCCGGCTGGACATCGTGGTGAACAACGCAGGCACCATGTCCTCGGGCATGATCGAGGAGTTCACCGAGGCCGAGGCGCGCGCCCAGCTGGAGGTCAATCTTTTCGGGGCGATGTGGGTCTGCCAGGCTGTCCTGCCGCACCTGCGTGGCCAGGGATCCGGGCACATCGTGCAGATCTCCAGCATCGCCGCGCTGGGCGGCTTCCCGAGCACCGGGATGTACAGCGCGAGCAAGTTCGCGCTGGAGGGCATGAGCGAGGCGCTGGCAATGGAGGCCGCGCCGTTCGGTGTGAAGCTCACCCTGGTCCAGCCCGGCGGTTACTGGACCGACCTGTACACCAGCATGACGACGGCGTCGCCTCTGGAGGAGTACGGCCCGTTGCGCGCCGAGCTGGAGAAGCAGTGGGCCGAGGGCTCGATCGACAGTGAGCCACGTCTGGCCGCCGAGGCGCTGCTGAAGCTGGTGGACAGCGAAGACCCGCCGCATCGGTTGCTGCTCGGCAGCATGGTCTACGACCTGGCCTTCGACATCTCCCGCCGGCGGATGGCGACCTGGGCCGCCTGGGAGCAGGTCAGCCGCGCCGCCGAACACGCCGTACCCGCTCCCGGAACCGCCGATTGACCGCGGCCCTCGACGCCCGCCTGGCCGGCGCCCACCGCCGGGTATCGCGCCGTGATCCGACCCGCCCCCGCTGTGCTGGGCGGATCCGGCCTCCCTGCTTTTCTCCCATCGACACCGCTTAACGGGGGCACACATGTCAATCTCACAACGGCGAGGTTCCCTCGCCACCGTCGTACTCGCGACCGCACTCGCAGTCGCCGGGGCTCCAGCCGCATCCGCGACGGCGGAGCCGGCGGTCGAGATCTCCGGCGGGCTCACGCAGCCCGTCTTCTCCTACCAGGACGCCATCCGTGAGCACGTTCGGGTGCAGTCGCCGGTCGACAGCGACGGCGACGGCAAGAAGGACCTGGTCCGGGTGGACATCATCCGGCCGAAAGAGACCGGTTCCGGGCTCAAGGTCCCGGTGATCATGCACGAAAGCCCGTACTACGACGAACCGGGGGTCGGCTTCGAACTGGACCACAAGAAGTACGACGCGGACGGGAACCTGACGAAGTTTCCGCTGTTCTACGACAACTACTTCGTGCCGCGCGGGTACGCGTTCGTGTCCGTCGACATGATCGGCACCAGGTTGTCGGACGGCTGCCCCACCTCCTACGGCGCGTCCGACGTGCTCGGCGGCAAGGCGGTCATCGACTGGCTGAACGGCCGGGCGACCGCCTACGACGACAACGGCGATCCGGTGAAAGCCACCTGGACCACCGGGCGTACCGGGATGATCGGCCAGTCGTATGAGGGAGCCCTCGCCATGGGGGTCGCCGGCACCGGGGTGGCGGGGCTGGAGACGATCGTGCCGGTCGCGGGGTTCAGCAGCGGGTACGGGATGTGGCGCGCGAACGGCACCCTCACCTGGTTCAAAGGCGGGCCGGGGTGGCAGGCCGACCGGGTCGACCTCGATCCGGAGGAGAAATGCGCGGCGGTGCGCCGGCAGCTGGCCGCCGGCTCGGACGACGAGACGGGCAACTACAACGCCTTCTGGCGCGAGCGCGACTATCGGACTGGGCCGATATCGAAGGCACGCAACGTGCGTGCCAGCGTATTGACGGTAGTAGGAATGCAGGACCGGAACGTGCGAGCCGACCAGTTCTCCACCTGGTGGGCCGGATTGCCACGCAACGTGCAGCGCAAGGTGTGGGTGACGCAGTACGGGCACCTCGACCCGTTCTATGCCCGCCGCGACGTGTGGGTCGACACCCTGCACCAGTGGTTCGACCACGAGTTGATGGGCGTGCCGAACGACGTCATGCGCCGGCCGCGCGTTGACGTACAGCTCGGCCCGGACCGCTGGATCACTCAGGCCGACTGGCCGACGCCGACGCGGACGGTGACCCTGCGACCGGGGCAGGACGGCTCACTGGGCCGCAAGCCATCGACCGGAACCGGCAGCTACCTCGACACCGCCCAGACCGAGGTGGCGATGGCCGGCGATCCTGCCACCACCAACGCCAACCGGCTGGCCTACCTGACCCCGCCGCTGAAGAGCGCGATACGGCTGTCCGGAACGCCGTCGGTGAGCCTGCGCCTCAAGCTGGACAAGCCGACCGCCAACCTGGGCGTCCTGCTCGTCGACTACGGCCAGGACACCCGCATCCACGGCGTCGATCCCGCCGGCGGGCAAGGCCTCAAGTTCATCGGCGGCGAGGACTGCGTCGGCGAGAGCACGGCCGATGACGACGGCTGCTACTTCAGGGCCGCCGACAACACGGTGACCTCCGGCTTCCAGGTGGTCACCCGCGCAATCCTGGACGCCCAAAACCACAAGTCGCTCAACCGCCAGACACCTCTGACGCCGGGCAAGCCGTACCAGATCACCTGGAAGATGCTGCCGCAGGATTACGAGTTCAAGGCGGGGCACCGGCTGGGCCTGGTGCTGACCGGGACCAACGACGACATCACCGACGCCGAACCCGGCACCGGGACCAAGGTCACCGTCGACCTGGCCGGCACTTCGGTCTCGCTGCCGCTGGTCGCCGGCACGTCCAGCGCGGAATAGCTCGATCGATCTTCACGTACGGTCGCGGCCGGCGTGGTCGCGACCGTACGCATGACGTCCCGGACGTCCTTGCCCGTACCTGCCACCACGGCATGCCGCTGGACGGCGAAGAACACGATCGCGGTACATCGTTCACAGATGCGAAGGAGCACCCATGACGACCTCAAACCCAGCCAACGCGACCTGGTCCGGCATGGTGCCGGTCGACGACACGGCGCTGGCCGTGACCGACACCGGCGGTCCCGGTGTCCCGGTGGTCTACCTCAACGGCCAGTTCGGCATTCAGCCGCAATGGCGTAGGGTCATCGCCGAACTGGGGACGGGGTGGCGGCACATCACCTACGACATGCGGGCCCGCGGCAAATCGCAGCGTTCGGCGGACTATTCATTCGAGACGAACATCCGCGATGTCGATGCCGTTCTCGGGGCCAGGGGTGTGCACCGGCCGCTTCTGGTCGGCTGGTCCTACGGCGCGGCGGTCGCGGCGCACTGGGCCAGCCGGAATCCCGAGCGTAGCGTGGGCGCGGTCCTGGTTGACGGCGCGTACCCGCACGACTGGCTCGATGAGGCCATGGAACAGCGGATCCGCAAGCTGTTTCGACGGATGAGCTGGTTCTGGCCGCTGCTGCGCCCATTCGGTATGGCCCCGCGGATGACCGCCGATGAGCAGGCGAACAGCAACATCGAGCTCGGCGTGATCTCCCGAGAGCGCGCGCTCGGCCCCGTGCTGAACAACATCACCGTCCCGGCGCGGTATGTAGTCGCTTCGGGTACGTCCTTCGGAAGCCGCAGCGACGAGCAAGAACGGATGCGCGCCAGCCTTGACACGGTGACCGCCCGCAACCCGAGCATCCACATCAGCGCGAAGGTCGCCGGCAACCACGGTGCGATCCTGCGTAAGGACTTCCGCGCCATCGCCGAGGCCGTACGCGAGGTCGCCGCCCTTGACCGCGGAGGGCGCCTGAAGATATGACCAGCGCACTGACGATCCGCCAGGCCGCGGCCTTCGCCGGTGCCATGGTGCAGACCGTGCGACATCACCACCGGCTCGGCCTGGTCGACCAACCGGCCCGCGACGTCTCCGGCCGCCGACGGTACGCCTCGGCCGAGCTGCCACGGCCGGCCCAGGTCCGCACCGTGGCCGGGGCGGGTCCAACCTATGAGGAGTGAGACATGGCCCGAGTGACCGACTCGCAGACCGGCGGACTTCGCCGCACTGAGATCTTCGTGGATGTCGCGGACGGCTATCGGCTCTGGGCGGAGATGGCCGGCGATCCGGAGCGTCCCGCCCTGTTGCTGGTGATGGGAGCCAACACAAGCGGGCTGGGCTGGCCCGACGAGTTGGTCGAGCTGCTGTCCCGGAAGCACTTCGTCGTCCGCTACGACCACCGCGACACCGGACGCTCCACCCATGCCTTCCACGAGCGTCCCTACCCGATCCGTGCGCTGGCCGACGACGCGATCGCGATTCTCGACGCGCTGCGGATCGAACGCGCTCACGTGGTCGGGATGTCGCTGGGCGGCACCCTGGTCCAGTTGCTCCTCCTCGACCATGCGGACCGGCTGATGAGCGCCACGATCTTCGGCTCCGCGCTGCTCGGCGGAGCGGCCACCGACCCCGGTATCTCCGACGACGACCTGCCCGGGCCCGACCCCCGGCTGCTCGCTCTGTGGGCGGAGCTCGGCCAAGAGCGCGACCCGGAGACGGAGCTGCGGTGGCGCGTCGAGCACTGGAGGGTCCTCAACGGTGACGTCCTGCTCTTCGACGACGAGGAGTTCGCCGATCTTGAACGTAGGATCGCCGCCCACAGCGGCACCTGGCACAGCCCCGCCGCCCATGCCCTGGCCGACCAGTCGGGCATGGAGCGCGGAGCCGAACTCGCGAACGTCCTTGTGCCCACCTTGGTGATCGACGCGCCGGAGGATCCCATCACCCCGCCCCCGCACGCCACCCGGCTGGCGCACGCCATCCCCAACGCCACTCTGGTCACGGTACCCGGTCTCGGCCACGCACTGCCCCTCGCGATCGTGTCGCCCCTCGCAGCAACGATCATCGCCCACACCGGTCGACGACCCTGATTCGGGGAGAACCGTCCGAGGCGCCGGTGCCGAGCCTTCACACGGCCGGGCGGGGCCTGGAAGCTCGTGTCGAGACGCTGCTGCGCTCCTCGCTGGACCGGAGTGACCGCCGACCCAGCACCCTGCCCAAAGACCAAATCGAAGATCCACAAACTGCGTAACGTTGCGGTTGTTGGTTCACCCAGTGATTCCCACGGCATCTTGCAGGTGTCCAGAAGATCGCGCGACGGCAGCGGCCCTGAGGACGCGAGCCGATCGAGAATGTCCAGACGGCACGCGTCGTTGACGCACACCCAGTCGCGACGGTGCTCCTGCCAAGGGGACAGCTCCCGTTCCCGGGTCGCTCGGCCATCCTGGCGCGGTACAGCGCGAGATCTTCGCTGGCCGGATCATCGCTCGAAGCCCGATCAGCGTCCGGTCTCAAGCGCGGTGTCCAACTCGGTCGGCGCGTACGAGGACCCGAGGCGACTCCACGCGACGAGGTCGGAGCTCGGCGCGATTGCGGTGACCAGGCCGATTCGCAGCAGGGTCAGCTGGCGCGCCACATCAAGCAGCTCAGTCGGCCGCGAGCTGCCCAGGAGCTGGGCGCGCACGGCGATGCGGCGCGCGTCGGCGCGGGAGAGCTCGTGCACGGTCACGACACGAGGTTAGGCGGCCGATCTGACCAGGAGCGACTAACCCGAGGCTCGGTGTGCGGCCCGTCGGGGCAGGCGGCGACGTGTCGCGGCGATCGTCGCGGGCGGTCGCCTGGTTACTGACGAGCACGCGCCGATATGGCCGACGCCGAGGGCAACGAGAAGGGCGCGGCCACCTGGACGGGCCGCGACAGAGTGGCGAGACGTCATTCCGGTCAGGCCCTAGATCAGGTCGTCGAACTCGCCTGCCATGAGTCCGTGGCGGAATGCTGCGAACTCGCTACGAGTGAAGTACAGCTTGGGGCCGTCGGGGTCCTTGGAGTCGCGTAGTGCAATCAAAGGTCCCATGCCGGGTTTGTGTGCTGTCCCGAGCGTTTTATGGTCGGTGCCATCGACTAGTGCCACTTCGACGCAATCTCCACCCGTTCCATTGGAAAAACTAGACTTGCGCCACGTCGTACGGGAACGCTGCTCCAGATCTTCGTCTCGCCTACGGTTCACGAGATCCTCCTGCTGCCTGCTCGATGAGGCGTCGGCTCTGATCGGGCCCAAGTGCTCTTGCGCGAAGATGATCAAATAGTCGATTGTAGTCATCTACGTCATCTGGGGCTTCTAGGAAAATACTGCCTCTCCAGTACTCAAGGTACACGATGTCTGGATCCGATAGCTTTGGGAACTTCAGGATGCGGAATCCGCCGTTCATCGCTGGATGAGCTCCGCTGTCGAAAGCAAGTATCTGGATGTTGATGAAGTTCTGCGACGACAGCTCAAGAAGGCGCTGAAGTTGACGGCGCATGACGCCCTCGTCGCCCACGTCTCGTCGGATGACCGCCTCATTCAGCACCATCCACATCTCGGGCGGCTTCGCCGAAACTAGACGCTCTTGCCGTTTCATCCGGATTGAGAGATTGCTGGTCAGTTCCTCCTCGGGAGGCAGAGTCGGCTCTGCATTGATGACGGCGCGCGCGTACTCCTCCGTCTGGAACAGGCCGGGGACGTACTCGCTCTCATAGCCGGAGATCGAGGACGCGTCCTCTTCAAGGCCCACGTAGCTTTGGAAGTACTCGGGGATCGTGTCGGACATCTTGTCCCACCAGCCGCGTTTCCGCGCATCACGGGCCAGCTGAAGGAGTATCTCCTTCGTATGATCTGGTACTCCGTAGATCTCCAGCATCATGGCCACGTCGGTTATGCGGGCGCTGGTCTGGGCCGCTTCTATGCGAGTGATTGTCGGCGGCGAACATCCGAGCCGTTCCGCGACTACCTCGCGGGACATTCCCTTCTCTTTGCGCAAACTGCGCAAGATGGCGGCCAGGCGGCGCTGGCGAGCTGACGGGCTGCGCTGAGCGGTCATTCCACCTCCGTGAGTACGCCAAGTCTCCTAGGTCGATCTTGGTTCCACAACTTGTACTAAGTGCATTCTGCTATATCTATTGCACTGAGAGTTAGGGGCCATGCACACTCTGCATGGAAGAGGTTGGCATTACCCCCTGCGTGGCCTGGCCTTTTTGTTGCTGAGCGGATTGCTTTGTCGACCCTAAAGGCCGGTTTTATCAGGCTGAACTAGGTACACATTCGTTCTGATTGAGTCCGATACTCGAAGGGCAGGTCGAGCGATGCGACGTACGCGGAAGCAAGATGATGGGACGCGATCGAGCCCAACGCCGCCGAGCCAGGAGCAGCAACAGTTCCTCTACCTGGCTCGGCTGGCATGGGCGCTGAGAGTGCGAGGACTGGCCGTTTCGGTCCAGCTACCGCGACGCGCCGAACCGTGTATCTCTGTCCGGCGAGCGTCGGGGTCGTTGCTCGTACGGGCCGCGCTGCAGGGCGAGCGCTGGGTCTTCACATGGGGGCGAGGGCGTGATCGGTGGGTGGACGCGCTCGACGAAAGCGCGCCCGAACGAGTGCGGGAGGTTGCGCGGTGAGCGATCACGCCCTGGTGAAGATGACGCTTCCAGGCGTCGTACGTTCGGTGCCCCTGGCTCGTCGCTGGGTCACGGACGCGCTGACGGCGGCCGGGCATCGGGAGACGGACGGTGTGCGGCTCGTCACGAGCGAGTTGGTGGGGAACGCGGTGCTGCACACCAGGTCGGGACGGCCTGGCGGCGTGGTCATGGTGACGGTCTTCGAGGTCGGTGACGCGCTGGCCAGAATCGAGGTGCTCGACGAAGGGGCGTTGACCGTGCCAAAACCGCGGGAACCCGACGGTTGTGACTGCCACGGGCGTGGGCTGTGGCTGGTCCAGCAGACCTCGACTCGGTGGGGGACACGCACTGTGGCCCTGCGATGGAACTTGGTGTGGGCGGAGGTGGCCATGCTGGATGCCGGCGGCGCGTCGGGGTTGCTGGGTATGGGTGCGACAGGCACATGCCTCACTTGAGGGTGACGCGGTTGCGTAGAGACCTGAAAGCGACCCGGGCGGACCGGGTGCTCAGGAGGAATGCGGTGAGGCCCACGCAAGCCACTGCCACCGCAACGAACAGCCAAGGATTCTTGGTCTGCAGCACCTGCAATAGCGCCAGAGCGATGCCGGCAGGCACAGTGACGAGAGTGAACACGACTACCGCGCTGTTGACGTGCCTGTTCTCGTCGTCGCGGGCCAGTCGGTTGAAGTCGCTGATCTCGGTGAGAACCTGCTCGAAGCGTTCCCGCAGGGCATGCTCACGCTGGTAGGCGGTCAGAAGACGGTTCGGGATCCCGTGGGGGGTCAGGTGCTGGCCCCACAGCCGGTGTCGGAAAATGCTGACCTCCTGTTCGAGTTCGGCCATCGTTGCTGACACTGAGGAGTCGAGAGCGGCGGCCATGCGCTCCTCCAACTGCGTCAGGCCCTGCTTTTGCAGTACACCGAGCAGGACGGCGTCGAGATAGATCGAGCGCAGGTAGAGCTCGGCATAGCCGAAGAACGAGTCGTCTCGCCCCTGGTCCGGTCGCATGCCGATGACACCCATCCCGTCCCGCAGGACCACGGCATGCCAGTCGCTGGACAGCCGGATGACCTCACTGTCCACCGGTTCGAGGTTCTTGGGATCCGGGGGATAGTCGGTCAGGTCGGTCCGGGAGGCGAGGGCCCACAACCACTGCTGCGCAGGAGGCCAGCGCCAGTAGCGCGGCTGGCGGTAGAGACGAGGCAGACCCTGCTTGACCGGCGTAACGAAGGAGACAGTGAAGGGCCGCAATCCTTGCTGGATGGTGGCTTGGCCGTCGATGAGTTCCTGCGGGTCGAAGAGGGCGGGCAGAGCATCCCTCCGACCGGCTAGCGTACGAAGCAGTGCGATGGCGATGCCTCGCCTGGGCCGCAGGTGGATGGCCACGAGTCCACAGGCGTCCGGTTGATCGACGGTTCGCAGGGCTTCGATCCCGGTGATCTCGATGTCGCCGATGACGCGATGCGAAGGGTCGTGCCAGCGTTTAGGACAATCGGTGTCGCCGTACAGCACTCGGGCGGCCTTGACACTGAAGTACTCGCCGCGTGCCTCGGCAGTGGAGCGAACCTGGCGATGCTGGAGGATCAGGGGGCCCTTGGCCCAGGTAGGAGTGGTGGGGAAACGAGCCTCGTAGACGACGACGATGGCCTGCCGGGCGAGTCGGGTCACCGGTAGTAGTCCTCGACGTCCGGGAGATCCAGACGGATGACGTAGCAGGCCTGTTCCGGGTTGTCCGGATCGACCAGGAAGCGCACCCGCTCGCCGGTACGGATGGTGCGGAACCCTTCGGTGACGATGTCTGCATACATGAACGAGTGGTGCGTGTCAGTGTCGGCATCGCGGACTATGTAAGTGCCCTGACGTCCGCCGTGGCCGCTCCCGAGCGGCATGCGATCCACGATGTATCCGAAACGGTGACCGGTCGTCTCAGAGGTCTGCTCGGCAGCCATCACAACTCCTTAACGCACCGGAATCCGACCGCGTTGCTGCAACCCCGCCGCCGGAACAGCCCTTTGGATGACGTCTGCAGCGCTCGGTAGGGGTTGTCGTAGGAGCCTCCGCAGATGACGACCTCGTTCAGGTCCTCTAGCACGGTGCCGGTGATTTCCCAGACGTTCCCGGCCATCTCCTGGACCCCGAGCGGGGAGATGTTACGCGGATGCGCGTCTACCGGGCCGGGCATGGCCTGGCTCAAGCCTCCGCGATCCAGTTCCGCGCGCCACGCCTCGTACGTGATCAGCGGGCGGCCGCTCCAGGAGTCCGCACTGTTGACGATGCTCAGGTCGATGTCGTCACCCCAAGGGAACAACCGACCGTCGCTTCCTCGCGCAGCCGCCTCCCACTCCAAGGCCGTGGGCAGGCGTTTACCCTCGAACCGGGCGAAGGCGAAGGCGCTCCAGTAGTTGACGCAGACCGCTGGAAGATTCTCGTATGCCGGGTCGGTGAAGTAATCCGGGATCCGCAGCCGTTCCTGCCATGGTTCGTGAGAGGACTCGGGAGGTTTGGCCGGGTGATCCCACTCCTCGGAACCATGCTGGCGGACCGCCTCCAGGAAGCGGTTGTAACGGCCGACAGTGACGGGAAGGCGATCGAAGCGGACCGGCCGCTCGACGCGCCGAAGCATCAGATGGTGGCTTGGCCCGACCATGTAGACGCCGACTTGCAGGAGGCAGTCGTCGGCGGCCTCGGATCTCCCCCTGGATCGCCGGTAGAGGAACTCGCGGACCTGCTCGGTCAGGCGCGGGTTCGTGTTGAGAAAAGCCTCACGGACCGTCGGTTCGCGCAGGTGCTCGGCGGCCAGCAACTCCTGGTAGGCACTGTGTCTGAAGGCGACCGCGGACGGTCCGGCGTGCCGGAACAGCGGCCGGAAGCGGAAGGAATCGAAGGTCAGCCGACCGCCCTCGAACAGTTCGATACCCAGGTCGTTGACGAGATCGACGAAGGGGAACACCGTACGGCCGCGCAAGAAGGCAGCCCCGAAGTATGAGACGAGCGACGGCAGCAGGGTGGGATCCGCAGCGCTGGTGATGTGCTGCCAAGCCAGCTCGGACAGGTGGGGGAGATCACTATCGCGGCCCAGATCGAGGTCCTCTGCCAGGCGTATTTCCAGGGGTGTTGCCGCGTCGGTGACATCGTGCAGGCGCAGTGCGGAAAAGCATGGCACGAGCAGGGGATTGACGCCTTGGGCGTGGAGTTGCTGAACCAGCTTCTCCGAAACCAAGGCGGTGCCGTCCAGCAGACGCCGTACCTGCGGGGAGTCCTCCAGGAAGGACACACGGGAGGTGGTGACGACCGCCGATTCGGCCGACAGCACCTGCGCTATCTCGGAGAACAGCTCAAGGAACCCGGCCTGGGTGGTGGACGGCACCGCCTCGTCGATGCCGTCCAGCGCGCAGAGTACAGAGCCAGCGCGGGCGAAGTAGTTGAACACCTCAAAGACGTGTGTGCTCTCCACCTCCATGTATGGGGTCAGCGAGCGCGTGACGAAGTCTCGGAACTGTTCGTCCGGCCGTTTGAGGCTCATGTCGAAGTAGAAGCGATAGCGACGTCGGCTGGCTGCCACCGATCGTGCGACCAGCTGTTTGAGCAGCGTCGTCTTCCCACTCCCGGATCTACCGACGATCAAGAGATTGCCTCCTGAAGCCGCCACGTCATCCAGCAGTTGATCGGCCGCGCCAACCCGGGTCACTTGCTGTTCGCCTGTCCGCTCGTCGGTGGTGAGCAGATCGCCGGAGATCGTCAGCCGCTCAGCGTCCAGCAGTTCCGGATACGAGCCCACGACATCGGTCAGGTGCCGATCCAGGTTGACGAAGGCATCCATGAAACGGTCGTAGGTGAGAATCCGGTAATCGCCGCCCAGCGGGCTCGACGCCTGGCTGGTGCCGTTCTCCTCAAGGACGAGGAATCGGGTGAGTTTGGGCAGCTTAGTCTGGAGGAGCTCGCCGTCGGTGGCGTCCAGGACCTGGATCACATCGTCGACGCTCTTGCTCAGCAGCAGCTCAACGTACTCGCTGCGCAGGCCTTGCTCGCGGAAGAACAGCTGGTAGACGGTGTTACGAGAGAGCTCGAATCGCTTGACCGGCTGGAATCCGAGCGTCACGTAGAGCCCGGCCAGGAACTCGGCCTTGACGACCACCTCAGGGGTCAGCTTGGGCACGTCCCCGCTCAGGATGCCGCTGCCAGTGCTACTGAACCATGCCAGTACGTCCAGCAGGCGGCGGACTGCCGCGAGTCCATCCTCCTCGGCGATTTCGTATCCGTCGTGGGCGGATCGGTTCCGCAGCCGCTGGATGTCGCGGAGGGAGTCGAGAACGTTCGTGCTGCGGATGTACGGCTGCGCGCCCTTGATCAGCTCGCTCAGCGCCTTGCCGCCGGGGTCTCCGGGAACATTGTGGTGCCGCCACAGTTGCTTGAGGATCCGCTCGGTGATCTTGCCTACCAGGGCGATCGCGTTCTCCGGGTAACCGTCGCCGAGAGACTTGATCGGGCGCTCGAAGTCTAGGCCGAGATAGCGGGCGACCCGGGAGTGATCGTCCAACTCGTTTCTGAGCTGGAACAGGCGGTTGTCAAGCTCGATGCTCACGTTTTCACCCCGAGTACGAAGGCGAACCGGTCCGGAAACCGTACTTCAGGACCTGGATTTGTGCGGCGGATCTCGGAGATTCCCGCTTCTAGTTCGGAGTCATTGAAGCTGGCCAGCAGCGACATGTACCGATTCCGAACCATTTTTGTGTAGCGCTCTACGCTGAATACGAGCGGGAATTCGTCGTAAGTCAACTCCGTCTGCAGCCCGCAGCGGCGCATCGCAGCGGCGATGTCCGGTGGGGCGGGTTGCCGCTCCCGGAAGAGATCCAGCGCGGCGCCGAATAGCGGATAGTCGATGTCACTCGGCAGCATGACCACGAGGATCCGCCCACCCGGTCGTAAGACGCGAGACAGCCCAGCGAGTACCTGAGCCGGATCGTTCAGGTGGTGGATCACTTCTTTCATGAGGATGCCGTCGTAGTCATCGTGCGGGAGTTGTACGCGGCCTCCAGCGAGGTCCTCGGCTCCCGCCAGCAGCGGGATCAGACGTTCGTCGGCGGGTAGGCGCTGCAACATCGCGGGGGAGAGATCGGCACAGACCACAACGTTCGCATGGGCTGCCAGGTCGCGAGCATAGAGGCCCGTTCCGCACCCGACGTCCAGGAGACGAGACTTTTCGAGACTTGGGGTTAGACGACTAAGAAGGTTGCTGGTCATCCATAAGGTGAATTCCGGACTGTAGGCCCAGTTCTCGTCGTATTTGTCCGCGAGGCGTTCGTAGTGGCCCTGAGTAGCATCGCTCTGCACGAGACGTTCCCTTGGTGATGAGGCGCCAGGCAAGCCCAAGCATCTGATGATCGGTAATGGTCGTCAAGGAGCACCGGTCGTCTGGTATGAAGCGATAGAGGTTTTGGCGGACATTTGCAGGTAATGGTCCAGCTTTATCCTGTATGTCGGAGTGGGCTCGCGTGGCTACAGCAGGTCGCACTGCCTGGTGAGGTCGATGGCCACTGGAGCTGGTGGGGTGTTCAGGACACGTTCACCAAAAGGGTTCGGCCGTGGGCGGGGCCTTCCACGGCGTCCACATAGATGCGCGCGACATCAGCCACCGGAGTGCCGGCGGCGGGATCCATGCCCAGGGCGAGGAGGGTTTCGCGTACCCAGTCGGGGCTGACGGTGTTCAGGCGAACGCTTCTCGGCATCTCGATCGCGGCAGCGTGTACGAACGCCTCCAAGCCCGAGTTGACCAGATACCCGAGCGAACTCCCCGGGACAGGCTCCGCGAACCGTCCGCTGGTGAGCGTGACGGATCCGCCGTCCCGTACGTGAGTGAGCGCTCGCCGGACCAGGTTCACCTGTCCGATCAGCTTCCCTTCGAGCCCGCTGCCCCAGAAGTCCGCGTCCGAGCGCGTGTCCAGTGGTGTCAGGCCGCCGCTCGCCGCGCAGCACACCACCGCGTCCACCTGGCCGACCTGCGAGAAGAGGGTGTCGATCGACGCGGCATCGGTCATGTCCACGCGTACCGGGCCTCGGCGCGACGCGCGCACCACCTCGTGGTGGCGCGCCTCCAACGCCTCGGCGACCGCACTTCCGATGGTCCCTGTCGCACCGATCACAATGATCTTCACTATTTCTCCCGTTCCGTCTAAAGCGAACCGGAAACCAGACTGCGGCCGACGGTGAGCCTCATCCAGCCCTCCGCCGGGGGTACACCTGGCAGGTGCAGGCTCCACAGCCGCTGGTCCGTGACACTGGGAGATATGGACGTACATGGTGAACTGGGCGAATTCTTGCGGTCGAGGCGGGCGCGGCTGCGGCCCGAGGACGCCGGGCTTCCCACGTTCGGGGGCCGCCGCCGGGTGCCTGGCCTGCGGCGTGAGGAGCTGGCTCAGCTCGCCGGGGTGAGTGCCGGCTACTACACCCGTCTCGAACAGGGCCAGAGTCCCAACGCCTCCGACGCCGTGCTTGACGCCGTCGCCCGGGTCCTGCGTCTGGACGAGGCCGAACGCGCCCACCTCTACTCACTGGCCCGGCCGAAGGCGAGGACCCGGCGCCGGGCGGTCAAGCCTGAGCGGGTACGGCCGGGCGTACAAGTCATGATCGACTCGTTCAGGGACGCACCCGCGCTGGTCATGGGGCGCTTCCTCGACGTGCTCGCGTGGAACCCGATGGCGCACGCGCTGCTGGCCGGGCACCTCGACTTCGACGCGCCGAGCCGGCCCGCCGAACGCCCCAACATCGCCCGCATGCTGTTCCTCGACCCCCACATGCGCGAGCTGTACGGCGATTGGACGCGCAAGGCGCGCTCCACCGTCGCCGACCTGCGGCTGATCGCGGGCCGCTATCCCGGTGCCCCGGGCCTGACCGGCCTCGTAGGCGAGCTGACGGTCGGGAGCCCGGAGTTCGCGAAACTGTGGGCCGCGCATTCCGTCGGCGACTGCGGCACCGACACGCGGACCTACCATCACCCCATGGTGGGCACCATGGCGCTCATGGCCGAGTTCATGACCCTGCCGAACGACGAAGGGCAGCGTGTGGCCGTGTTCAACGCCGAACCGGGCTCAGCGTCCGAGGCCGCCCTGCGGCTGCTCCGGGCCGCGGACTGGTGAAGCTCGGACAACGGTTATGGCTTCTGCCCGGCCCGGTCGACGACGCCCACCACGGTGCGCGTGAACGCCAGCCAGACAGTTCCCTTCTCGACGCTCCACAGCACACGGGAGGGAACCGGAACGGACTTGCCGTCCTTGACGGTGAACACCTTCTCTCCCGGCCGCGGGTTTCGCTCCTCGTGATCCGCCACCGCGGTCTCGCGCCTGCCTCGGAAGGCGTACGTCGACGGGTCCAGCAGGACCTCGCGGTTGAGCCACCCGTCGGAGACGCGAGAGACCGACAGCGCCGCACGGCCCTCGTTGTCCACCGCAGACTCGTTCACCTTCACTCCGGGGAGCTTGGCCATCGCCTTGAAGATGGCGGCCTCCTGAGCCGGCGGGGGGACGTTCTGACCCAGGGTCACGGCGAACCGCAGGAAGATCCAGTCGTCCTGATCTCCGCCCCGCACAGAGTGGATCTTGCGGAATTCGGCCAGTAGTTTGTCAGGGTCAGTGGGCAGTGCGGCCACCATCGAGTAGGTGTTCTCCGGCGTCCGCTCCCCGGGGTTGGTGGTCATCAGCTTGCCACCCGTCATGTAACCGACCCGCTTGCCGTCGGCGCGTGTCCAGAACTCCTTGATCGTGCTCGTCAACGGCGTCCGCGGCGTGAGCCGCTTGTCCATGAGGCCCTTCTCGTGGCTCCGCGTGCGCATCTCGGTGTAGATCCACTGATCGTCGCGTGGCGGCGTGAAGTCCTTCTTCTGTACCGTCGCCGCGACCCTGGCGAGCACCACCTGCGCGTTGGCGGCGGGGAGCGTCGGCTGTCCGCCCCTTCCTCCCACAGACTGGAACACGGTCGCCCCCGTCGCGATCACCACCGCCGAGGCGGCCACCGCCAGCGCCCGCATCGCCCACCTGCGCTTGGGGCGGGGCCTGGCGGCTCGCGTCATGAGGGCGGCCCTGGCCGCTGACTGCGCGGCGGGCGAGGGGGGATCCGGGCGGTCCCAGGCCTCACGCAGCGTCTCCAAGTCGTTCATGATTCGTCCTCTCCCAGTACGGCCTGGATCTTCCTGCGGGCCCTGTGCAGTCGTGAGCGTGCCGTTCCTGCCGGAATGCCGAGTGCGCTGCCCGCCTCCTCGGAGGTGAGCTCGGCCCAGGCGATCAGGAGCAGCACATCCCTGTCGCCGTCGGCGATCTCGGCCAGGGCCTGGGCGAGCCGGGATTTGCGCGCGCCCGCGTCCACCACCCCGGCGACTCGGTCGGCGTGGTCCTCCATGGGGCTTTCCGTTCCGGCCTTGGCCAGCGCCCGGTATCGGCGTACTTCGGCGCGGCGGTGCCGGGCGATGAGGTTGGAGGTGATGCCGTACAACCAGGGCCGCGCGTCGGGGCGTGCGAGGTCGTAGCCGGTGCGTTTGTCGAAGGCGATGAGAAACGTCTCCGCGGCGATGTCGTCGGCTAAGGCGCTGTCCAGCCTGCGTGCGGCGTAGTCGTGGATCTCGGGGTAGTAGCGGTCGAAGATGGTGGAGAAGCGTTCGGGCTCCCCCCATGACTGTTCGATGATCACGGCGTCGCCGATCTGCGCGGGGAGCGCCCGTGACATCGCGGTCACCTCTCGGTCCTTGGGTTCACACCTCTCCTTCACCGATCGGGCGGGAAGTGTTCACGACTGTAGGAGCAGCCCATGCGCCATCAGGTCGGCAACGGCAGGGCAGTCAGGAAGCGGACTGGCCTTGCCGTGGTGCCGCCTGAGCGCGCTCGCAGCTATAACTTATTTTTAGTTTTATGTTTTAGATCTACGTCAAACTAAAAATCCCTGTTAGGTGCTAGCCTGGGGCTGTGGAGTCAGGTGAAGACACGCCTCGTGTGCGGCTCTGGCGGCGGGCCGCGCACCAGCATGGCTACTTCACCGCAGCGCAAGCCCTTGAGGACGGCTACTCCTACCAGTCGCAATACTTCCAGGCCAGTCGCGGTCACTGGACGCGCATCGATCGCGGCATCTATCGCTTCCGGGAGTTCGCCGATCTCCCATCGGGCGAACAGGATCACCTCGTCCCCTGGGCGTTGTGGAGTCAGGGACGCGCGGTCGTGTCCCATGCCACTGCTCTCGCGGTTCATGATCTGGGCATCGCCAATCCCGCTCGGATCCATCTGACGGTCCCGCCCGGCTTCCGTCGGCGAAGTTCCTTGGTAATCCTTCACCGAGCGGAGCTGGCGAGTGACGAGGTGGAAGAGCATGAAGGATTTCGGGTGACGAGACCCATGCGGGCCATCGCGGAGTCCGCTGCGGACGGAGTCGATCAGGACGTGATCGACTCCGCCGTCGCTGATCTGCTCGATCGCGGTGGCGCGACCAAGGGGCAACTTCTGAGGGCTGCGCAGCGAGTCGGCTTCCGGGCCGAGCTCTCGGTGGAGCGAGCCATTCGCGCGGAGCTCACATGAGCCGCTACGTGACCTCGGTGGATCTCCGACGCGCCTTGGAGGCTCGGCTCAAGCGCCAGGCCGACGAAACCGGAACCGACCTCGGTCGTCTGCGGAGGGTCGCAGTGTTCGATCGGATCTCCGTCAGGCTGTCGGTTGTCGAACATCGCTGGGTGCTCAAGGGTGGCACGTCCTTGGAATTTCGTCTCGGTGGCCGAGCGCGGGCCACGAAGGACCTCGATCTGGCGCTCAGAGACGGTCCATGCGATGGCGAGGCCCTACGCGAGGAACTGATCGAGACCCTGGCAACCGACGTCGACCTGGATGGTTTCGTATTCTTTGTCGGGCGGCCATCCTCGTTGGACGCGGATACGGCTGGACGGCCTGGGTGGCGGTTCTCTGTTGACAGTGCTCTCGCCGGTAAGAGCTTTGCCCAGATCCGGCTGGACATTGTGCTGCGCGACGAGGAGCTGGCAGCGACCGAGCGGATCTTGCTGCCAGGTGTTCTCGCGTTCGCTGATATTCCGCCACGCATGATCGACTCGGTTGATCGTCGCCAGCACTTCGCGGAGAAACTGCACGCTCTCACCCGGGACTACGACTCACGGCCCAACACCAGGGTGAAGGATCTGGTTGATCTGATCTTGTTGATCGAGGACGGTCTCCCCGCCGACGGTGACTTGCTCGAGGTGGTGCGCCACGTGTTCGCTGTACGAGCTACCCACTCGGTCCCGCTGCTTATCCCCGATCCACCTCCCGCCTGGAAGATCGACTATCCCAAGCTCGCCGAGAACCTCACGTGCGCAAGCCCGGACTGTGCCAGTGCGCTCGACTTGCTTCGCGCCTTCTGGGTGCGGGCGCAGAGCCGCAACAGCGAGCCCTAATTTCGCCGAAGCCTTCGGTTAAGTTGCCCGTCATCACGGACGAAGCCTCAAGACCATGTGGATCTGCTGGCGTGAAGCGGCTTTGACGAAGACTTGTAACAGTGGGTCATGGTGTGTGACCATCAGCGACATGCTTCACAAGAACACCGCTGTAACGCCGCGCGAGGTCCTCGACCGGATCGCCGGGAAGTACGCGATCCAGATCCTCGTGGCGGCGTCGGACGGGCCGGTCAGGTTCACCGACTTGGAGCGACTCATCGAGGGCATCAGCCGCCGGATGCTCACCCTGACCCTGCGCGCTCTCGAACGTGACGGCCTGCTCGAACGTACGGTCTACGCCACGGTCCCGCCCATGGTCGAGTACGCGGCCACGCCCATGGCGTTGGAGCTCCACGAGGCGATGCTGACCTTCACCAACTGGTCGATCAGGCACAGCGCGAGCGTGGCGGAGTCCCGCGAGCGCTACGACGCTCGCCACGCGGCCGCCGGCTGACGAGCTAAGCCGGCGTCTCCGCCTGCTCGGCCGAGGTCGAGGTCGAGGTCGACGCCGGTTCCCGAGGGGGCAGGCGTCGGACGAGCCGGCCGATGGAGGCGATGAGCAGCGGGACCAGCAGGACGCCGATGAGGATCGGTGAGGCCATGTACCGGAAGTCCTGGGCGGAGATGTTGGCCAGGATGGCGAGCTGCTGCCCAATCACCGGCGCCGCCACGGCGATCACATAGCGGTTGCGCTGCGCCAGCGCGCCCAGGGCCACGGCCAGATAGGACAGGTAGCACCAGAACGCGCCCCGCCACAGCAGCCAGTCATACTGCGGCTGCTCGGCGGTGGCCAGCCATGAGCTCGCCCTCTGGTAAAGCTCCTGCGACATCGGCCGGAGCGAGTAGACCCAGCGGCCCTGGAAATCGGGCACCTTGTTGGGTCCCACGTAGGTGTCGGCGTTGGGGCGCAGCGAGAACCGGTAGGTCCGCCCGCCTTCGACCGTGTCGTCGCCGAACAGCTTCCAGGCGATCGCGCCCCGGCACAGCCTGGCGTCGACCACCATCGCGGGCTGTTGGAGGAGCAGGCGTTTCCAGAGGTCGAGCAGCTCACCGGCGTGCGCGTCGGCCTGCGGCCAGCTGAAGTCACGCCGCCAGATCAGCGGGTTGATCGTGTAGCAGTTGCCGCCCTCGGTCCACCTGGTCAGGGGCGCGACGGCCGTCATGAGGGTCTTGTCCTGCTCGGTGAACAGCTCCGGATGGTCCCGGTACGCGACGGCGATGTCGCCGAAGGCCGTGTGGTAGACGTACGTCTTCGACGGGGCCGCGATGCCGAGCTGGGGGAAGAGCAGGTTGTTGAGCAGCAGTGGGATGGCCGCCGCCACCGTGCCGACCAGCGCCAGCCGTACGCGCATGGCCGAGACGATCACGAGCAGCACGACGATGGCGACGCCCACGATGAGGAAGCCGTTCGCCCGGAACAGCCCCAGGGCGGTCATCAGCAGGCCCAGCCCGAGCAGCCTGCGGTAGGTGACGGTACGGTCGGCGGCCATCGCGGCGCAGGCGGCCGCGATGGCGACCGCGCAGATCGTGAACGGCACGTCCTTCCAGAGCGTGACCGTGAACGCGCCGGCCGTGGGCACCAGCGGCAGGAGCACCGCCACCACCGTCGTCGACCTGCGCGGCGCGCCGAGGTTCTTGAGCGCTTCCGTCAGGTAGGTGAGCGCCGCCGCCATGGCCGTGGTCTGCAGGAACGTGACTGCGCCGAGGTCACCGGTGGTCCTGAAGCTGAGCCACAGCAGGGAGTCGTAGAGGACCGAGTGGTCGCCCACCCAGGGACCGACGAGGGTGTGGCTTAGGTAGAGGACCGAATCGCGGCTGAACAGCCCGGGATAGAACGCCGCCCACCAGCAGGCGAGAACGGCCTGAATAGCGACGAACGTCCCGAGTGGCACCCATCGCCGGCGCTTGGCGATTTCGATCTGCATAGCTCCCGATCCAGGCGGTTCAGGGGTAACTCACCCCGGCTTCCATCCCCTTGCCGCGCTCCAGCGTCGGCACGGTGACGAGGTGGTAGCCGCGCTTCTTTAGCTCCTTGATGATCGCCGACATGGCTTGTACGGTCTGCGGCACCACGTCATGCATGAGTATCACGCCGTCCCGCTTGGCTAACCGGAACACGGCCGCCTTGATTTTCGCTACGTTACGCAGCTTCCAGTCGAGCGTCGTACCGGTCCACAGCACCTGCGAGAGGTTCTGCGACCCCGCCAGGCCCAGCACCCGATCGTCGGTGGCCCCGTACGGCGGGCGGAACATCTTCGGCAGCGTCCCCGTCTGCTCCTTGATGAGTTCCTGGGTGTTCTGGATCTCGGCCAGGATCTCGTTGTCGAGCAGCGTGGGCAGCGACGGATGCGAATAGGTGTGGTTGCCGATGGCGTGGCCTTCGGCGGCTTCCCGTCTGACGATGCTCGGATATTTCTCCACCTGCGCGCCGACCAGGAAGAAGGTGGCTTTGACGCGTTCCTTTTTGAGCAGGTCGAGCAGCTTCGGCGTATGGACGCTCGGGCCGTCGTCGAAGGTCAGGGCCAGACATTTGACCCGGCTGCAATCGATCTCCGCGTGAGCGCTTGTCGCGGGGAGTGACGTCAGCGCTAATGACGCCGCAAGTATGCCGTGAATCACCACATGCGCTAGCTTATGGCCAAAGTCGCCGCCGGAAGACTCTTAGATCGTTCCCATATATGACGCGGTGCGCCGTACGGGACACCTCCAGAGCGAGCCGGTTCTCCGCCGCCCAGTCCTCGATCGTGCTGATCGGCACCGGGTGGATCCACTCGCGGGCGACGATCAGATCGTGGATCCGGCAGGCGGCGTTACGCCACAGGGGCCGCGCGCTCATGTCCGTGTAGACGAACAGGCCACCGGGCCGTACCGCGGCGCAGGCCCGGTCGAACACCGCCCGCTGCGCCGGAATCGGCACATGGTGGATGACGTCCTGCATGTGGACCACGTCATAGGAGCGGGCCGGCCACGGCGAGCGGGCGTCGCGGTGCTCGAAGCGCAGCGTCGAACCGCTGTCGCGCAGGCGGACGGCCATCCGCCCGGCCAGCCCGATCGCGACCGGGCACGGGTCGAAGCCATGTCCCTGGACGCGTTTCCCGCGCGCCGCCATGAGGCCGAGCATCAGCCCGGAGCCGCACCCGATGTCGAGCACGCTCGCGCCGTCCGGCACGTACCCGATCGTCTCCTCGAACGGGCAGACCAGCACCCGCAGCCGCTGCTTGAGCCGCAGGGCCCGGGGCGCGTCGGCGTACAGCCGCCCCGCGTCCTCAAGCAGCAGGCTCCGATCGAGCGACAAGCCGCTCTCCTAACTCTCGAGGCGGGCACGCAGGAACAGCGTCACGCCCCTGAGCGAACCGACCGGCAGACACCTCTCCAGCCTGACGACTGCGGACAGGCCGGCGTTGACCAGCGGGGGCACCGGTCGCAGGGCGCTGCCTGTGGACGAGTGCCGGTGCCGGGCGATCAGCGGGCGCAGGAGTACGTTCCAGCTCCACAGCCGCTCGACCCGCAGGCCCGCCTTCTCGACCACGCCGGTCAGCGAATCGCGGCAGTAGCGGCGTACGTGACCGACGGCGTAGTCATGGGCCGACCACAGCGACATGTCGCAGGGGACCGCAATCAGCGCCCGCCCGCCCGGCCGCAGCACCCTGGCGATCTGCTCGGTGGCCAGGTAGTCCTCCTCGATGTGCTCCAGCACGTCCAAGGCGGTCACGAGGTCCACGCTCCCGGATTCGACCGGCAGATCACGCGCGTCCGCCTGTACGGCCCGGAGCCCGCGGCCCCTGGCCACCTCCACCGCGAGCTCGGAGCAGTCGGTCGCGGTCGCCTCCCAGCCCTCCTCGACGAGGACCAGGGTGTTGCCGCCACCGGCCGCGCCGACGTCGAGCGCCCGGCCCGGTCGCAGGTGACGTACCTCGGCACGGAGGATGGCCCGGCGCTCCCGGTACCACCAGTGGTTGTCTTCGAGCGCGGCCATGCGGCGGATCTCTTGTGCTCGCATCTCGTTCATCTCTTTGGGCGGACCCAGCGGTCGAGTGCGGCGAAGCGCAGCAGGGTGAGCAGGCAGTACGTGCCGATGGCGGTGGTCGCCTCGATCACGCGACCGCCCGGTGGCGGCAGGCCGAGCACCGCCATGGTGGTGATGGCGTAGTCGGACAGGAAGGCCGGCACGGTCCGGACGCGTGGCGCCGTACGGTGACCGCCGAGCACGTTGACCGTCCAGCGGCGGGCCTCGGCGCCGGCGAAGCCGGTGAGCAGCAGCGCGACGAGGTTGGCCGCCGCGGCCGGCCAATGCTCACGCAGCGGGAGATAGAGCAGTGCGTAGAGGACCGTCGAGAACCCGCCGATCAGCGCGAACGACCCCAACCTGGCCAGCGTCACCGCGCGCGGCCGGGCGACGACCGCGTCCGGGTGCGTGGGCGTGAGCGCGGTCTCGTTCGCCACTTTCAACCCGGACATAGACCGCGCCACCCTGGCCAGCCCTCTGAGGTCCTCGAGCGCCGTCCTGATGATGCGGACGCGCGAGTCGAGGTCCTCGACCCAGTCCACCGGCACCTCGTGGACGCGCAGGCCGTTGTGCTCGGCCAGCAGGAGCAACTCGGTGTCGAAGAACCAGCCGTCGTCCTCGACGCGGTCCAGGAGCGGCCTGATCACGTCCGTTCTGGCGGCCTTGAAGCCGCACTGGGCGTCGCTGAAGCCGACGCCAAAACCGTACCGGAGCAGGGCGTTGTACCCCCGCGAGACCAGCTCTCGCCGCAGCGACCTGCGGGTACGGGCACCGCGCGCGAGCCGGGTGCCGATCGCGACCTCGGAATGGCCGCTGGCGAGCGCGGCCACCATCGGGAACAGCGCGCCGAGCCCGGTCGACAGATCGACGTCCATGTACGCGACGATGTCGGCCGGGCTGTCGCGCCAGGCGGCCTTCAACGCCGCACCACGGCCCCTGGTCTCCAGCCTGCGGGCATGCACCTGCGGGAACTCGCGCGTCAGCCCTCGGGCGACCCGCCAGGTGCCGTCAATGCTCCCGTTGTCGACGATCGTGATGCGCCACGGCAGCGGGAAGGAATCGCCGAGGAACGCGTTGAGCGTCCTGATGCAACCGGGCAGTGCCTTTTGCTCGTTGAGCACCGGAATGACGATGTCCACGGTCGCCAAGGTGACCGGTTCGCCGAGAACGGCCGGGCTCCTGTCCATGGCGGAACGCGTGTTCATCTGAATGGTGGCGCGGAGACCCGGTCCTTCAGGGGCTGGGAGGAAGCGCCACCCCTCCTCTCGAAACAGTATGGAAAGACTTGGTCACGTTCGGTAATGTGTGCGGTGGATGAGGGCGCTGTGACAGGAGGTGCGCGATGGCGATCCGCCGCTCTGCCACCAAACGCGACGGCCTGCCCACGATCGTGCAACTGCGGCTCACGACCAACCCGGTCCAGGCCGATGCGCTGGCGGCGGCGGTGCTGCTGTGTAATCAGGCGGCCACTGTCGTTTCTCGGCTGGCTTGGCAGCACCGCACGTTCGCCGTGGTGAAGCTGCATCGGCTGGCCTATTACGAGGTGCGCGGGCAGGTGACCGGGCTGGGCGCGCAAGCGGCCGTGCAGGCGATCGCCCGGGTCGCCGGCGCCTACGCCAACCGGCGTTCCAACAAGAAAAGGGCTCACATCTTCCGTCCGCAGGGTGCCGTCCCCTACGACGCCCGGTTGATGAGCTTCCATCGTGACGCCCGGACCGTGTCGCTGTGGACGCCCACCGGCCGCGTCACCGTCTCCTACACCGGCCGGCCGGAAGATCTCAAGGCCGTGGATACGCTGCCGGTGGGGGAGGCCGACATGGTCTGCCGACGCGGAGTGTGGCTGTTGCAGGTGGCGCTCACCCTGCCCAAACCAGTAGTACGCGAGCCGGTCGGCGGCTTTGTGGGGGTGGATCAGGGGGTGGCGAACCTGGCGGTCACCTCCGATGGTGCGGTGCTGCCCGGCCCGGCCCTGCCGGGGCCGGTCGGCGGTAACGGCCACGTCCGTACCCTGCGGGAGCGGCGCCATCGCCAACGTCGTCGGTTGCAGAAGAAGGGCACGTCGGCGGCGCGGCGGGTGCTGCGTCGTCTGTCGGGGCGGGAGCATCGGATGATGACCGACCTCAACCATCAAATGTCGAAGTTTGTGGTGCGTGAAGCCGAACGCACCGGTCGTGGTGTCGCCCTGGAGGATCTGCAGGGTATCCGCGGGCGGGTAAGGGCTCATCGGTTCCAGCGGCGCACCCTGCACGGCTGGGCGTTCGCCCAGCAGATCGCCTTCACCCGCTACAAGGCCGCGCGGGCCGGGGTCGCCTTCGTGCTGGTCGACCCCGCCTACACCTCGCAGGCGTGTCCGGAGTGCGGGTGTGTGTCCAGGGCGAATCGGCCGGCGCGGGGCCGGTTCGTCTGCACCGGGTGTGGCCTCGCTGGGCACGCCGACCACATTGCGGCCCGCAACATCGCCACACGCGGCATAGCGGGCTGGGCTGTTATCAATTAGCCACACGCTACCGGCCTCCCTTCACCCAGACGGGACCGCGAGAGCAAACCACCAGCTTCAAACGGGTGGTAGTTGATACGGGAATGCTGCTGTGGCCGTCCATTGATGCGCGGGCTGTTTCTCCGCACCATTCTTGGAGTAGGGCAGACTTTTACCCGGCGCCGAGTTCGTAGACCGAGCACTGGCCGCTGCGGAAACGCAGCGTCGCGAAGCCATCAAGGGCCGTGTCATTCTCGGTGAGCGCCCATTTAACGCCATATTCGCGGACGAGCCGCGCGACATTCTCCGCCGACGGCTGCCGGAACATCGCGTCGTTCGCCGCCAGCCGAGCCTGGTCCGCGAACGGCAGGGCCAGGTAGGAGACGCCGAACGGCTCACTCCGCGACATCGTGCTCTGGGCGTACGCCCACCCCTCCACCAGCACCCGGCGCTCGCTGTAGGCGGACACCCAGAAATGGCGACTGTCGCACACCTTCCAGCCGACGGGCCGGCAGTGCGCGTTGGTCGCCACCACATCGTCGGGCGAGGAGTGATCCCGCAGCCACCGCCCGGCCTCCAGCGCACCCTCCGGCACCATGCGCACGGGCGGCGGCGCCTCGTGGTGGCTCGACGGCCCGACCCCTTGGGTCAAGGTCGCGGGCACCGCGTAGCCGGTGAGCAGCGCGACCACCGCCAGCACTACGGGCCCGCGCCGTTCGTGCTGCGGCGCGAGCACCGTGGGCCCGCGCCATAGTGCGACGGCCGCGGCAACCGCGACAACTCCCACGAGCACGAGGTACGGCAGCGCGAGGGGGAACAGTCCGTGGACCGGCAGGTCCGGTCCGAGCAGCACCCGGACCCCCAGGGCCAGCCCGGCCCCCAATGCCACCCACCACTTGGCGGCGGCGAATCCGCGCTCCCGGCCGCACGCAGCCATCCCGGCCACGGACGCGATCGAGAGGTAGGGCCGAGCGCCCTCCAGGAAGTAGTACTGGCTGGCCGACGGATGCCCCAGCAGCACGACGGCACCGATGCCCCCCGCCCCGATCCCGAGCAACAGCAGCATGCCCGGATCTCGCAGGACCAGCCGCCTGGCCAGCACGCCCAGCACTCCCGCCCACACGCACGCCAGGCAGATCAGATGAATCCCCGTCAGCCCGGCGATCGGCCACACGGAGGCCCTGGCGACCTGCTTGGGTCCGAGGTCCATCACCAGTCCCCATACCGGCCGCATGCTCGCGAAGGGCGCGAGCACCAGCCCCTGCCGCTGACCCCCGAAGACCACGAACTGCGCGAACGCCAGACCGGCCAGCATGATCCCGACGCCCACAAGCGCGGGCCGCGACCACGGCTCGGTCGGTGTGTTCCTGACGTCCACGAGCGCGGGCCGCGACCACCGCCTGACGACCAGGACGAGCACCAGCCCACCCAGCAACAGCGGGAGGAACGTCGCCTTCGCCCCGGTCAGCGCCGCCGACAGCACCCCGACCAGCACCCACCCGCCCGCGCCGGTCCGCTCCCTGCGCAGGTACCCGACGAGCACCAGCACCACAGGGACGCAGAGCAACGCCCCGAGCGTCTGCGTCGGACTCGTCCACACCGTGAACATCGACCGCGACGTGAACAGATTGCTCGCTCCCCGGTACAGCTCCGGGCTGAAGGCGAAGTACGTCACGAAGACCGCCGCCACGCCCGCCCACCACCGCCCGGTCACCCGCCTGGCGAGCACCGCCACCAGCACGACCATGGCCACCATCATCGGCAGCATCGACAGCCGGTAGAGGAGCGTCTGTGGTTCGATCCCGGTGACCCAGCTGGTGGCGGCCATCTCGGCGTAGACGTACCAGTGGTAGGACAGCGGCTCACCCAGGACCGTCGGGACCGTCGGGGGCATGTGATGCTTGAGCTCGCCGAGCAGGGCGAGGTGGTAGGGCATGTCGACGTAGGGAGTCGCGTTGCCGGGCCAGGTCAGGCCGTGGCCCCCGTAGAACGACAGGGTGCTCCAGACGACGAGATAACAGACGACCGCGGCCAGGGCCCACGCGCACCACAGGGGCATCCACTCACGACCCGCCGTCCCCGGTCCCGGCCCCGACCGCCAGTGCCGTCGTAGCCGGGGTACGGCGACGAAGGCGGCGATCACCGTAACGGGCCAGAGGAGCACCAGCAGCGGTAGCCCGACTGCGCGCGCCGGGATGTAGGCCAGCACCTCGACCGCGTACCCCAGCGCCAGCCCCGCCGCCAGCTCCTCGGCGAGCGACCCGCGCCCCCGTGCCAACGCCCGCCACAACAGCGTCCCGGGAACCAGCACGCCGATACCGATATAGCCCCCGAAAGCCGCAATGTCCCGGACGGAAACCCCGCGCCAGACGAGCGCCGCCGCGGCCACCAAGCCGACCAGCCCCACCGGCACCCAGCCGGACCACCCCCGCCGTCCGGCCACCGGCGAGGCCACCACCCTCTTTGCCGCCGTGATCGTCATGCCATCGCCACGCTCTGCTCCGCCCCGATCGTCATGTGATGACAGTCACCAGGCGGGTGAACTCGGCGGTCAGGTCCACTCCATCCCAAACCCGGTGAAAGCTCAGCGCACTCCCCACCGGCACCATCCGATCGACCCCCCGCCCGCCCAGCGCCCCCGCCAGCAACTCCAGCTCGGCCGGGACGAACCCGAAGTGCGTCATGGTCTGATCCCGGCGCTCCACCAGCCGAGCCAGCTCGCCAAGACCATCGAGCCGGGCGTGCACGAACGTCCCGGCGCCCAGCCACCGTCGTGGCGCCGCCTCGGGACCGGCCAGGGTGACGCTGGCCACCGCGTTGCCGTGGAAGTCGATGGCATGGGCGTCGCCGTCGGCGGCCAGCCCGTACGTGGCGACCCGCTTCTCTACCGCCATCGCGGCGTCCACGGACCACCCCCGCTTGGCCACGGCCCGCGCGAGCCAGGCGGTGAACTCCTCGCGCGCAACGTCGCAGTCGGCGGCCGAGCCGACCCAGTAGACGGTGCGTGGAGACGAGCAGGCCGCCTGGTCGAACCAGTAGGCGTCGTTGGCGAACCCCTCGGCGACGGCCCCCCGCGTGGCGGCCGACGCCGACAGCCAGGCCGCCGCCCGGAGCACCGCGAACGACGTCCGGTCGGGAAAGGTCAGGTCACGCGCGTGCGGGGCGAGTGGATGGCGGCGGATCTCGCCGACCGCGGCGTCGCCGCCCCAGATGACCCGCAGGTCGCACGCCGCTGACAGGGCCGCTGTGATGGTGCCGGATCGGTCGTACGTGACGATGCGCTGCGTGGCGGCCACCACCGGATCGGCGTCGGCCAGCGACTCCCGCAGCGTCCGTGTGATCGTCTCGGCCACGGCGCCCGCGCGCGGCGACAGGCGTACCACGTTGCGGTTGCCCATCAGCGCCGACAGCGCCCAGGAGTAGACGAAGACGGTGTCGACGTTCGCGGGCGGGACGTGGAACACCAGGCCGCGCGGCGCCCGCAGGTGATGGCCCCGGGGCCCGTCGAGAATCCGCGTGAGCTCGCTGGGCCGCAGGAAGAAGCCCAGCGAGGCCAGCTCGGGATGACGTCGCGCCAGCTCCGGACTCAGCAGGCGCCTGCCGAATCCGGTGAGGAACCCACGAATCCGCTCATCACCCACCGCGAGCGGCTCGCCCCCGGACATCTGCCCGATCAGCGTCTCCACCGATATATCCCGGCAATCCGGAAACCTGACCCCCAGCTCGGACGAGACGTCGCTCATCATGCCGCCGACCGTGCCGAGGTGTCGCTGCAGCCGCGCGCCTCCGCCCTGGGCAGCCGCCCGAGCACCGAGAACCGCTTGCCCGGCCAAACCCCGTCGTCCACCCCGTGCACCACGCCGAGGTCCTCCGTCAGCAGCACATGCCCCGGATAGGACGTGGGCAGCGTACTGACCACCTCGATCAGCCCCGGCACGCCGGGCGGCGCCTCCTGCCACGTGTCCGGATCGCGGATCACGACATCGGCGAAATCGGGGCAATAGAGCCCGCCTCTGTCCGGCCCCTCAAGGAACACGGTGCCGATCTGCTCGACCATCCCGTAGAAGTCGTGGATGCGCCGCAGCCCGCACTCCTCGCCCAGCCGCCGGCGGAAGGTGGCGTTGTCGACGGCCTGCTCCGCCAGCCGTTTCCAGCCCCCGGAGTGGATCAGTACGCCATGCGAGAGGTCGAGCCCCAGCTCACGCAGATGCGACCACGCCATGAACGTGAACCCGAAGATCAGGTAGGGCGCACCACCGTGCCGCGCGAGAAAGCCCTTGACCGCCTCGGCATCCAACGAGCCGCCCTCGTCGAGCACGAAGGTGTGGTCCCTGCCGAAGTGCATCATGCCGAGCACGCCCGCCCCGCGAGCGCTCAGCGTGGCAGCGCGTATCGTCGACCGGCTGTCGACGATCAGCATCGGCAGTCGCCGCTCGCCCAGCACGGCGCGGAGCGTCGCCGCCAGCATGCGCGGCTGCGCGGCCGCCGCCTCGCGGTCGAGGTAGACACGGCTGGGCCGCTGCCCGGTCGTACCGCTGGAGGTGAGCACCCTGAACACCGCGCTCTCCGGCACACTGCGCAACTCGTGCGTCTTGAACAGCCGCACCGGCAGCCACGGCAGATCCGCCACCCGCTCGTAGGGCCCCACCGCCCCGATCGCGTCCAGAATCCGGCGGTACGGCAGGCACGCCCGCCGATGCCGCTCGGTCAGCGCGACCAGTTCGGGCAGCAGCGCGGCCTCCTTCGCGTCCTGGGACAAGGTGAAGACACTCACGTGCGGGCCTCCAGAGCGAGGTAGTCGATCTTCCCGGTGCCGAGCAGCGGCAGCCGGTCCACGCCGCGTACGTCGAACCCGCTCCAGTGGAGCCGCAGCTCGGACCCCAGCCGCCGGGCGAGCGTGGTGCATCCGTCGGCGTCGAGGCCCTCGGCCCAGACCGTGACGCGGTCGTCGCCGCTCGTGGCCGCGACAGGGCCGCGGTCGCGGAGCAGGCGTTCGATGTCGTCGAGGTTGACGCGGACGCCGAAGACCTTGGCGATGCGTTTCATCCGGCCGGTGATGTAGAGGAAACCCTCGTCGTCGAGGTGGCCGAGGTCGCCGGTGCGCAGCACGCCGCCCAGGTCGTCGCCTCTGGCCAGGTCGTCGGCCGTGTCGGCGTAGCCCATCATCACGTTGGGGCCGTGGTAGACGACCTGGCCGTCGTCAATGGTCAGGTGACCGCCGGGGACGGCCAGGCCCACGGAGCCGGGCTTGGCGGCCAGGCGGTCGTGGGGGAGTACGGCGATGCGGGCGGTCGCCTCCGTCTGGCCGTACATGACGAGGAAGCGCTGGGCCTTGGCGGCGAACTCGGTGACCAGGTCGGGCCGCAGCCGCCCGCCTGCCTGGGTCATGGTGGTGAGCGCGGGGTGCTCGACCGGGTCGAAGCGGAGCTTGCGCAGCATCTCGTACTGGTAGGGGACCGCGGCCAGCGAGGTGCACCGGTGTTCGTCGAGCATGGTCCAGAAGGACCGTTCGAGCAGGCCCGCGTCGGTCAGCACCACGGCGGCGCCCGCGGCGAGATGGCTGTTGAGCACCGACAGGCCGTAGCTGTAGTAGAGCGGGAGGCTGGTCGGCGCGATCTCGCCGGGCCCGATGGCCAGGGCGGTGGCGATGGCGTGGGCGTTGGCCGACACGGCCGACCGCGACAGCCGCACGAGCTTGGGGTTGCCGGTCGAACCCGAGGTGGCGAGCAGGACGGCCAGGTCCGGATGGGGCTCGGGGGTGCCGCCGCGGGCACGCCGTAGGCCGTCGGCGGCCCGCGTGAAGCCGAGCAGGGCGGCGGGTTTGAACCTGGCGGCCAGCTCGGCCAGCGCGCCGGGCGGCAGGTCGGGGTCAAGCAGCGCGATGGGCCTGCCCGCCTGGAACGCCGCGAGGTAGCGCAGCACGGACGGCAGGTCATTACGCATGCCGCAGAACACCGGGCCGGGCGGCAGCGCGGCCAGCGCCTGCGTGGTGCTCGCGATTCGAGCCGCCAGGTCGTCACCGGTGAGCACTCCAGGCTCTCCGGCGACGACTATCCGCGCGTCCGGATGCGGAAGGCACTGCGGAAGGCACAGCGGTGTCTGCGCGTCCGGGGGTGGAAGGTGCTCCGGTGTCCGTGCGTCCGGGTGCGGAAGGCCCTCCCGAGGAGTCAGGTCCTCGCCGACCTGCGGTGAGGAACCGTCGGCTGGGTGGGGTGCGCCGGGGTGTCCGGAGTGTAGGGAAGCGTTCATGAAAGACCGCCCGTCCATCGTGTCGGAGACTTACAGCACCAGCCCGCCGTCCACCCCGATGACCTGGCCGGTGATGAAGCAGGCGTCGGCGGAGAGCAGGAAGGCGGCCGCGGCGGCCACGTCGCCGGCGGTGCCCAGGCGGCCGAGCGGGGTCGCGGCGACGGTGTCGGCGCGGGCCCGGTCGTCGAGCGTGGAGAGCATGTCGGTCTGGATGTAGCCGGGTGCCACCGCGTTGACCCGGATGCCCTGGGGCCCGAGCTCCTTGGCGGCGGCCAGGGTGAGGCCGAGCACGGCGGCCTTGGTGGCGGAGTAGACGGCCTGGCCCGGTGCCCCTTTGCGGCCCATGACCGAGGAGACCAGGACCACGGCCGGGTCGGTGCCCCTGCGCAGCAGCTTGACCGCGGCCTGCAGGGTGTGGGTGGCGCCCAGCGCGTTGACGTGGAAGAGCCGGCTCACCACGTCGCTGTGCATCATGCCGAGCAGGCTCGCCGCGTGCCCGCCCGCGTTGATCACCAGGGCGTCGAGCCGCCCGTGCCGCCGGTGGATCTCCCGCATCATGGCGGACACCGCGGCGGGGTCGGCCACGTCGCCGTGGACCGTGTCGGTGCGGCCCCCGGTCTCGGCGGCCACCTCGGCCGCCGCCTTGGCCGACCGCTCCTGGTCGCGCCCGTGGAGGACGACCTCGTGACCGGTCCGGGCCAGCCGCGCGGCGACGGCCCGGCCGATGCCCAGCGTGGAGCCGGTGACGAGCGCGACCCGGAGGTCAGGTGACGGCGTCGGCACCGTGCTTCTCCAGCAGCTCGGCGGCCTTGGCGAACGAGCTCATGTCGATCATCTCGTCCGTGTCGATCATGATGCCGAACTCGTCCTCCATCGCGGCGACGAGGGCCATGTGGGCCAGTGAGTCCCACTGCGGGATCGCCCGGTATTCGAGCCCGTCGACGTCCTGGTCGGCCGGCAGGCTCAGCGAGGCGCGGAAGACGCCGCGCAGGCGGTCGAGCTGGCTCATCTCTGCTCACTTTCTGTCTTCGGACAACCACGTAGTGTAGCCGTGATCGTCCGTCAACAGAAACCAAGCACCCGTCGTGAGTAATAGAACCGTATAACGGCGAGTGCCCGCTGTGCCGGGCTGAGAATGTCGCCTGGGGCGCGTCAACCGCTACAGGGGGAATGATGGACGAATCCAATCACTGGTACGGGCACTCCCGCATGCTCGGCCGATACTGTGAACTGGCGGAAGACACTCCCCGGCGAATACA
Source organism: Nonomuraea sp. NPDC052129 (assembly GCF_040680095.1). Taxonomy (NCBI): domain Bacteria; kingdom Bacillati; phylum Actinomycetota; class Actinomycetes; order Streptosporangiales; family Streptosporangiaceae; genus Nonomuraea; species Nonomuraea sp. NPDC052129. The sequence goes on along the minus strand of NZ_JBFAVX010000004.1, from coordinate 361,478 downwards.
GGGTTTCCTGCAGCACGGCTGGAACTATCTCCACGGTTTCCCGCCCAACGACCACTGGTGCAGCCCCGGCTACCCCCGTTTCGTCTGGTCCGACGTGCTCAGGCGGCGTGGCTGGTCGATGGGCCGCCGTGGCCACTATGTCATCGGCGCGCCGTGGATCTACCTTCTTGATATGGAGCCTGGAAAGGCGGCGGCCCCCGAAAGGAAGGGTACGATCTGGTATCCCTTCCACGGCTGGGAAAAGCATTCGGTCACCGGCGACCATGCCCGGCTGGCCGCCGAAATATCCGAAGTGGAGACGGGGCCGGTGACAATCTGTCTTTACTGGTTGGAATTCGCTAATCCGGACATTCGGCGGGCTTATCGGTCGGCGGGTTTCCGGGTCATCTGCCATGGTGAGCGCGGCTCGCGGTGGGATGGCAGGGGGCGCGACTTCCTGTCCGGCCAGCTGGCCGAGCTGCGGCGGCATCGCCGGGTGGCGTCCAACCGGCTCGGCAGCGCGCTGTTCTACGGCGCCTCTGTGGGCTGCGACGTCGCCGTCTACGGAGACCCGATGCAGCTGGAGGACGAGCGGCCCGAGTACGGCGGCACCGCCCGCCGCATGCGGCTCTGGCCCGAGCTGCACGGCGCGCGCGTCGACCCCGAGGCGGCCAGGGAGGCGGCCCGGCAAGAGCTGGGATTCGAGTATCAGGCGACACCCGAGGAGCTACGGCGAATGTTCGGCTGGAAGCGGGCGCGATGCGCATGAACGAGGCACCCGAGAACGTCCGGCTGATCGGCGGCGAGATGCTGCTGTGGTCGGACTCATCCCATACGTCCGGTGTCACGGACTGGCGGGGCGTGGCCCTGGAACTGGTCAGACGCCTGCTCCCCATCGAAGCGGAGGAGGACGGAAAGGCCAGGGTGCTGCTGGTCGGGCCGCACCCGCGCGGCTTGGTGGACGAGGTGGTGGCGCGGGCCGCGTCGGTGGCCGTGCTGCTGCGTTCCTACCCCGACGCCTGCGCCCTCGCCGAGCGCCACCCCGATCTGGCCGTGCACTGCGGCCGTCTGTCGGCGCTGCCCGAGGGCGAGCCGTACGACCTGGTCCTGGCGCTCGACGGGCTGCGGCGTACGCACTCGGCCGAGGAGGTCGCGCCGCCCTGGCGCGAGTCGCTGGGTGCGCTCGCCGCCCTCGTCGCGCCGGGCGGGCGGTTCGTCCTGAGCGTGAGCAACGACCTGGGCATCGACCGGTTCGTCGAGGCCAGGCCCGCCGACCGGGACGGCGGCGACGAGCACTGGGAGCCGCACGGGTTCGACCAGGGCTACCCCGACGGGCCCGGCGCCCTCGACGAGGAGTTGGCGGCGGCCGGACTGACCCCCGAGAGGTGTTACGCCGCCTATCCGGGCCGCGCGGCGCCCCGCGCGCTGCTCGCCCGCGAACTGCTCGGGTGCGACCTGCCCGACGCGCTCACGGTGCCGTTGAGCGCCCGTGGCGGCGACAGGATGCTGGTGGCCGATCCGCTGCGGCTGACCCGGCTGGTGTTCAGCCACGGTCTCGGCGAGCAGCTCGCCCCGGTATGGGTGGCCACGGCGACCAGACCCTCGGACTCGCCCAACCTGTCACGCGGCCAGTTCGAGGACTCGCCCACGACGCGGGCGGGCCTGCCGTTCGGCCAGTTCGAGGGCACACCCACGGACCTGCCGCTCGGCCTGTTCGAGGAGGGTCACGCCGTACACGAGGTCACCTGGGGTGCCACCCGCAGGCTGCCCGACGGCGTGGAGCGGGCCATCCCGGCGGGCCGCGTCGTGGAGGAGGTCCTGATCGAGGCGTGCGCCCGCGAGGACGTACGGGCCGTCCGCGACCTGCTCACCGTGCTGGGCGACTGGGTCGAGATGGGCGGCGACGCCGCGGCCGACAACCTGGTCTGGGACGGCGAGCGGTTCGCCGCCATCCACGCTCTGCCTCCGCAGCCCGACCGGCCCGCCGATCGCGTGGTGTTGTGCCGGGTGTTGTGGCGGTTCGCGGTACGCCTGCTGGCCGCCGGTCACCACCACCCGTGGCCGTGGCCGCGGCAGGCCGAGCAACTGGCACTGACGCTCTGCGGCATGGCGAACCGGCCGTGCGACCAGGCGGATCTCGATCTGGCCCGCAAGCTCGACGCCGAGCTGGGGCAGCCGGCCGAGCTGAGCGACGCCGCCCCGACATACCGGGACCTGCTGGGCGCGCGGGACCGGCTGGCGGATCAGCTGACCGCCGCGCTGGCCAGGGTGTCCCGCCTGGAGACCAAGCTCACCTACCGCGAGCGCGAGCTGCTGCGGGCCAGGGGTCGGCTGAGAAAGAGCCAGCGGAAGTCGGCCGCCTACCGCAGGACGCTCGGCTACCGGCTCTCGCGCCGCCTGGCCCGCCCGCGCAGGGTCGCCCGCCGGGTCCTGCGCCTGCTGTCCGGCTGACGAAGAGGAGTTCCCGTGCCGGTTCTTTCGGTGATCGTCCCGTTCTACAACGTTGAGAAGTACATCGGTCCCTGCCTGGATTCGCTGGCCGCGCAGAAGTTCCAGGACCTTGAGATGATCTGCGTGGACGACGGCAGCACCGACGGCGGCGCCGCCGTGGTCGAGGCCCGGATGGCGGCCGACCCGCGGATCAGCCTCATCCGGCAGGCCAACCAGGGGGTCGGGCGGGCCCGCAACATCGGCGTACGCCGGGCCACGGGCCGCTACCTGGCCTTCGTCGACGGTGACGACAAGGTGCCGCCCCGCGCGTTCCAGCGGCTGGTGGCCTCCCTGGAGGCCACCGGTTCCGATCTGGCCTGCGGCAACGTCATGCGGCTGCACCGCAACCTGCTCGTACCCTCGTGGGCGCACAAGCAGGCGTTCGCCGAGTCGCGCAAGCGCACGCACATCACCCGCCACCCGCTGCTGATCCGCGACCGCATGCTGTGGAACAAGGTCTATCGGCTCGACTTCTGGAACGCCCTCGGCCTGGCCTTCCCCGAGCGCATGTACGAGGACCAGCCGGTCGCCATGGCCGCGCACGTGGGCGCCTCGTCGGTCGACGTGATCAAGGGCATCGTCTATCACTGGCGGCAGCGTGACGAGGAGTGCTCCTCGATCACCCAGCGCCGCCTGGAGCCGGCCAACCTGCGGGACCGCCTGCTGTCGGTGCTGGAGACGGCCGCGCTGCTCACCACCGGCGCGCCCGCGCTCAAGCCGGACTTCGACCGCGACACGCTCGAGATCGACATGAGCGTCGCGGTGGAGGCGATGGCCATGATGGGCGCCGCGGCCGATCCCGGCCTCGTCGACCTGGTCGTCCGCTATCTCGACGGCGTCGCGCCGGAGGCGTGGCAGAGCATCCCGTTCGCGCAGCGGCTCCAGGTGCACCTGCTCCACGGGCGTCGCCTGGACGAGCTGGCGCGCGTCTTCGAGCAGGACCGCGCGGGCCGCCTGCTTCCGCGTGTCAGTCCCCCGGGCCTGCTGCGCAAGCGCTGGTACGGCAGGCACCCGGCCATGCCCAGGCAGCTGTCGGAGGTGTCGGCCGAGCTCAAGCTGTCGGCCCGGCTGGTCGAGCTGGAGTGGCGCGATGGCCGGCTCGGCGGCACGGGCCGGGTGAGCATCGGCCGGTTCGACGTGTCGGACCTGCGTCGTACGAGTGTGCAGGTGTGGCTGCAGGAGCGCAGGACCGGCGAGATCGTCACGCTGTCCGACCAGCGCGTCTCGCCGTCCTGGGTGAGCGTCGAGCAGGAAGAGGGCGGTGCGGTGGCCGAGCACGGGTTCTCCTTCGCGTTCGCGTTCGACCCTGCGACGTTGACCCGCGCGCAGCTCGTCCGGCTCGGGCACTGGGATCTGCGCGTGCGGTTGCGCGGCCCCCGGCTGAAGCTGGAAGCGAAGGTCGTCGGATCGCGCTGGCTGCCGCCGCTGGTGCCCGCGCCGAAGCGCAGGGCGGGCGTGTGGCTGGTGCCGGTACGCGGCGGCGGCGGGGCCTGGGGGCTGCGGCTGCGCCGGGCCGAGGCGCTGATCGGCGAGTGCCGGGTGGACGGCGACGACCTGGTCTTCTCCGGCGAGCTCAGCGACCCGGGCGACGGCGATCCGGTGCTGCGGCTGGTGCGCAGGAGCGATGGCGAGGAGATGTACTTCCCCGTCACGCTGGCCGGGCAGAACTTCCGGGCCCGGGTGTCGCTGGTGGACATCGACGAGGTCGTCGGTCGTGAGGCGCGCTGGGACTTCGTCATCGACCAGGGCAGGGAGATCCGGCCGCTGGTACGTACTCGGGCGCGGCCGATCGTGACGGTCGCCGAGCGGCGCTTCCTGGTGGACCGGGGCGACGACGGCTGCCTCATGCTCGCCGAACGATGAGACAGCCGTCAGCCCAGGATGGCCCGCAGCCGGTCGACGACCTCGTCCTGCTGCTGGTCGGTGAGGTCGGGGAAGAGCGGCAGCGAGAGCTGCTCGGCGTAGTAGGACTCGGCTTCGGGGCAGATCCCGCGCCGGTAGCCGAGGTCCTCGAAGACCGGGTGCCAGTAGGCCGGGATGTAGTTGACCTGCACCCCGATGCCCTCGGCCCGCATGCGCTCGTAGACCTCCCGCCGCCGACCGTCGCGGACCCTGACCGGGTAGAGGTGCCAGCACGGCGTGGTGTACGGGCGCCGCGCGGGCAGCGTCAGGCCCGGCAGGTCGCCGAGCAGCGCGTTGTAGCGGGCGACCAGCTCGATCCGCCGCGCGCGGAAGCGTTCGAGCCGCCGCAGCTGGCTGAGGCCGAGCGCGCAGAGCACGTCCGGCAGCCGGTAGTTGAGGCCGAAGTCGTGGACCTCCTGGTGCCAGCCGCCGTGGCCGGGGTCGCGCTGCTCGGCCGGGTCCCGGACCAGGCCGTGGTTACGGAAACGGGCGGCGCGGACGTAGCGGTCATGGTCGCGTACGGCGACGGCGCCGCCCTCGGCGGTGGTCACGGTCTTGGTCGGGAAGAACGAGAACGTGGTGAGGTCGGCCTGCTCTCCGACCGGCCGGTCCTTGTAGCGCGAGCCGAGGGAGTGGGCGGCGTCGCCGATCAGCACGGCTCCGGTCCGGTCGGCGATCGCGCGGAGTTCGTCGTAGTCGGCGGGGTGGCCCGCGTAGTCGACCGCGGTGATCGCCTTGGTGTTGTCGCCCGCCAGTGACTCGACCGAGGCGGGATCGAGGTTGCCCGTGTCGGGCTGTACGTCGGCGAAGACCACCCGGCCGCCGCGCATGGCGGCGGTGGCGGCCGTCGCCACGAACGTCAGCGGCGACGTGATCACCTCGTCTCCCGGCCCGACCCCGGCCGCCGCGTACGCGACGTGCAGGGCCGCCGTGCCCGACGTGACCGCCAGGCACGGCACGCCGCCCGTCCAGCGGGCCAGTTCGGCCTCGAACGAGCCGACCATGGGCCCGGTCGTCAGCCACTCGCCGAGCAGCACCTTGGTCACGGCCTGGACGTCGGTGTCGGTGATCGACTGCCGTCCGTAGGGGAGCATCAGACGCCCACCGTCACCATGGCGCGCAGGTCCTCGACCGAGAGCCAGCGGTCGTTGGTGTCGGAGCGGTAGGCGAAGCCGTCCGGCAGCAGTTCGCCGCCCTGCGGGGGCACGTAGCCCCAGCTGGCGATCGTCGGCTGCACGACGTAGCGGTCGCTCAGGCGCAGGGTCCTGCGGCCGTCGTCGGGGCCGATCATCTCCTCGTGCAGCTTCTCGCCGGGCCGGATGCCGATCTCGTAGACCGGGCTGCGGGGCGCCAGTGCCTGGGCCAGGTCGGGCAGGCGCATGCTGGGGATGCGCGGCACGTACAGCTCGCCGCCCTGCATCAGGTCGAAGGAGTCGACCACGAACCGGACGGCCTGGTCGAGCGTGATCCAGAATCGGGTCATCCGCTTGTCGGTGATCGGCACGCTGCCGCCCTCCTGGGCCAGCCGCAGGAAGAACGGCACCACCGAGCCCCTGCTGCCCACCACGTTGCCGTAGCGGACCACGGCGAAGCGGGTGACGTGGCTGGCGGCGTAGTGGTTGGCCGAGACGAACAGCTTGTCGGCGACCAGCTTCGAGGCGCCGTACAGGTTGATCGGGCTGGACGCCTTGTCGGTGGAGAGCGCGACGACCTTGCGCACGCCGCAGTCGATGGCGGCCTCCACCACGTTCTGGGAGCCGGAGACGTTGGTCCTGACGTATTCGAACGGGTTGTACTCGGCCGTGTCGACCTGCTTCAGCGCCGCCGCGTGCACGACGTAGTCGATGCCGTGCATGGCCCTGGTCAGGCGATCCCTGTCGCGTACGTCGCCGATGAACCAGCGCAGCCGCTGGTCGTCGTCGAACAGGTGACGTGCCTCGTACTGCTTGAGCTCGTCGCGCGAGAAGACCACCATGCGGCGCACGTCGAGGTGGTCCAGCGCGTGCCGGACGAACGCCTTGCCGAAGGACCCCGTGCCTCCGGTGATCAGAATTGACGATCCACTGAGAATGCTCACGCGGCCCCCCGCCGTAGTCATCCGAGCTGCCCGGTAGCATAGCGCGATCGTTCGATGACACACGGTCACAGAGGGGAATGGGGCTTCGGTGCGGATTGTCGGAATCATCCAGGCGCGCATGGGCTCGACGCGCCTGCCGGGCAAGGTCTTGCGCGATCTCGGGGGCCGCTCCGTGCTGGGCTGGGTGGTCCGTGCGGTACGCCAGGCGGACGCGGTCGACGACCTGGTGGTGGCGACCACCACGGAGGCGGCAGACGACGCGGTGGTGGCGGAGTGCGACAGGCTCGGCGTGTCCTGGCACCGGGGACCGGTCGACGACGTGCTCACCCGGTTCACGCAGGCGCTGGAGAATCACCCGGGCGAGGCCGTCATGCGGTTCACGGCGGACTGCCCGCTGCTCGATCCGGTGGTGATCCGCGAGGCCGCGCTGGTCTTCCGCGCGGTGCCCGGCCTCGACTACCTGAGCACGGGCCTGGCCCGCACGCTGCCGCGTGGCCTCGACGTGGAGATCGCGGGGCTGGCCGCCCTGGAGCGGGCCGACCTGGAGGCCACCGCGCATCACCGTACGCACGTCACGTCCTTCCTCTACACGCATCCGGGGGAGTCGCGGCTGCTCGGCCTCGCCTACGCGCCGTCGGCGGCCGACCTGCGGGTCACGCTCGACACCGAGGACGATTGGCGGCTCATCTCACGGGTCGTCGAGGAGCTGGGCGATCGGTGCGTGCCGGTACGGTCGCTGGTCGGCTGGCTGCGGGAGCGGCCCGAGGTGTGCGAGCTCAACGCGCACGTGGCGCAGAAGGCGTTGCAGGAGGCGTGACGCACCGGGTGGGGTTCCGCTGCGACGCGGGCGTGGCGAGCGGGGTCGGTCATCTGGTGCGCTGCGTGGCGCTGGCCGAGGAGCTGTGCGGGCGGGGGGCCGAGGTGCTGTTCCTCGGGGACGTGGCGGGGTCGGTGTGGGCGGAGTCGCAGTTGCGGCAGCGCGCGTTCCCGCTGTGCCCGGCGCCTTCGGAGCCGCGGGCGCTGGCCGAGCTGGTGCGGGTGCTCGGGCTGGACGCGGTGGTGCTGGACTCGTACGTGCTGGCTCCCGGTACGGGCGCGGCGCTGCGGGCGGCGGGCACGGCCGTGCTGGCGATCGTCGACGGCGACCCGCTGGGCCAGGAGGCGGACCTCTACCTCGACCAGAACCTCGGCGCCGAGCTGCGCCCCTTCCGACGCCCGTCCTCGCGCCCGGGGGAGCCCGCGGACGGGCCGGGGGATGGGTCGTGGGGTGCGCCCGAAGGCGGGCCCTGGGATGGGCCCTGGGGTGGGCGGCTGGCGGGGGCTCGTTATGTGCTGCTGCGGGACAGCGTCCTGCTGATGCGGGGGACCGCCCGCCGCCGCCCGGCCCGGCCGGAGGGGCCGCTGGTGCTGTGCTTCTTCGGCGGCACCGACAGCGCCGGTGTGGCTCCGGCCTGGGCCGGGGCGCTGCGTGCCACCGGGCTGCCATTCCGGGCGACCGTGGTCAGCCCGGTGCCGTTCGAGGTGGACGGGCCCGTCACGGTCATCCCGCCGACGGACCGGCTGCCCGGGCTGATGGCCGAGGCCAACCTGGTGATCACCGCGGCGGGCTCGGCCGTCTGGGAGCTGCTGCACCTGGGCGTGCCCACCGCGCTGAGCTGGGTGGCCGACAACCAGCTGATCGGCTACGAGGCGCTGGTCGGCGGCGGACTCGCGGCCGGGCTGGGACCGGCCCCGGACGCGGCGGCCGTCGGCGTCCTGGCCCGCCTGCTCGCCGACCCGGCGGCCCGCGAGGAGTACGGCAGGCGTGGCGCCGGGTTGATCGACGGCCGCGGCAGGGAACGCGTCGCCGACGCGCTCCTCGCCCTCCTCTGAACGAGCCCCCCGCTAAACGAACCCTCCTCTGAGCCGGGCGCTCGTCAGACCAGGTCCCAGGTCAGCGGGGTGCCGAGCGTGGCGTCCCTGGCGAAGCGGCGGCCCATCACCTGCGCCGCCGCCGCCGGCGGCAGCCCCCCGGCCGGCCGGATGGAGCGGACGTTCTGCTCCGTCACCGGCTCGCCCGCCCGCACATCCCGTACGACATACAGCGACCGCCGGAACCGCAGCCCCTCGCGCTCTGAGGCCCGCGGCCCGATGACCGCGCTGCCCAGCGACTGCCAGGCCCGCTCGCTCTCCACCACGAGCGCCGCGAGCTCGGCGGGCTCCAGTGAGAACGCCGAGTCCACACCCCCGTCGCCCCGGTCCACCGTGATGTGCTTCTCGATCAGGCACGCCCCGAGCGCGACCGCCGCGAGCGCGGCGCCGATGCCGGGCGTGTGGTCGGAGATGCCGACGACCGCGCCGGTGAGCCCCGCGAGCAGCGGAAGTGAGCGCAGGTTGCTCTCGGCGGGCGCGGCGGGGTAGGAGGCGGTGCAGGCCAGCATGGCGAGCTGCGTGCAGCCCGCCTCGCGGGCGGCCTCCGCGGCGGCGTGGATCTCGCCGATCGACGCCATGCCGGTGGAGATGATCAGCGGCTTGCCCGTGGCGGCGGCGAGCCTGATCAGGGGGAGGTCCACGATCTCCGAAGAGGCGATCTTGTAGGCCGGGGCGCCGAGATTCTCCAGCAGATCGATGGCCGTGGGGTCGAAGGGCGAGGAGAACGGGATGAGCCCCCGCCCGCGAGCCCTGGCGAAGATCGGCTCGTGCCACTCCCACGGCGTGTGCGCCCGCTCGAAGAGCCGGTAGAGCCGCTCGCCGCCCCACAGCTCATGGTCGTCACCCAGGCGGAAGGCGGGGCCGTCGGCGTCGACGGTGATCGTGTCGGGGCGGTAGGTCTGCAGCTTCAGGGCGTGCGCGCCGCTGTCGGCAACCGCGTCGACGATGGCCAGAGCCTGTTCGAGGCGCCCGTTGTGGTTGCCCGACATCTCGGCGATGACGAAGGGGGGCTGTCCCGCCCCGATCGCCCGCCCGGCGATGGAGATCATGTGTGGTCGTCCTTCCTCATGAGTTGCACAGTCACGACGTCGCGGCGGACGCCGTCGATGTCGCGCCGGTGGACGGCGACCTCGGCGAACCCGAAGCGCCGGTGCAGCCCCCTGGCCGCCTCGTTGCGGGCGAGCACCTCGCCGCGCAGCGTGGTCAGCCCCAGCGGCCCGAACGCGTGGTCGATGGCGGCCCGCTCCAGCCCGATCCAGGCCGGCAGCAGCGCGCCCGACGGCTCCAGCCCGGCCAGATCGAGGTAGAACCCCCATTCGCCGCTCCGTTCGGCGGGGTCGAGCTCGGAGAACGTCACCACCCCCGCGGCGGTCCCGTCGTGAACGTAGATCAGCACCCGTCTGGCCGGATCGTCCTTTACCCCGGCCCACCACCGGGCGTGCTCACCCTCGGCGATGACGTGGGTCGTGAAGCTCGCCGCCCGCACCCTCGGGTGGTTGCGCCATCGGCGGATGGCGGGCAGCTCATGGTCGTGTACGGGTCTCAGCACGGCTTCCCCCTACTTAGCGCGCTCGATCCATTGCACAACGTAGCGGATCCATCCGGCAAAGAGCTGATCAGAGTGCGGCATCGAACGTCGTGCCGGAGTGATGGCCAGGGCATGCTGCCCTCGACCCCAACTACCCCGACCCCAAGGGAGCTTCTCGGTATGACGCCCATGCTCAGCGTCGTCGTCCCGATCTACAACGTGGAGCCGTATATCGGCGAATGTCTGGAATCTCTGGCGGCTCAGACGCTGGAGGACATCGAGGTCATCCTCGTGGACGACGGCTCACTGGACGGAAGCGCGCGGGTGGCCCGCGAGTTCGTGGCCCGTGACCCCCGCTTCGTCCTGATCGACCAGCCGAACCAGGGCCCCGGTCCGGCGCGCAACGCGGGGATCCGGCGGGCCCGCGGCACCTATCTGGCCTTCGCGGACAGCGACGACGTCGTGCCGCCCAAGGCGTACGAGCTGCTGGTCGAGTCGTTGCGGGAGAGCGGCTCGGACTTCGCGTGCGGCGGGGTGCTGCGCCTGAGGGAGGGCGAGCTGGCCGTGTCGTCCATGCACGAGAAGGCGTTCAGGCGCCCCGCGCGGGGCGCGCACATCCGGGAGCGCCGGTCCCTGATCAGGGACCGCACGGTCTGGAACAAGGTCTACCGGCAGGACTTCTGGCGTGAACACGAGCTGGAGTTCCCGGCGGGGATCTATGAGGATGTGCCGCTCAGCATGCGGGCGCACGTGCTGGCGAAGGGCGTCGACGTGCTCCCCGACATCGTCTACCACTGGCGTAAGCGCGAGGAGGGGGAGAGCTCGATCACCCAGCGGCGGATGGAGCTGCCGAACCTGGCCGAACGGCTGGCCGCCATCCGCGCGGTCCGGGCCTTCCTCAGTGAGCAGGAGCCCGAGCTGGCCGACGCCTTCGACGGCGTGGTGCTGGAGAAGGACCTCCTGTTCCTCTTCCAGGCGCTGGAGTACGCGGAGGACGACGAGGTCGGGCCGCTGCTCGAACTCTCGCAGGAGTGGCTGGCCGGGCTGAGCCCCGTCGCTCTCGGCGAGGTGGCGTCGCTGCGCCGGCTCGAACTCCACCTGCTGAGCCGCGGCCTGGTCGAGGAGCTGCGGGTGGTGCGCAGGTTCCGGCGCGACTCGGTCGACGGCACCCCCATCGTGCCGCACGAGATCGGCTGGTACGGCGACTACCCCTACTTCAGGGACCGGACCCTCCAGATCCCCGACGCGGTCTTCGAGGCGAGCGACGAGGTCAAGCTGCTGGCCACGGTCCATGAGTGCGGCTGGACGGGGAGCCGCTTCGAGGTGCGCGGCGAGGTGGCCCTCCACCGGGTGGCGCGGGAGCCGAACCGGCTCGGCATGTGGCTGACCGACGGCGAGCGCCGGGTCCCGCTGGAGGTACAGCGCACGGGCGGGCAGGGCGTCTCGGTGGAGATCGACCCGGCACGGCTCGAAGAGGGCGGCCCGAGCTGGCGGCTGCACGCCCGCGTGGAACTGTGCGGCCTGGTGCTCAAGGCGTGCTTTCGCGATGCCGAGGCGCAGAAGGTCTGGCGGCTGTCGGTGCCAGGATGGTCAAGAACCAGCATGGACATCGCCCAGTAGTTCCAGAGAGTAATTGGATCACGGCGGTGCGTCGCCATGCTTGGAAGCCATGAGGACCTATTCGCTCGATGACGTCTACGCGACACGCAAGCGGAGAGACTCCTGGTGGACCGTGTACTTCGTGGACCCGGTCGCCTGCCGGGCAGCTCTGCTGGTGGCCAACCACACGCGGTTGACGCCCAACCAGCTCACGGTGGTCTCGCTGGTCCTCGGCATGGTGTCCGCCGTATGTCTCGCGATGGACCTGCTGGCCGCGGGGGCGGCCATGTTCTATCTGAGCTTCATGGTGGACTGCCTTGACGGCAAGATAGCGCGGCTCAAGGGCTCGGGGACGCCCTTCGGCCTGTGGCTCGACTACGTCGGCGACCGGATCAGGGTGGTGTGCTGCGCCACCGGTCTCGCTTACGGCCAGTACGCGATCACCGGCGACGTTCGCTACATCGTCATGGGCGCGGCGGTGGCGGTGGTCGACCTGTTCAGGTACGTCAACGCGCCGCAGATGAAGCGGGTCCGCGAGACGGTCAAGGCGGAGCGGGAGGCCGACGGGGAGGCCCGGGCGGAGGAAGAGGACGAGCCCGAGGTGCGGATCCCGCGCCAGAGGCCGCCGATGAGCCGGTCACGTCGCCTCATGCGGCGGATCAACAAGGCGATGGTCCGCCGCCGTATCCGTGCCCACCTGATCAGCGGCATCGAGTTCCACGCCGCGGTGTTCGTGGTCGCGCCGCTCGTGGGCACCGTGGCGCTGATCCCGGTTTCCGCGGTCGCCAGCGTCTCGTTGCTGGTCAACGAGGTTTGGCTCGTCCACCGGATGTGGCTCTTCACGCGCAAGCACAGCGTGCCCTCCACGAGGAGCCGAGAGCACGTTCTCGTCTAAGTTTTCGGGGGTTTTCATGTCAGACCGGCCCATCTTCGTCGTCGGCTGTCCGCGCTCCGGCACCACGATGCTGCAGCTCATGCTCCACTCGCACCCGCGGATCGCGGTGCCGCCGGAGACCAGGTTCCTGGTGCCCGTCTACCACCGGCGTCGCTCGTTCGGCGACCTGCGTGTCGAGGAGCGCCGCCGCGCGCTCGCGGAGTGGATCGCGGGCGACCGCAGCACCAAGTTCCGCGAGCTCAAGATCGACAGGGAGGACTTCGTCCAGCAGGTCGTGGACGGGCCAGGGACGCTCGGCTCGGTGCTCGGCACCACCTTCCGCATGTACGCCGACCGCTTCGACAAGGCCCGCTGGGGAGACAAGCGGCCGAGCTACGTCAAGCAGGTCGACATCCTGCTCAGGCTCTTCCCCGACGCCCAGTTCATCCACCTGATCAGGGACGGCCGCGACTGCGTCTCGTCGCTGAAGGAGATGCCCTGGTACACGCTGGACTCCTTCCACGCGATCTCCACCTGGGCCGAGGCCATCGACGCGGGCAACAGGCTGCGGCGGATGCTGCCCGAGGACACCTACTACGAGCTGCGGTACGAGGACCTGACCGACGACCCGGCGACCGAGATGAAGAAGCTCTGCCACTTCCTCGACGAGGACTTCGACCCGAGTACGGTCTCTCCGCGCGAGGCGGCCACCGTGGCGGTCCCCGCGCACAAGGTCTGGCACAGCAACACGCACGGCGAGGTCACCCGCGCCAGGGTGGGCAGCTGGGCCAAGCGGCTGGAGGACTGGGAGATCTCCCTGTGCGAGCAGGTGCTCGGCGATCGGCTGGAGGCCAACGGCTACGAGCTGTCCGGCGCGCCGGCGGCGTCCAAGGAGCATCTGGTCACCTGCCACAAGACGATGCAGAAGCGCCGCGCCAACCGGATGCGCAAGATGGTGCGAGACCGCATCAACCGGCTGCGCGAGCCGAGCCCGGTCGCCGCGCTGCTCACCTCGAAGCAGCAGTTGCTCGCCGGGATTCCGCAGCCGCGTAACGAGTCGCCCGAGCTGGCCCAGCGCGCGCGGTAACAACAGCGCGCGGTGATAAACCTGGCCGTCACCTGGTCAGGTGGACGAACAGGGATTCCCAGCGGTCCAGCACGTGGTCGAGCCGGAAGGCGGCGGCCCGTGTGCGAGCGGCGGCGCCCAGGCGCCGCCGCTCCCACGCCGAGCCCATCAGCCGGGCCAGCGCCGCGCCGAACGCGCCGACGTCCCCGGCCGGGACGAGCACCGGCGCCGCCGATCGCACCCCGCCCGACACGTCGAACGCCACCGGGGGCACCCCATGCGCCGCCGACTCCAGCAGCACGATGGGCAGCCCCTCGTGCTCGCTGGTCAGCCCCACGATCGCCGCCTCCAGGTATTCGCCCGTCATCCGGGCGGCGGGGACGCGGCCCCTGAACACCACCCGCTCCCCGACCCCCTCGCGCACGGCGTGCGCGCGCAGCCGCTCCAGCTCCGAGCCATCGCCGATCAGGTGCAGCTCCCACGGCGCCGGCGCGCCGGCCCTGGCGAACGCGCTGATGAGCCGGTCGAACCGCTTGACCCCCTCCATCCGCCCCACTCCCAGCACCCGGGGCGTCTCCAGCCCGGACACCTCCTCCGGCCAGCGCGCCAGCGGGTTGGGCAGGGCCCAGGTGTTGGGCAGCAGCGCGTCCTCGGAGAAGCGCCAGGCGTCGTCCTCGCTGAGGAAGACCGCCTGGTCCAGCTTGGGGTAGTGCTGTCTGATCGAGCCGAGGTGCCAGCAGCCGCGGGCGTGCTCGTACGAGCCGTGATACTGCCCGACCCGATGCAGCGAGCCGGGCAGGACGGACGTCAGCCGCGTCACCACCCCCGGCGAGGTCAGCACCGCGAAACCCGTCCGCATCGGGTCGAACAGGGCGGCCAGTCGCTCGTCGGCCCGCCTGCGTGCCCGCGGGCTCTGCGGTCCCAGGGGTTCCGGGCTGATCACGTGGCGCCTGTAGTTGGGCTCCTCGACGTAGCGGAACGGCGCCGCCGCCTGGTGCAGGCCGACCACGTGCACGTCGTAGCCGCGTTCGGCCAGCCCCTGCGCCAGGGTGTGCGTCACCTGCTGGATGCCCCCCAGCGTGTCGGCGTCCATGCAGGCGAACACCACGGTCACGACGCCGCCCGGTGCCCGAAGAAGGCGTCCACGACGCGCGCGGCGGCGTCCCCGCGCTCGTCCGCGCACCACAGCTCGCGGAAGGCCGCGTACCGCTCGGCATGGGCCGCGTGTACGGCCGGCAGCTCCCGCAGCGCCTCGACCACCTCCTCGGTCGTCGTGACGCACGGCCCGGGGGCGATCGCCGGCAGGTCGTGGTAGACGCCCCGCTCGGTCAGCCGGTACTCGTCCCAGTCGTCGATCAGGAACACCATGGGCTTGCCGGTCAGCGCGTAGTCGCACATCACCGACGAGTAGTCCGTGAGCAGCGCGTGCGAGGCCAGCATCAGGTCGTTGATCTCCGGGTACGACCCGGCCGGCCGGACGAAGTGCCTGATGTGCTGCGGGGTGCTGAAGCGTTCCACCGGGTGCGTACGCAGGATCAGCACCCACTCGCCGGCCAGCTCCTCGGCCATCAGCTCCAGGTCCGCCCGGACCGACCGGCCGCTGTTCTTGGCCCGGTCGCGATAGGTGGGCGCGTACAGCAGGATCTTCCTGCCGGGCGGTATCTCCAGCCGTTGCAGGACGTCGTGTCTGCTCTCCTGGCGCACCAGCGCGTCGCAGCGCGGCGTGCCGTACCTGAGGACCTGGCCCGTGTAGTCGTTGGAGGGCAGGAAGACCCGCGAGAACTCGGCGCTCGGCGAGACGAGCGCGTCCCAGCGGGCGACGGCGGCGCGCCACTCGGCGCGCGGGCGGTCGAAGTCGGCGCGCAGGTCGGGCGCGTCGAAGCCGACCGACTTGATGCCTTGGCCATGCCAGGTCTGGAGATAGCGGGTACCGGGCGGTTTCGGGTAGTTGAGCGGGAAGCCGTGGCTGTCGACCCAGATGCCCGCGCGGGCCAGCAGCCATACGTACCGCCAGCCGCCGCGGCGGACGAGCCGGGCGTCGGCGGGGAAGTTCGCCCGGCACCTGGCCACCGACCAGAAGACGCGGATCGGCAGGCCGCGCCGCCGCAGCTCCTCGTAGATGGCGCGCGGGCTGCCGGTGTAGCCCTTGCCGACGTCGGCCTCGAACAGGGCCAGGTCAGGGCGGGGTGGAAGGAGGCGGATCACCGTCTTGTAGAAGCGCAGCTTCATCGCCGGTGTGCTGAACCGTCGCAGCAACCGGCGCTTGATCCGGTGGAGCCGTGACCTGACCGACGGGACACGTACGCGCAGGTACGCGGCGTTGCCCTCGGCCGTGACCGTGCGCGCCAGTTGCAGCGCGATCGGCTCCATGTCGGGCGGGGCCATCAGCCGGTCCGTCGTGGTGCGGCCGTCGCAGTTCCTGGTGAACCCGATGCGTGGCTCGCACGAGACCGTGGGCGTGAAGGTGATCTCACTGACGTAGCCGCCGTCACCGGACGGGACCGGCTCGATGGGGACGCGTTGGCCGCCGAGCTGGAGGAAGGCCGTCCAGTCGACCGGCAGCACGCCAAAAGGGTCGTAGGTGTGCACGCTCATCCGGATCCGCTCGCCATCCCCGGCGATCTCGGTCACCTCGTGCCGCAGCCGGGTCGCGGTGTAGGGCAGCTCGGCCATCCGAAGCCGGGTGATGTCCATGCCGGGCGCGACCGTCGTGCCCCAGTACGTCCGCCCCTCATGGCGTACGGCGGCCCGTGGGGCGGCACAGGGGTCAGGCAGCGACCGGGCGGCCACCAGCAGGTCGTCGACCCGGTCGCCGAGGATGAGATGGCAGCAGACCCGGGCCATCGGCTCGATCCGCTCGAACACCTCAAGCGGGATCTCCTCCAGGTACGGCCGCACGACGGCGGCGAACTCCTTCGCCCACACCCGGCCGCGCCTGGGCAGTGGGTTGAGGTAGACGCGCAGGTCCTGCCTGAGGAAGCGGTACTGCCGGTCGGGCACCAGGTCTGCGGCGTCGTGGGCACGCAGCAAGTCGTCGCTCATCCGGGCCGCCGTCACGCGATGCCGTACGTTGTCCATCTCCTTGATGTTGAGCGAGATGGAGCGGTCGTCGGGCGCGCGGTGCCAGTGGTAGACCACCCAGGGCACGACCGCGAACCGGCGCGACACGGCGTACAGACCGGCCGCGAAGACGTGGTCCTCGTAGTGGAGGTCCTCCGGGAAGCGCAGCCCGTTCTCGCGTAGAAAGCGCACGTCGTAGAGCTTGTTGGTGCTGAAGCAGTCGAGGAACAGCTCGGGCTCCGCGCCGATACCCGCCACGACCCGCCTCTTGGCGAACAGTGACGGGTAGTAGGGCGCCAGCCGGCCGCTCCGCTCGTGCAGCCGGGAGATCTGCCCGGCCACGAAGTCGGCGCCGGTCCGCTCGATCTCGCCGAGCAGGCTCTTGCAGGCGTGCCTGGGCAGCTCGTCGTCGCTGTCGAGGAACATCACGTACGGCGCGGTCGTCGCGTCGAGACCGTCGTTGCGCGGCGCGCCGCAGCCGCCGCTGTTGACCTGCCGGCGCAGGTAGCGGACGCGGGGATCGGACCGCGCCAGCTCGCTCGCCACCCGGGGGGTGTCGTCGGTGCTCGCGTCGTCGGCGATGATCACTTCGAGGTCGCGTAGCGACTGGCCGAGTACCGAGCGCACGGCCCTGGGCAGGCGGGCCGCGTCGTTGTAGGTGATCACGACAACAGTGCAGTCCGGCATGCTCATCTCCCCCGAATGTCCCCCGAAATAAGACATGTAGGGATGAACTTCCCCGACATTGGGCGAAGTGTCCGGACTTGATGGTGTCTTTGCTGATATCAGCGTGACTGATCAGCCAGCCGATATCAGCGCATGAGACGTCCGATCAGCCGGCCGATGTCAGCGCATGAGACGCCTGATCAGCCAGCCGATGAGCAGCAGCCCCGCGATCGCCCCGGCGACGGGTGCCAGGCGCTTCAGCAGCGGCGTCCCGGCGATCTCCAGGAGGTCGAGCGCCTCCTCGTCGGGCGTGCGCGACGTACGCAGCGTCCCGGCGGGCCGGACGTCCTCCTCGGGACCGGGCACCACGCTCAGCCGCGGCTCGCCCTCCAGGGGCTCCGCGGGTACGGCTGCAGGCACGGCGGGCGCCTCGTGAGCCGGCTCGGTCAGCAGCTGCGCGAGGTTGGCGGCGAACTTGTCGATGAGTTTCGCGCCGACCTCGGCCATGACCCCGCGCCCGAACTGGGCGGGCCGGCCGGTCACGTTGAACGACGTCTCCACCCGGACCGTGGTGGACCCGTCGTCCGGCGTCAGCGTGGCCTTGACGGTCGCCGAGGCCGTCCCCGCGCCGCGCGCCTCCTTGCCCGACGCCTCGATGGTGAGCGTATGGGCGTCCTTATCCACATTCTCGAACCGGGCCACGCCACGGTAGGTGACAGTGATCGGGCCGACCTTGACCTTCATCCGGCCGGTGAACTCGTCGCCCTCGAAGAGGTCGAGCGAGGCCCCCGGCAGGCACGGCGCGACCCGTTCGACGTCGAGCAGTACGGCCCACGCCTGCTCGACCGGCACCGGAACGCTGAACTCATGCTCGAACCGCATCGCCATGGATCCGCTCCTCTCCGCTGATTGCGACATTACGACTGAGAAGGGGCGCCCCGAAAGGGGCGCCCCCTCGAACCGGTCAGGGAGACCCGGCGGCGTGGAGAATCGCGCGATGGGTCAGCACCCTGGCCAGGTGCCGGCGATAGTCGGGCTGGGCGTGCAGGTCGGAGGGCGGAGAGGTGCCGGCCGCCGCCTCCTCGCACGCCTGCCGTAGGTCATCGCTCAGCTGCCTGCCCCGCAGGGCGGTCTCGACCGCGTGGGCCCGTACGGGCGTCGGGCCCATGTTGGTCAGGCCGATCCGCGCCTCCTCGATCGCTCCGTTGGAACGCTTGACCGCCGCGGCCACCCCGACGATGGCCCACGACTGCGCGGTCCGGTGGAACTTCTCGTAGTGATAGCCCCAGCCGGCGCCGAGCTTCGGCAGCCGCACCCCGACCAGGACCTCTCCCGGCCGCAGCGCCGACTCCAGGTAGTCGACGAAGAACTCGGCGGCGGGGATCTCCCGCTCGCCCTCACCCGACCTGGCCACGAAGACGCCCTCCAGCGCCAGGACCACCGCGGGCAGGTCGCCCGCCGGGTCGCAGTGCGCCAGGGAGCCGCCGAACGTGCCGCGGTGGCGTACGGCGGGATCGGCGACCGTCGCGGTGGCCTGCGCCACGAGCGGGCAGTCGGCGTTGACCACGCCGGAGCGCATCACCTCGTCGTGCGTGGCCATCGCGCCGATGAAGACGTGGTCGCCACGGTCGTGCACGCCCGTCAGCTCGGGCAGGCGGCCCACGTCGACCAGCTTCGACGGGTAGGCCAGCCGGAGCCGGAGCAGCGGGAGGAGCGACTGGCCACCGGCCAGGACCTTGGCGTCCTCGTCGGCGGAGAGCTCCTGGACGGCCTCGCCGAGCGAGCCGGCGCGGACGTAGTCGAACTGGGCCGGGATCATCGCAGCGCCCTCCAGATCCGCTCGGGTGTACATGGCATCTGGATGTCGTGGATGCCGCGTGGTCGCAGCGCGTCGACGATGGCGTTGACGACCGCCGGGGTCGAGGCGATCGTGCCGGCCTCGCCGACGCCCTTGGCGCCCAGCGGATTGCTGGTGGCGGGGGTCTCGGTCCGGTCGGTGACGAAGTCCGGCAAATCCATGGCCGTCGGCAGCAGGTAGTCGGCCATCGTGGTGGTGAGCAGGTTGCCCTCCGAGTCGTAGACGGCCTCCTCGTACAGCGCCTGCGCGACGCCCTGCGCGATGCCGCCGTGGATCTGGCCCTCGACGATCAGCGGGTTGACCACCTTGCCCACGTCGTCGACCGCCACGTACGAACGGATCTTCGCCATGCCGGTCTCGGTGTCCACATCCACCGCGCACAGGTGGGTGCCGTGCGGGAAGGAGTAGTTCTCCGGGTCGAAGGTGGCGTCGGAGTCGAGCCGGGCCTCGACGCCCTCGGGCAGGTCGTGGGCGGTGAAGGCGGCGTAGGCCAGCTCCTGGATGGTCTTCTGGGAGTCGGTGCCCTTCACCTTGAACACGCCCTCGGCGAACTCCAGGTCGTCGGGCGCGCATTCGAGCAGGTGCGAGGCGAGCTTCCTGGCCTTGTCCTTGACCTTGTCACACGCCTTGAGCACGGCGATGCCGCCGACGGTCAGCGAGCGCGAGCCGTAGGTGTCCATGCCCCGGGGCGCGATCGCCGTGTCGCCGTGGAGCACCGTGATGTCCTCGAACGGCACGCCGAGCGCGTCGGCCGTGATCTGGCTCCACGCCGTCACGTGTCCCTGGCCGTGCGGGGAGCTGCCCGTGACGACCTCGACCTTGCCGGTCGGCAGCATGCGCACCGAGCCGTGCTCCCAGCCGCCCGCGCCGTAGTTGGCCGCGCCGAGCATCCGGGACGGGGCCAGCCCGCACATCTCGGTGAACGTGCTCACGCCGATCCCGAGCTGGACCGGGTCGCCCCGGTCCCGCCGGTCGGCCTGTTCGGCGCGCAGCTTGTCGTAGCCGAACAGCGCCATCGCCTTGTCCGTCGCCGCCTCGTAGTTGCCCGAGTCGTAGGTCAGCCCGGAGATGGTGGTGTACGGGAACTCCTCGTGCTTGATCCAGTTGCGCCGTCGTACCTCCAGCGGGTCCAGGCGCAGCTCGGCGGCCAGCTCGTCCATGATCCGCTCGATGCCGTACGTCGCCTCGGGCCGGCCCGCGCCCCGATAGGCGTCGGTCGGCATCTTCGTGGTGAAGACGCCCGTACAGCCGAACTCGTAGGCGTCCATCTTGTAAATGGCGTTGAACATCGACGCGCCGAGCAGCGGCACGCCGGGCGTGACCAGCATCAGGTAGGCGCCCATGTCGGCCAGCAACTCCACCTGCAGCCCGCGGATCCGCCCGTCGGCCTCGGCGGCCAGCCTGAGGTGCTGGATCTGGTCGCGGCCGTGGTGCACGGTCAGGTTGCCCTCGGAGCGGGACTCCGTCCACTTGACCGGCTTGCCCAGCCGCTTGGTGAGCAGCAGGCACAGCACCTCTTCGGCGGTGACCTGGAGCTTGGAGCCAAAGCCGCCGCCCACGTCGGGCGCGATCACCCGGATCTTGTGCTCCGGGATGCCGGTCACCACGGCCAGCATGACGCGCAGGACGTGCGGGATCTGCGTGGCCGACCAGAGCGTGAAGGAGTCGCTGTCGGTGGTCGCGAGCACCGCCCGCGGCTCCATCGCGCTCGGGATCAGCCGCTGCTGAATGTAGGTCCGGTCGATGACCACCGGCGCGTCCCGGAAGGCCGCCTCGACGTCGCCCGAGGTGATCTTCACGGTGAACGCCTGGTTGCCCGCCTCGTGCACCTTGGGGCTGTCAGGGGTGAGCGCCTCGTTCATGTCGAGTACGGGCGGCAGCGGCTCGTAGTCGACCTCGATCGCCTCCAGCGCGTCCGCGGCCCGGTAGCGGTCGGTGGCGACCACGCAGGCCACGGCCTCGCCCACGTAACGCACCTCCGACACGGCCATCGGCGGGTGATCGGGGATCACGATGTCCTCGCTCACCGGCCACGCGCACGGCAGGCTGCCCTGCTCGGCGGCGAAGTCCTGGCCGCTGAACGCCGCCACGACACCCGGCAGTTCGCGTGCCGCCGAGACGTCGACCCCGGTGATCCGCGCGTGCGCCATCGGGCTGCGCAGGAACGTGACGTGCAGCATCCCCGGCTGCCGCAGGTTGTCGGTCCACTGGGTGCGCCCGGTCAGCAGCCGCGCGTCCTCCTTGCGCTTCCTCGCCTTGCCGACCTCGGTCATGGTGTCTTCACCGCCTGGCCCATCTCCTGCGCGCCCCGGCGTACCGCGCGGACGATGTTGCAGTAGCCGGTGCACCGGCAGAGGTTGCCTTCCAGGCCCTCCCTGATGGCGTCCTCCGACGGGTCCGGATTGTCCCTGAGCAGGTCGATCGCAGCCATGATCATGCCGGGGGTGCAGTAGCCGCACTGCAGGGCGTGTTCCTCGTGGAAGGCCTGCTGCATCGGGTGCATCGACCCGTTGGCGCCCAGGCCCTCGATGGTGACGACGTCGCAGCCGTCGGCCTGCACGGCGAGCACCGAGCAGCTCTTCACACTCTTGCCGTCGAGCATGACGGTGCAGGCGCCGCAGTTGCTGGTGTCGCAGCCGACCGGGGTGCCGGTCTTGCCCAGACGATCTCGTAGCAGGTGGACGAGAAGGAGCCGCGGCTCGACTTCCTCCTCGTACTTGACTCCGTCGACGGTGATGGCTGTCCGAGGCATACGTCCTCCCAGAGGAGCGCGGGAAAGGCGGACAAGGCCAACGTACGCCGGTGTTTTTCCCGGTCAAGGGTTACTTGCCGCGGATCACCCGCGCGATTACGGCGACGAACCCCGCGAAGCCCAGCCCGATGATGACCAAAGACACCAGGACCAGGGGGTCCGTGATCTCACGGGTCAGGATCAGGATGCCCAGCACCACGAAAAGCATGCCACTCAGCAGTGCCATCCAGTCCGTCCGGTGCACGCGGCGCGGCTTGTCGACCTCACGCGCCACGCCGCACCTCCATGTCGCCGATGCCGCCCCGCAGGTTCAGCACAATCGTCGGGATGGCGCCCTTCGGGCGCGTGTCGGGCTCCAGCACCTTGTCGAACTTGACGTCTACGCCGCCTCTGAGCGACTGGTCCACCTTGATGTCGCCGACCTTGTTGGTGGCGTGCACCTCGACCCGCGCCGTCGGTGGCACGATCACCATCAGCTCGCCGATCGAGACCTTGGCGTTGACCGTCAGGCTCGCGCCCGGCGTGAGCTTGATCTCGGACAGGTCGAGCCGGCCGTCCCCGACGCCCACGTCGTAGATCCGGCTCGCCTCCGCCATGGTGGTCGGCCGCCAGACGAAGTCGCCGACATTCCGCGGCAGGTCGCCGACCATCAGGCCGAGACCGATCAGCAGGGCGACCATCGTGCCGGCCGCGACCAGGCCCGCGCCGCGACCCCACCAGGCGGCGATCAGCAGCCCGGCGCCGATGGTGACGAGTACGGCGCCGCCGACCAGGGTGGGACTGACCCCCGAGGCGGACCTGGCTTGGACCGCCACGACGATCCCTCCAATGATGATTGCCAGCAACATGGTCATGGCGCCGATGAACGATCTGGGCCGCTTCTGCTTCTGGCGGGGCGGGGGCGTCGGCCTGCCGTACAGGGCTGGGTCGTACGGCGAGTAGCCGCCGGCTCGTTTGCGCGGGTCGAGCGGCTGGAAGGGTCCGTTCGGCGCGAACGGCTCGCCGTAGCTGAGGGCGGTCATCGGGTCGGCACGGAAGCGCGGCGGTGTGGGCGGCGCGGGCGGCTGGGGCGGCTGAGGTGGCGTCTCGGGGGCGGGGACGGGGTTGACGCGCGTCGGGGCGGTCGGCGGCTCCGATACGGCGGGAGAGGCGGTCACCGTCTCCGTCGGCGTCTCCGCCGCCCTGTCCGTCTCCATCACCGGTTCGCGTATGTACGGCGCGGCGGCCGGGCGGGGCCGCGCGTAGCCCGTCGTGGGCGCGGTTTTGCCGGGGATGGGCGCATACGTGAAGTCGTTCAAGTACGGCTCGGGCTCGCCCGGCTGGGCGCGGTGGGTGAGCCGCTCGGGCATCGACCGGACCAGGCCGAGCAGGTCCACGCCGTTGGTGTGCGCCGCGAGCAGCCCGATGGCCAGCATCATGCCGACCACCAGCGTGCCCGAGTCGAGCCAGACCGTGGCCAGGTTGAGGCCGAGCCCGGCGGCGAGCACCGCTGTCAGCAGCGCCATCACGGTGGCGGCGTCGAAGTCGCGCCCGGTCCACTGCTCGATGTATCCGGGCCGTCCGTTGGGCTCCTTCATCAGCAGGAACGCCGCGATGTACAGGAACAGCCCCATCCCGGAGCCGAAGAGCAGCACCGCGAAGGCCACGCGGAACACCACCGGGTCGATCCCCGTGTAGCGTCCGAGCCCGGCGCAGACTCCCATGAGGAAGCGCCCCTCGCTGCTACGTCGCAGCGCGGTCGGCGGAGCGGCCGGTTCCTTCGGTGGTGCTTCTGTCATGCCACTATCGTGGCCCCACCGGCCCGCCGTCTGCATCCGGGAGACCCCTGACCCGACCCGGGGGTTGTTCCCTGATGTCCCTAACGCGGCCTTCATGTGACGATGGCGATGTTATGGCTGACCAGAAGACTCTTGCCCAAGCCGGTGGCGACGCGCCCTACCGCCGGATGATGCGCCCCATGGAGGGCCGGCTGCTCGGTGGCGTGGCACAAGGGCTCGCGGCTCAGCTGAAGCTCGATCCCGTGGTGATCAGGCTGATGTTCGTGCTGCTCAGCGTGGTCGGCGGGGTCGGCGGGGTGGCGTACGCGGTGCTCTGGATGATCACGCCCCGCGTGCCGTACGAAGGGCAGCCGCCGCAGCGCGACTGGAGCCAGCTCGCGGCGTTCGGCGCGATCAGCATGGCGCTGGTCGCGTTCGGCTGGCTGACCGGCGCCTCCAAGGGGGGCATCGCCATCCTGCCGTTCGCCGTGGGTGGCATCGGCGCGCTCATCCTGTGGCAGCAGGCCGATCCCGAACGCCGCCGCAACTGGGTGAGCGGGGCGACGAAGAGCATCAGGACGAACCGGGTCCGCACGCTGCTCGGCATCGCGCTCGTCGTCATCGGCGCGGCGGGCTTCCTGGCCGCTCAGGGGGAGCTGTCCAAGGCCAAGCCCGGCCTGCTGTTCACCGTGGTGGTGGTCGGCGGGCTGGCGGTCATCGCCGCGCCCTGGCTCGCGGGCCTGTGGAAGGAGCTCCAGCTGGAGCGGCGCGAGCGCATCAGGTCGGAGGAGCGGGCCGAGGTCGCGGCGATGGTGCACGATTCGGTCCTGCACACGCTCACGCTGATCCAGCGCGTCGCGCACGACCCGCGCGAGGTCACCAGGCTGGCCCGCGCGCAGGAGCGCGACCTGCGCAACTGGCTCTACCAGCCCGCCCAGGACGCCGACGCGACGCTCGCCGCGGCCGTACGCAGGATCGCCGCGGAAGAGGAGGACGCGCACGGCGTACCGATCGAGGTGGTCTGCGTGGGCGACATCGAGCTCGACTCGGCCGGCAAGCTCGGCGCCATGCTGAAGGCGTCGAGGCAGTCGATGGTCAACGCCGCCAAGTACTCCGGCAGTCCGTCCATTTCCGTCTATGCCGAGGTAGAGGGCGAAGAAGTCACGATTTTCGTGAAGGATCGTGGCAAGGGATTCGACCTCAACGCGGTGCCTCTCGACAGAATGGGGATCAGGGAGTCCATCATCGGGAGAATGGAGCGTCACGGCGGCACCGCCAGGGTGCGCACCGAGCCCGGTGAGGGCACGGAAGTGATGTTGACGATGAAGGTGGAGAGGCAATGACCAGGGTGCTGATCGTCGACGATCACCGGCTGTTCCGTTCCGGCGTACGGGCCGAGCTGGGCGACTCGATCCAGGTCGTCGGAGAGGCCGAGGACGTCGAGACGGCGGTCAAGGCGATCGCCGAGCTCGCTCCCGACGTGGTCCTGCTCGACGTGCACATGCCCGGCGGCGGGGGGCAGGAGGTCCTGCGCAGGGTGCTCGGCGCCGGGTCGCAGGTACGCTTCCTGGCGCTGTCGGTGTCCGACGCGGCCGAGGACGTGATCGGCGTGATCCGCGGCGGCGCCCGCGGCTACGTGACCAAGAACATCAGCGGCACCGAGCTGACCGACGCCATCCGCCGGGTGGCCGACGGCGACGCGGTCTTCTCGCCGCGGCTGGCCGGGTTCGTGCTCGACGCGTTCGCCTCGTCGGAGGCGCCGTCGATCGACCCCGAGCTCGACTCGCTGACGCAGCGCGAGCGCGAGGTGCTGCGGCTGATCGCCCGCGGCTATGCCTACAAGGAGATCGCCAAGGAGCTGTTCATCTCGGTCAAGACGGTCGAGACGCATGTGTCGTCGGTGCTGCGCAAGCTCCAGCTGTCGAACCGGCACGAACTGTCCCGCTGGGCCACGGCCCGACGTCTGGTCTAGCTTTTGGGCCAGTATCTGGTCTAGCGGCTTTCTGGGTCAAAAGCGGCGTGTGTCGGTTTTGGCGGGCCGACATGCTGGCTTAGTTGGCTCTGGCATGCGACATTTCCAGAATGGGCAGGGACGTGCCGGTCGTCGTGTTCAGTCGGGACGATCGTCGGAAATATCGGGAAAAAGTGCGGCGATGCCTGGACGTCTTCGCCCAGATGCTCCGCGAGGCTCGCTTCGAGGTCGACCGGCCCCTCGCCGGGCTGGAGATCGAGCTCAACATCGTGGACGCCGCGGGCGAGGCGGCCATGCGCAACGCCGAGGTGCTCGCCGCGATCGCGCAGCCCGACTGGGCCACCGAGCTGGGCCAGTTCAACATCGAGATCAACATCGAGCCCCAGGAACTGGGCGGCGACGGGTTGCTCAGGCTGGAGAACGACGTCAGGGCCCGGCTCAACCACGCCGAGGAGCGCGCCCAGTCCGAGGGCGGCCACCTGGTCCTGATCGGCATCCTGCCCACGCTGCGCGAGCAGGACATCGGCGAGGGCACGCTGTCGGCCAACCCCCGCTACCGGCTGCTCAACGAGCAGATCTTCGCCGCCCGCGGTGAGGACCTGCACCTGTCGATCGAGGCCATAGAACGCCTCGACACCCACGCCGACAGCGTCGCGCCCGAGGCCGCCTGCACCAGCGTGCAGCTCCACCTGCAGGTCAGCCCGGAGCAGTTCGCCGCGCATTGGAACGCCGCCCAGGCCATAGCCGGGGCGCAGGTGGCCGTCGCCGCCAACTCGCCGTACCTGTTCGGCAAGGAGTTGCACCGCGAGACCAGAATCACGCTGTTCGAGCAGGCCACGGACACCCGTCCCGCCGAGCTGAAGGCTCAGGGCGTACGGCCGCGCGTCTGGTTCGGCGAGCGGTGGATCACCAGCGTGTTCGACCTGTTCGAGGAGAACGTCTCGTACTACCCGGCCCTGCTGCCGCTCTGCGAGGAGGAGGACCCGCGAGCCGTGCTGGAGCAGGGCCGCATCCCGGAACTGCACGAGATGACCCTGCACAACGGCACGATCTACCGGTGGAACCGGCCGGTGTACGCGGTCGCCGGTGGCGCCCCGCACCTACGGGTGGAGAACCGGGTGCTGCCCGCCGGGCCGTCCGTGGTCGACATCGTGGCCAACGCGGCCTTCTACTACGGGCTGATGGCCGTACTCCCGCATGCCGAGCGGCCGATCTGGAGCCAGATGTCGTTCGCCGCCGCCGAGGACAACCTGAACAGCGCGGCCAGGCACGGCCTGGACGCGCGTCTCTACTGGCCGGGGCTGGGAGAGGTGCCAGCCGGCGAGCTGATCCTGCGCCGCCTGCTCCCGCTGGCCCACGAGGGGCTCGACAAGTGGGGCGTGGACCGGCGCATGGCCGACCGGCTGCTCGGGGTCATCGAGGGCCGGTGTCTGTCGGGTCGTACCGGAGCGACCTGGCAGGTCGAACGGGTACAGGCGCACGGTGGCGACCGGCACGAGGCGCTGCGGGCGATGACGCTTGAGTACATAGAGCGGATGCACGGCAACGAGCCGGTGCACACTTGGGACGTGTGACGCCTTTGAGAAGAGCCCTGGCCCTCGTCCTGGTGTTACTCCTGGCCGCGTGCGGGCTGTCCAGGCCCGCTTCCATGGACGCGTCAGGGGCCGACACGTTCGAGGGTGACGTACGGACGGCGCGGGAGCTGACGGAGGCGTTCTGGAAGCAGCAGTTCAGCGCCCTCGGCCGGACTTACCGCCCTATTACCGACTTCGTACCCTATTCCGGGAAATCGGGGCCCAACTGTGGCGGCCAGCCTGCCGTCCCGAACAATGCCTTCTACTGCCCTGACGGACATTTCATTGCCTATGACCAGGACTGGATGGAGTCGCTCTGGAGCGAGATGGGGGACGGCTCGGTCTACCTGATCATCCCTCACGAGTTCGGGCATTCGGTGCAGGCCCAGCTGCGGTCCGGCTTCGACCTGAACGTACAGGCGGAGCTGCAGGCCGACTGCTACGCGGGCGGCACGCTGTCGTCGCTCGTCAGCTCGGGCGCGCTGCGGGCGGAGCCGGGGGACGAGAACGAGCTGTTCCTGAACCTGGAGGCGGCGGGCGACCCCACGGACGACTGGCTCAACCCCAGCGCCCACGGCACGGCCCAGCAACGCCAGCAGTCCTTCGCCAACGGCCTCAACGGCGGGGTAGGCGCCTGCTGATCTTTTGTCGGGTTCGCGGCAGATGGGCGAGGACCTGCTGGGGATGTACTCGCGTGTCAACCCAAAGGATGATGCGGCCGATCATGACGTCGGCATACCGTTGCCCCATGCCATTGGGAGAGATCGGCTGGCTGCGCGGGGGCGCCTGCAGATCCAGTGATCCTGAGCTGTTCTTCCCGCTCGCGCCCTCCGCCACCCAGGAGGCACGCGCCAAGGCGGTCTGCGCCACCTGCCAGGTCCTGACCGAGTGCCGCTCCTACGCGCTGACGGCAGGGGAATCGGACGGCATCTGGGGCGGCCTGACCCCGGAGGAGCGCCGACGCTCCCGCTTCCCCTCCGGCTGGCGCAGCCCAGCCGCCAGTTAGCGCCGAGCGGTCACGCCGGGTCTGTGGCCACGTGCGGGCTGCGGCCGGCCCGGCCCGTGACGGACGAGGGCGACGTAGCCTGCAGGAGTGCTGCTTCGCTCGATCGCCGTGCTCGCCGTGGCCAACGTCCTCAACAACCGGGTGGCGCCCCGCCTCGCCCCCCTGACCTCCGTCGCCGCGACGGCCGCCCTGGTGGCGATGGCGCGACGGTCCGGGGTGTCATGGCAGGAGCTCGGGTTCGAGCACGCGCCAAGGGGCGCGGCGATCGGCGGCGCCCTGGCGGCGAGTGTCGCCGCCGTTTACACGGTCGGGGTCGCGATGCCACGCACCCGGCCGCTGTTCCAGGACGACCGCGCCCTGTCGCTGTCGCGCGCCCGCGTCCTGGAGGAGGCGCTGGTGCAGGTCCCTCTGGGCACGGTTCTGCTGGAGGAGATGGGTTTCCGCGGCGCCCTGTACGGCACGCTTCGCCGTACCCACGGGACCGTCGCGGCGACGGCGGCGTCATCGGCCCTGTTCGGGCTGTGGCACATCCTCCCGGCCATCGACATGTCCCGCGCCAACCCGGCACTCGGCGCCCTGGCGGCCGGTGAGACCCCTGGCCACCTGGACACGGCCCGCGTGGTGGCGGGCAGTGTGGTGTCGACGGCCGCCGCGGGCGTCCTGTTCTGCGAACTACGCCGCCAAGGCGGCTTGACGGCCCCGACCATGCTGCACCTGGCGACCAACTCCCTCGGCTACCTCTTCGCCCGAATCGCCGGAAAGCCCCGTCATCCGGCGGCCACCCCCGCCGGCAGGACCGCCAAGACCGGCGGGGCTCGCTAGGGCCGCCAAGACCGGCGGGACCCGTCTCAGGGGACGGTCCAGGTGTGGGTCAGGCCGTTGTGACGGTTTGGAAGCCCTCCGCGTAGTGGCCTTCGCCGAAGCCGGCCTGCTCGGCCCATGCGGCGAAGCGGCTCTTCACGAAGTCGGCGAAGCCCTCGACGTGTCCCACCTGGCTGACGTGCGACTGCAGGGCCGCCAGCTTACGGTCGATCGCCTCTGTGATGTCCATCCAATGGTTGGGGGTGGAGCCGCCCATGAGCCAGACCTCGCGGACCGTCCAGGCGTCCAGGCCCTCGTCCTTGACCAACTCGGGGAAGGCGTACGGGTTGCGGGCGTCGGGATAGACGGCGTCGAGGGTGGAGCCGCCCACCGCGCGGTGGTCGGGGTGGCTCGGGGCGATGAACTGGTAGTTGCGGTCGGGGTGGTGGGTGATCACCAGGTCGGGACGTACCTGGCGGATGACCCGGGCGATGTCCTTGCGCAGCGCCAGCGACGGCACCACCGTGCCGTCCGCGTGGCCGAGGAAGCGGAGGTCCGTGACGCCCACCGCCTTGGCGGCGGCCGTCTGTTCGGCTCTGCGCAGTTCGGCCATGCCGGTGTTGTCGAGCGTACGTTCGTTGCCGCCCGCGTCGCCGTCCGTGACCAGCAGGTAGGTGACCTCGACCCCCCGATCACCGAAGAGGGCGACCGTGCCCGCGGCACCGAAGTCGGCGTCGTCGGGGTGCGCGGTCACGACGAGTACCCGGTTGATCTCGTTGTCGGCGAGCATTTTCTCCCTTTCGGATCGTTCTTTGACGACAACCAGTGGTTCACGGCCGACATTCCAGGCTGCCGGATCCGTCGCCACGGGTTCAGGGCTGGAGTTCCAGGCGGCCGGTGGGAAGGGGGTTTCGGGGGTCGGGGGCTGATGGGTGGGTTCGTGGTTCCAGGGGTTCGGAGGGGATTGTCGGTTTTGGGGGGTGGGATTCCAGGCGTCGAGGCGCCGTTTGTCGGTGGAGAGTCTTAACCTGGGTGCGTGCCGACCCAAGTCTCTGTTGACCACCCCTTGCTCGATGGCCTCAACCCGCAACAGCGGGAGGCCGTGATCCATCACGGCGGTCCGCTGCTGATCGTGGCGGGGGCGGGGTCGGGAAAGACGCGGGTGCTCACCCATCGCATCGCCTACCTGCTCGGTGAGCGGCAGGTGCATCCGGGCGAGATCCTGGCCATCACCTTCACCAACAAGGCCGCGCGCGAGATGAAGGAGCGCATCGACCGGCTCGTCGGGCCCAGGTCGAAGGCGATGTGGGTGATGACGTTCCACAGCGCCTGCATGCGCATCCTGCGCCGCGAGGCCAAGCGGCTCGGGTTCCCCTCCAGTTTCTCCATCTACGACCAGGCCGACTCGCAGCGGCTGATGGCGATGGTGTGCAGGGAGATGGACCTCGACCCCAAGCGCTACCCGCCGCGGTCGTTCTCGGCCCAGGTGAGCAACTTCAAGAACGAGCTGGTCGACTACGAGACCGCGCTCGACAAGGCGGGCTCCCACCTGGAGAAGGTGCTCGCCGAGGCCTACAAGAGCTACCAGCGCAAGCTCACCGAGGCCGGCGCGATGGACTTCGACGACATCATCATGAACACGGTGACGCTGTTCCAGCTCTTCCCGGAGGTGGCCGAGCACTACCGGATGCGGTTCAGGCACGTGCTCGTCGACGAATACCAGGACACCAACCACGCCCAATACATCCTGATCAGGGAGCTGGTGGGCCGCCCGGACCTGCGTACTGCAGACGGCGAGCTGGTCCGATCTGGTGCCGACCAGTCGGAGCTGTGCGTGGTCGGCGACGCCGACCAGTCGATCTACGCCTTCCGCGGCGCGACGATCCGCAACATCCTGGAGTTCGAGCGCGACTACCCCGACGCGCGCACGATCCTGCTGGAGCAGAACTACCGCTCCACCCAGAACATCCTGGCCGCCGCCAACGCCGTCATCGCCCGCAACGAGTCCCGCAAGCCCAAGAACCTCTGGTCCGACCAGGGCGACGGCCCCAAGATCGTCGGTTACGTGGCCGACAACGAGCACGACGAGGCCATGTTCGTGGCCCAGGAGGTCGATCGGCTCAGCGACGAGGAGGGCGTCAAGGCCGGCGACGTCGCGGTGTTCTACCGCACCAACGCGGCCTCCCGGGTGTTCGAGGAGATCTTCATCCGCACCGGCCTGCCCTACAAGGTGGTCGGGGGCGTGCGCTTCTACGAGCGCAAGGAGGTCAAGGACCTGCTGGCCTACCTGCGTGTGCTGGCCAACCCCGCCGACGTGGTGTCCATGCGGCGCATCCTCAATGTGCCCAAGCGCGGCATCGGCGACCGGGCCGAGGCGATGCTCGAAGCGCTCTCCTCGCGCGAGCGCATCTCCTTCTGGGACGCGCTGCGCAGGGCCGACGAGGCGTACGGCATGGCGACGCGCTCGCTCAACGCGGTGCGCGAGTTCGTCGCGATGATCGAGGGGATGATCGGCAAGGCCGAGGGCATGCCGCCGTCGGCGCTCGCGGAGGAGATCCTGGTCGCCACCGGTTACCGCGCCGAGCTGGAGGCTTCGGAGGATCCGCAGGACGAGTCCCGGCTGGAAAACCTCAACGAGCTCATCTCGGTGGCCTCGGAGTTCGAGGAGGCCAATCCCGAGGGCACGCTGGTGGAGTTCCTGGAGCAGGTGTCGCTGGTGGCCGACGCCGACCAGATCCCCGAAGCCGACGGCGGGCAGGGCGTGGTCACGCTGATGACCCTGCACACCGCCAAGGGGCTGGAGTTCCCGGTCGTCTTCCTGACCGCGATGGAAGACGGCGTCTTCCCGCACATCCGCTCGCTGGGCGAGCCGAAGGAGCTGGAGGAGGAGCGCCGGCTGGCCTACGTGGGGATCACCAGGGCCCAGAAGCGCCTCTACATCACGCGGGCCGCCGTACGCAGCTCGTGGGGCTCGCCGTCGTTCAACCCGGCCTCGCGGTTCGTCAACGAGGTGCCGGTGCAGCTGCTCGACTGGCGTACCCCGCCGGAGAAGTCGGCCTGGAGCGCGGCGACCCGGCGCGAGCCCGCGCAGGCGGCGGCGCCGAAGAAGGGCGCCCGCACGGTGCCCACGCTGGCACCGGGCGATCGGGTGACGCACGACGCGTTCGGGCTGGGCACCGTCGTGTCCGTGGACGGGGTGGCGGAGAAGACCAAGGTCAAGATCGACTTCGGGAGCGGAGGCGAGAAGACGCTGCTCCTCGCCTACGCTCCGCTGGAAAAGCTCTGACCGTCTGGAAAAGCTCTGCCCGATAAGGGGCTGACCGGCCGCTCCCACCTGCTGGAAGGCTCCGGCCCGGGGGGTGCTCAGCTCTTCTGCTGGGCTCCCTTCGGGAGGGCGCTGCCCTTCTTCCACTCGGTCCAGTTGAGCTGCCAGTAGCTCCAGCCGTTGCGCCAGTCGAGCTTGCGCTTGGTGCCAGTGATCTTGACGACGTCACCGCGCTGGGCGATGCCATAGAACCATTTGGCGCCGGCCGGGGTGGCGCGGACGCAGCCGTGACTCTGGTTAGAACGGCCTAGAAACTGGTAGTAGCCAGCGCTCTGGTGCACATACTCGCCGCTGTCGGAAATGCGTACCGCCCACGGGATCTCCTCCTTGTAGTACTGAGGGTCCTTGGGGTCGGTGACGCCCATCCACGCCGAGGTCATGGTCTCCAGCGGCTTCTTGTTCATCGTGAGATGGGTGCCGCTGGTGGTCAGGTAGACGTCCACGCCGTTCTTGACCATGCCGCCGCGGCCCGCGCTGATCGGGATCGACTTGACCAGCTTGCCGTCGCGCCTGACCTTCATCACGTGGCTACGGGTGTTCACCACCGAGATGTTGGAGTAGCCGACGGCGAAGCGGCGGCTGACATCCTTGGCGGCCTCGTTGCCGGGAATCTGGCTCAGGCGGGCGTTGAGCTGAACCTTCTGGTGCGGCCGCCAGTACGTCTTGGTGCGGTAGACGACCTTGCGGTCGGTCACCCAGCGCCAGGCGCCGTCGACCGGCCGGTCCGCCTGCACCTGCAGGACGGTCTCGGCCGCCGCCCTGT
The DNA here is from genome assembly GCF_040680095.1 of Nonomuraea sp. NPDC052129. Lineage (NCBI taxonomy): Bacteria > Bacillati > Actinomycetota > Actinomycetes > Streptosporangiales > Streptosporangiaceae > Nonomuraea > Nonomuraea sp. NPDC052129. The sequence goes on along the minus strand of NZ_JBFAVX010000004.1, from coordinate 328,518 downwards.
CGGTCACCTTGCGGTCGAACGTCACGATGATGGGGAAGCCGACGCCGACCTTCTCTTTGGCTTCACCTTCGGGAGTGATGTCGGCGATCTCCAGCTTGGCCTTCTTCGCCGCGACCTTCTGTACCGGGCTCTTCGGTACGGCCTTCCGTGGCACGGCGGCACCGGCCGCGTGCACCGGGGTGGCGGCGGCGACCTGAGCCACCGGGGCAGGCGTTCCTTCCGTGCTACAGGCCGCCACCGTGGTGATCAGGGCGGCCAGAGCCAGCATCCGGGGGAGGGGATTCAAGGGTTTACTCCAGGACTATGTCTACGCATCAGGCGTCTCATAAGTGAGACAACCAAAAGACGTCATACGTGGGCGCTTGGTGATAACGATCACGTAACGCCTCTCGGGGTCCTGGTTTACGGCCCCGGCGCGCCTGACTCAGTCGTTGAGCTTGGTGGTGATCTTGCTCGCGGGCGGCGACTTGATCGAGACCTTGGTGCCCCAGCCGGTGTAGCGGGTCTCGGTCGTGACCGCCTTGTCCTCCCACCAGGAGATGTCCAGGAAGTCCGTGGCCTGCCATGTGGTGGTCAACTGATTGGGGAGCCCCTTGGCGTCGACCTTGAGGGCGTACGTGACGGTGGCCTCGGTGTTGGAGCGCATCGGGATCGAGCTGCTGAACCAGGGGGAGATCTTGAAGAGCTTGCTGAAGGTGATCTGGCCGCGGTAGGTGGATCCGCTGAGCTTGCCGTTCTTCACCAGGGCGGCGAGCGTCGCGGGCTCGGCCGGACTCACTACCTGGCCGAACCAGCTGCTCATGGTGCTGAGATTCATCTTGCTAAAAGTCTTGAACCAGGTCTTGCCCTTCGGTATGTCCTCGCTCAGAGTGCCGCCCGACACCCACGCGACGTCACCGATCGCGATGGTCCGCTCGGGCGTGGTGTTGTGCCCGTCGTACAACGGACTGGAGAACTTCCCGGTGATGTCCCAGCCGGTGATCCCCTTCTTGCCGAACTGGACGCTGCCGGTGCGCCGGACCAGCGGATCCTTGTTGACGGCGCCGACGAACGCGCTGGTGTCGGTGAAGCGGACCCCGTGCCCGGCCACGAGCTGCGCTTTTAACGCCGCGACGGGGTTCTTCGGCGCCGCTTGAGCGGGGGCGGACGAGACGAGTACGGCGATGCCCGCCGTGAGTGCGGTGATCATGAGTTTCATGGGGCGCCATCCTGCCGACAAATGATCACGAGCGCACCTCATTAGCCTCGCGGGAAGCCATGATCGAGGCGGGATGCCCGAGTCGGCGCGAATGACACCGGGCTCGGCGGGCGACCCAATAGGGTGCCGGGATGCGGGTACTGATTTCGGGTGGGGCGGGGTTCATCGGGAGCACGATCGCGTCGGCGTGCCTGGACGCGGGGATCACGCCGGTGATTCTCGACAACCTGGTCACGGGGCGGCGGGAGTTCGCCGAGGGCCGGACTTTCTACGAGGGCGATATCGCCGACGGGGCGCTGGTCGACAAGATATTCGCCGAGCAGCCCGACATCGAGGCGATCATTCATTGCGCCGCGCTGATCGTGGTGCCGGATTCGGTGGCCGATCCGGTCGGCTACTACCGGGCGAATGTCACCAAGAGCCTGGAGTTCGTGGATCACCTGCTGCGCAACGGGTGCGAGCGGATGATTTTCAGCTCCTCGGCGTCGATTTACCGGACAGGGGACGATCATACGGTCGACGAGCGGTCGCCGCTCGACCCGCAGAGCCCCTACGCGCGGACCAAGGCGGTCTGCGAGGCGATGTTCGCCGATATCGCGGCGACCCGGCCGATCAACGTGCTGTCCCTGCGCTATTTCAATCCGATCGGGGCGGATCCCGCGATGCGCACCGGGTTGCAGCTGCGGCGGCCGAGCCATGCGCTGGGCAAGATGATCGGCGCGTACGAGGAAGGCGTGCCGTTCGAGATCACCGGCACCGACTACTCCACCCGCGACGGCTCCGGGATCCGCGACTACGTCCACGTCTGGGATCTGGCGGCGGCGCACGTGGCCGCGTTGCAGCGCTTCGACGAGCTGTCCGAGGCGGTCATCAACCTGGGCACCGGCTCGGGGACGACCGTGCGGGAGTTGGTCGACGCGTTCAACCGGGTGGTGGAGCGGCCGGTCGAGGTGGTCGAGACCGAGCGACGGCCCGGCGACGTGGCGGGTGCCTACACGCGCAGCGACCTTGCGCACCGGCTGCTGGGGTGGCGGCCGCGCTACTCGATCGAGGAAGGGATCAGGCACTCGCTCGAATGGGCCGCCGTACGGGACTCGCGCCTGGCCGAATGAGCGGAGCGATCATGAGTTGCGAGAGTCGCGGTACGCCGACCTGGCGTGCCCATCCGAGGCGCCTGATGCCCGCGCGGCGGCGAAGGAGCTGGGAGGGTCGGCGTTCGAGGTGTTCACCGGATGGACGGTGGAGATCGCCGATCCGTGGGGGAACGTCATCGGCCTGACCGACTACGTCAAGCAACCCCGCCTCTCCCGCCGGGCGACGGGAGAGGCATGAGCCGCGCTGTCTCACGGTCGAGTCGAGCGCGCGCCGGGTTGTTTACGGACATCGGCTAATGCACGATCCGGCTGAGCGGAATCTCCAACGAAGGAATCTCGTCCTCGCCGTTCTTGAATTCCTCCGTCACCTGGTCGATCGGCGGCGCCGCGATCTCCACCGTGCTGCCCCAGCCGCTGTACAGGGTCTCGACGCTGACGGCGCGGTGCTTGCTCGCCTCTGAGTACAGCGCGGTCAGCGGGTACGTCGTGACCAGCCGTGCGGGCAGGCCCTCGGCATCGACGGTGAGCTTCCAAGAGATGGCGACCTTCGCCGACTTCTTGTTGGGCATATCCCCCAGGAAGCTGCCGCGGAAGTACGGGGAGACCTTGAGCAGGTCACCGACGGTGATCTTGCCTGCGTAGCCGCCCTCGGCCGCCTTGGCGCCCTTGATCAGGGTCTTGAGCGTGGCCGCCTCGGTGAGGTTGAGCGGCTGGCCGTAGATGCTGGTCAGACCGGAGACCGGTCCCTTCCGCACCAAGAACCAGGTCTTGCCCGTGGGCAACAGCGCTTCCCAGAGCCCGCCGGACAGGTACGTCCACTTGCCGATCGTGATCGTCCGCTCCGGCGTGATCAGGGCCTTTTCAATCCTGTCCAGCTTGGCGGGCTTGTCATCACCGGATGCGAGCGCCTTGATGGTGAAATTGCCGGTGGTCTCCGACGCGGCGACGCCCGCATTGCTGAACTGGTAGGTCCCAGACTGGCGGATGATGATGTTGCGCCTGTTGCCCTCGATGGCGGTGGTGCGCTCGCTGAACTTCACACCTTTGCCGGCCACGAACTGCTTCGTCACCGCGGTAACCGGGTCCTTGGCAGCCGGTTCCGCCTGTGCCGGCCCGGCTGCCAGTAGCGTGGCGGCCGACGCTAAAGCCAGCCCCGTGATGATGCGCTTCATATCAAATGCCCTCGTCTCTTGATTTACGGAAGCGGGAGGATCCTGCCAAACGAAGATCACGACGATATCTCAACCGATTGTCCGCAGCGAGGAAAATATGTGGATTTTTCGTGCCGAAGGGCCCCGACATCGTCGGGGCCCTTTGTGGAAATTTCTGACTATGGGGTGTTTCCATCGTCGTCAGGCGGAACGCTGACGTAGTTCCTGTCGATGGCGGCCGGTGGCTCGGGGGCCTTCTTCGTCAGGTCCTTGACGTCCGCGACCTGGTCGGATGGAGGCGCGGTCACGTTCACCGCGGTGCCCCAATCGGTGTATCGGCTTTCGGTCGTGGCGTGGAGGGTGGCCTTCTTGGTGGCCTTCATGGACCACGAGATGGCCAGCCGCTTCACCAGTTTCTGCGCGTCGAGCGTCAGGCGCCAGGAGATCATGGTTTTGGCGGGTTTGCCGGTGGGCTTCATCGCGATCTGCTCGCGGAACGTCGGCGACAGCTTGTACAGCTCGGCGAAAGTGATCGAGCCCCGATACTGGGCGCCCCTTACCGTCTTCGTCTTGGCCAGCAGGTATTTGAGCGTCGCCGGTTCGAAGACGTTGATGAGCTGGTCGCCATAAGCGGCCGAGGACGGGCTGCCGTTCATCCCGACCCAGCTCTTGTTCTCGGGTACGAGGGTGCTGTACAGGCCGCCGTTGACGTACATGCGCCGGCCCACGCTGACGAGGTAGATCCGCTCGGTGAGCAGGTCGACGGCGTCGGCGATGGAGGCGTCCTTCGCCGCCATCTTCTTCAGCCGCGCCCGTTCCTGCGGCGTGAGGATGGGCGTACGGGTGTTCTCGGCGCCCGCGATGCCCTTGGCGTCGAACCCGATCACGCCCTGCCTGTCGGCCTGGGTGTAGGACTCACCGCCGATCTTGATGCTGGTCCGCTCGGCGAACTTGACTCCCTGCCCCGCGACGAACTGCTTCTTCAGCGCCGCCACCGGGTCCGCCGGTTTGGCCTGCGCGTACGCGGGAGCGGCCACGGCCAGCGCGGAAACTGCCACCGCGCCGACGATCCATCGCCTCATAGATGTGGGTGCCCTTCTTCAGATGTCCCGAAATATCGTGCTGAAGTGAGATCACTGTCACATAACGGGATAACCGAGACCCGATGACCTGGTCAGGTCAAGCTTGGGGCTAGGCTTCACTGGCGGAAACGCCCGGCACGCACGCACGGGGTGGCCCGGGCCGTCGAACATTTCAGTCGGACAAGCGTCGAACATCAGTCGGATAAGCAAGGACGGACCCTCGTGGACCTGTTCGAACATCAGGCGAAGGAGCTCTTCGCTGACTACGGCATCCCGGTGCCACGCGGCATTGTCGCTCACACCGTGGAGGAGGTACGGGCGGCGGCTGAGCAGCTGACCGGCCGCGTCGTCGTCAAGGCCCAGGTGAAGACCGGAGGCCGCGGCAAGGCCGGTGGCGTGAAGGTGGCCGATGACGCCGCCGACGCCGTTGACAAGGCCAACGCCATCCTGGGCATGGACATCAAGGGCCACACGGTCCACAAGGTGCTCGTGGAGGAGGCCAGCGCGATCGCGGAGGAGTACTACTTCTCCTTCCTGCTCGACCGCGCGAACCGTACCTTCCTCGCGATCTGCTCCGCCGCGGGCGGCATGGAGATCGAAGAGGTCGCGCACACCTCCCCCGACAAGGTGGCCAAGATCCCGGTCTCCGCGCTGGACGGCATCGACCGCGCCAGGGCGCGGGAGATCGCGGCCGCGGGCGGGCTGCCCGAGAAGGCGCTCGACGGCGCCGCCGAGCTCATCGAGAAGCTCTGGTGCGCGTTCGTCGACGAGGACGCCACGCTGGTCGAGGTCAACCCGATGATCCTGTCGGCTGACGGCCAGGTGAAGGCGCTCGACGGCAAGGTCACGCTCGACGACAACGCCGCGTTCCGCCAGCCGGAGCACGAGGCGTACGCCGACAAGAACGCCGAGGACCCCCTTGAGGCCAAGGCCAAGGAGAAGGACCTCAACTACGTCAAGCTCGACGGTGACGTGGGCATCATCGGCAACGGCGCGGGCCTGGTCATGTCGACCCTCGACGTGGTCGCCTACGCCGGCGAGGCGTTCCCCGGCAAGCCGTCGCCCGCCAACTTCCTCGACATCGGCGGCGGCGCCTCTGCCGAGGTCATGGCCGCGGGCCTGGAGATCATCCTCTCCGACCCGGCGGTGAAGTCGATCTTCGTGAACGTCTTCGGCGGCATCACCTCCTGCGACGCCGTGGCCAATGGCATCGTCTCGGCCTTCAAGCTGCTGGAGAGCCGCGGCGAAGCGGTGACCCACCCGCTGGTGGTCCGCCTTGACGGCAACAACGCCCTGCTGGGGCGGCAGATCCTGGCCGACGCCGCGCTCCCGCGCGTCGAGCTGGTCGACACGATGGACGACGCGGCCAAGCGGGCCGCCGAGCTCGCTGCGGTAGGTGCGTGACACATGGCTATCTGGCTGACCGAGAACAGCAAGATCATCGTTCAGGGCATGACCGGCGGTGAGGGCACCAAGCACACCCGCCGCATGCTCGCCTCCGGCGCCCGCGTGGTCGGTGGCGTCAACGCCCGCAAGGCGGGCACGACGCACGAGGGCCTGCCGGTGTTCGGCACGGTGAAGGAGGCCATGGAGCAGACGGGCGCCGACGTGTCGGTCGCCTTCGTGCCCCCGGCCTTCACCAAGGACGCCGTCAAGGAGGCCATCGACGCGGAGATCCCGCTCTGCGTGGTGATCACCGAGGGCGTGCCGGTCCACGACTCGACCGAGTTCTGGGCGTACGCGATCGCCAAGGGCAACAAGACCCGCATCATCGGCCCCAACTGCCCCGGCATCGCCTCGCCCGGCGCCTCCAACGCCGGCATCATCCCCGCCGACATCACCACGGCCGGTCGCATCGGCCTGGTGTCCAAGTCGGGCACGCTGACGTACCAGCTCATGTACGAGCTGCGCGACTTCGGCTTCTCGACCGCGGTGGGCATCGGCGGTGACCCGGTCATCGGCACGACGCACATCGACGCGCTCCAGGCATTCCAGGACGACCCGGGCACCGACGCGATCGTGATGATCGGTGAGATCGGCGGCGACGCCGAGGAGCGGGCCGCGGCCTACATCGAGCAGCACGTCACCAAGCCCGTGGTGGCCTACGTCGCGGGCTTCACCGCCCCGGAGGGCAAGACGATGGGCCACGCCGGTGCCATCGTCTCCGGCTCCGCCGGCACCGCGCAGGCGAAGAAGGAGGCCCTCGAAAAGGTGGGCGTCCGCGTCGGCAAGACTCCGTCCGAGACCGCGCGCCTCATGCGTGAGATCATGCAGTCGCGCTGATTCCGGCTGAAGACCGCCCCGCCCGTTTCGTGGCGGGGCGTCTTTTTTGTGCCGAGCCGGTGGGTGGCGTCCCCTGTGAAACCGCGGAGACCCCCCAAAGAGGGCGAAAAATGGGAGAGGGAAAGCCCCGCGCGCGGCGCGTCAACCAAGCGTTGGTTGGTAAAGCTTGAGAAAATAACTACTTGTGACGGCGCTTCTCGAATCGGTACTAGGTCGGCTGCCCGGCGTCTCAAGTGATGACGACGAGACGCGCCGGCCGCTGCCCGTGTCCGGGATGCTCGCCGCCGCCATCACGCTGGGCGTCGGCCTGGCCGTACTCACCACGTTGACCCTGGTCGGGTGGATCGCCGCGCCGCGCGGCGCGCTGGGCGCGGGGCTGCCGGGCGTGTTCCGTACGGCGGCGCAGGTGTGGCTGGCCGCCCACCACGCCGGGTTCGCGATCCCCGGTGGCAAGGTGGGGCTGCTCCCGCTCGGCCTGACGATCCTGCCCGCCGTGCTGCTCTACCGCGCCGGGCGGTGGATGGCGCGCGACGCCGACCTGCGGCTGCGGCTGCCCGCGCGGCTGCCCAAGAACAGCCCGCGCGAGCAGGCCAGCGCGCGCCGCCGGGCTCAGCTCGTACTGGTCGCGCAGGCCGGGGTCTCCCTGGCCGCCCCCTACGCCCTGCTCGCCGGGCTCATCGCGCTCGTCGCCCGTAACGACATCACCCAGCCGTTCATCGGCGAGGCGCTGGTCAGCCACTTCGTGCTGGCATTCTTCGCGGGGGCGCTGGCCACGGCGCGGACGATCGGCCCGTGGCGGGCGATGCTGCGCCTGCTGCCCGAGCGGGTGCGGGCCCTGACCGTCGGCACGGCCGTCGCCACGGCGGTGCTGCTCGTCGCCGGGCTCGCCCTCGTGCTGACGGCCCTGATCGTGAACTTCGGCCAGGTACGCGAGCTGTCCAACGTGCTCTCACCCGGGTTCGTGGGCGGCGTGCTGCTCCTGCTGGTCCAGGCCCTCTACCTGCTCAACACCGTCATCTGGGCGGCCTCCTACATCGCCGGTCCGGGCTTCGCCGTCGGCGCCGACACGCTGGTCGCGCCCACGGGCGTGCAGCTGGGCACGGTGCCGAGCCTGCCGCTGCTCGGCGCGCTGCCCGAGAGCGGTCCCGTGCCCGGCTGGACGATGGCGGTGATCGCGCTGCCGTTCGCCGCCGGGACCGTGGCCGGGATCGTGGTGGCCAGGATGGCGCCGTCGCCGTCGTACGAGGCCGCACCGCTGTGGGGGTTCTTCACCGGGATCACCACCGGGCTGGTCGCCGCGCTGCTCGCCGCGCTGTCCGGCGGCCCCATCGGCGGCGGGCGGCTGGCCACGGTCGGGCCGTCGCCGTGGGAGGTGGCGCTGTCGGTGGGCCTGGAGGTGGGCGTCGCCGCCGGCATCTCCGCGGGCGTGGCCAACGTACTCCTGCTCAACCGGCGGGCCCGCGCCCCGCTCGACAAGGCCGCCGTACCAGTACGCAAGGCGGGCGCCGCGATCGCCCGGGCGGCGAGCAAGGTCGGCCTGGCCGCGGCCGACGCCCGGCCCCTGCCCGGCCACTGGATGGACGCCACCGAGGCCGACACCCAGGCCATTCCGGTGATCCGGGACGACTGGCAGGACGAGCACGCCTCGGCCGCGGCGGAGACGCTGGCCCAGGCCCTGCCGCTCCTGCCGGAGCGGGACCGCCCACCGCGTACGGACATCGTCGATGAGTCGGACGATCGTGGCGGCCATGTCATCTACGTCGATCCCTACGCCTGGGATCGCGACTAAAGGGCCTGTTCTGTACTGGTGTCCGCCGGCCGACGGAGCCGCAGGGCCGCGACTATCAGCAGGGCCACTGCGCCTGCGGTGAGGATGGCGTTGCTGGCCAGGTCTTCCGCCAGGCTGGTCGGTTGGGTGAGCGGCACCGTCGGGGTGATGTTCCGCTGGGGGAAGGAGTGCCAGGCGTAGGTCAGCATGGCGCCGCCGGCGAGCGCCAGCCGGTGGGCCTGCGACCAGCCGGCGCGGTGTGACCAGCGGACCACCACGGTGGCAACGGTGACGAACAGGGTCAGATAGCTGACCACGCTGAGCCACGCCGGGAGGGGGATCGCCTCCGCCAGCCAGGGCGTGAAGCCGGTGGGGTCGACCGCGTACAGCAGCACGAAGACCGCTCCGGCGACCATGGCGAGAGCACCGGCGACCCACGGGCTGGGGGCGCGACCGGGCAGCAGGGTGACATCGGTGGTGCGCCTGGGGAGGCGGATGCCGACGACGATGATCGCGGCGATGACGACTCCGGCGCCGATGAGCTGGACCGCGGAGGCATGGCGGCCGAAGACGGCCTGGGCGACGCCGCTGCCCAGGGCGACGACCGCATACAGCACGCCTGCGACGGTGAGGCCGATCTTGCCCAGCCATGGCGTGGTGCGCCGCGAGCCGGCGAGGGTCTCCGCGACCGCGATCGGGGCGCTGATGCTGAAGACCGTGTGCACGCCGACCATGAACAGCGTCCATGGTCCGGCCAGGCCGAGCTCGGGGATGAAGCCGTATTCGAGGGTGTGTGCGCCGACCACCCAGTTCGAGTCCCACAGCGTCTGGGTGACGAAGGCCTCCTCGAGCATGCCGTAGGCCAGCGCGAGGGTCATCATCGTGGGCCAGCCGCGTCCGGTACGGCGGGCGAACTCACGGATGAGGAGGGCGCCGCCGCCGTACAGGGGGCCCAGGCCGAGCAGGTTTTGGACGTGGGTGATCGGTGCGTTGCCCATCAGGTACTCGGCGCTCAGTGGCGCCAGGAAGAACAGCCCGATGGCGGGCGCCAGGCGAGGAGGTAACGCTCTTTGGCTCATGGCTCCTGAATATCACCACTCAGCGCAAAAATACAAGCGTGTAAATTTCTTCTAGTGTAAGATTGCAGCTATGGAGGAGACGCTGCGCGAACGCAAGAAGCGACAGACCAGGCACCTGCTCATCCGTACGGCGATTCGGCTGTTCACCGAGCAGGGCTACGAACAGACCACCGGCGCACAGATCGCCGCCGCGGCGGACGTGGCCACCAAGACGTTCTTCAACTACTTCCCGAGCAAGGAGCACGTGCTGTTCGCCGACGTCGAGCGGTTCTACGGGCTGGCGCTGGAGGTGATCGCCGACCGCGCCCCGGACGACACGCTGCAGCAAGTGCTGCGCAGGACCTACGACCAAGCCATCGCCCACTACCTCACCCAGGGGCCGTGGACCGGGGACCCGGAGCTGAAGGATCTCTACCAGAGGCTGCTCGCGACGGTGCCCGCCGTACAGGCGAAGGCCCTTCACATGATGTTCGACGCGCAGCGCCGGATCGCCGCCGCGTTGTTGACCGCATTCCCCGACAGGCTGGACCCCATCAGTGCCGCGGCGGCGACCGGCGCGTTCATGGGTGCGGTGCAGGCGGCCGGGATGGCCAGCCTGGAGATGTACGGCGAGGCGGAGCAGGAGTATCTGGCGTCAACCGGACGGGCCGTGAACATCGCGATGCGCGGCCTGGAATCGCTGTGATGGGGTCGGGGTCCCCGGGGAGGGATATCCTCTCCGGCTAGGGCTGCACCGCGCCCAGGAGTTCGAGTACGTCCGGCGGGAGCTTCTTCTGGGCCGCGTCCCTGAACTGGGTGAAGCACTCGCCCTGCGACGAGACGGTGCCCGCGCCCTTCATGCAGTTTTGGTAGGCGGAGTATTCGTCCATCAGATAGAGCTGCATCGCCGTGGCCAAGGCCGACAGCGTGAGGGCGACCGAGGAGACGGCGATGCCGCCCACGGCCATGCCCGGCGGCTTGCCCGCGCTCTTCAGTTGGGGCAGCGCGCGAATGCCCGCCATCAGCGCGAACACCGCCATGACCAGCCCCGCCAGCGGCAGCATGAACGTCATGGCCAGTGCCGCGATGGCCAACCAGATGGCTCGGCGGCCCGCGGAATCTGCGGGCTGCTGACCCGCCGGTGCCTGCACAGGTGTCGACACCTGACCTCCTCTGCGTCGCCGGACGAAGAGCGGATACGCTTGCAACCCCACCCCGGTTTTCTCATTGGAGTGCGCGTGTCAAAGGCTGGGCGGCTCGTCGTCCTCGTCTCCGGCTCTGGAACAAACCTACAGGCCCTGCTGGACGCTTCGGCCGACCCGTCCTACGGCGCCCGCGTGGTGGCTGTCGGTGCGGACAGAGACGGCATCGAGGGACTGGCTCGGGCGTCGCGGGCTGACGTCCCTACTTTCGTCGAAAAACTGGGTGATTACGAGAAGCGGTCGGAGTGGAATATCGCGCTCGCCGACCGGATCGCTTCCTACGAGCCCGATCTGGTGGTGTCGGCGGGCTTCATGAAGATCATCGGCGCCCCGACGCTCGACGCGTTCCCGGTGCTCAATACCCATCCCGCGCTGCTGCCCTCCTTCCCGGGTGCGCACGGGGTGCGTGACGCGCTCGCTCACGGGGTCAAGGTGACGGGCTGCACGGTCATGCTGGCCGATTCCGGCGTCGACAGCGGGCCGATCGTCGCCCAGGAGGCCGTGAGCGTACTGCCGGGTGACGACGAGGCGGTCCTGCACGAGCGCATCAAGACCGTCGAGCGCCGCCTGCTCGTCGAGATCGTCGGCCGGATGGTCCGTGAGGGCTGGACGGTCAGTGGACGGACTGTCCGCATCGGTAACCAACCAGGACGGACCGTCCGCATCGGTAACCAATCAGAAGGGGAATCGAAGTGACTCGCATCGCCATCCGGCGCGCGCTGATCGCGGTGTACGACAAGTCCGGGCTGGAGGAGCTGGCCAGGGCTCTGGACGGTGCGGGGGTGGAGATCGTGTCAACGGGCGGCACCGCGGCCGCCATCGCCTCCTACGGCATCCCCGTCACTAAGGTCGAGCAGCTGACCGGGTTCCCCGAGTGCCTCGACGGCCGGGTCAAGACGCTCCACCCGCGCGTACACGCCGGGCTGCTGGCCGACCTCACCAAGCCGCACCACGTGGCCCAGCTCGACGAGCTGGAGATCGACCCGTTCCAGCTGGTGGTGGTCAACCTCTACCCGTTCGAGCAGACGGTCGCCTCCGGCGCGTCCGACGAGGAGTGCGTCGAGCAGATCGACATCGGCGGGCCCGCGATGATCCGCGGCGCCGCCAAGAACCACAGCACCTGCGCTGTCGTGGTCGACCCGCGCTTCTACGGCGACGTGGTGGCCGCGCTCGGCGAGGGCGGCTTCACGCTGACCGAACGCCGGCGGCTGGCGGGCATCGCCTACGCCCACACGGCCTCCTATGACGTGGCCGTGGCGTCCTGGTTCGCCGGCGCCTACCGGGTCGACGACGACTGGCCCTCGTTCATGGGCGCCACCTGGAAGCGCAAGTCGACCCTGCGCTACGGCGAGAACCCGCACCAGTCCGCCGCCCTCTACAGCGGCGGCCTCGACGGCCTGGCCAACGCCGAGCAGGTGCACGGCAAGGAGATGTCCTACAACAACTACCTCGACGCCGACGCGGCCTGGCGGGCGGCCTGGGACTTCGTCGAGCCCTGCGTCGCGATCATCAAGCACCAGAACCCGTGTGGCATCGCCATCGGCTCCGACGTCGCCGACGCGCACCGCAAGGCGCACGCCTGTGACCCGGTCTCGGCGTACGGGGGCGTCATCGCGGTCAACGGGGCCGTCACGGCCGAGCTGGCCCGGCAGATCGCCGAGGTGTTCACCGAGGTCGTCGTGGCGCCGTCCTACGAGCCCGAGGCGCTGGCCGTACTGACGCAGAAGAAGAACGTCCGCCTGCTGATCTGTCCCTCGGGCCCGGCCAACCCCGCCGAGTTCCGCCGGATCGACGGCGGCCTGCTCGTTCAGCAGACCGACCGGGTCGACGCGCCCGGCGACGCGCCGGAGCACTGGCAGCTCAAGGCGGGCGAGCCGGTCTCCGAGGAGATGCTGGCCGATCTGGCGTTCGCGTGGCGGGCCTGCCGCTCGGTCAAGTCCAACGCCATCCTGCTGGCGTCCGGCGGGGCGACCGTGGGCGTCGGGATGGGGCAGGTCAACCGGGTCGACTCGTGCCGCCTGGCGGTGACCCGCGCCGACACGCGGGCCAAGGGGTCGGTGGCGGCCTCGGACGCGTTCTTCCCGTTCCCCGACGGGCTGGAGGTGCTGATCGAGGCGGGCGTCAAGGCCGTCGTGGAGCCCGGCGGATCCGTCCGCGACCAGCTGGTCATCGAGGCGGCCGAGAAGGCGGGCGTGGCGCTCTACTTCACGGGGACGCGCCACTTCTTCCACTGACGGTCCGACGCACTATTTCCACTCGTTGTCCTGGGCAAAAGGGCGGTATGAACCCGCCCTTTTGCGCACAAGCATAAGTAATGTCCGGTTACGCTGTGGGCCTTGCCGCTCGTCCGTTCTCCGGGAGTACTCCTTATGGCGCCGCTCGACTCGGTTCTGTATGCCTTCGTGACCATGAACGGGATCGCCACCAGCCCGGTCATGTTGGTGGTGCTCGCCTTCCTCGGCGCCTACCTCGGGGCGCGCGTCGTGGAGGTCATCCCGTTCACCCGCCGCATCATCGAGCGGCGCGCGGCCCAGACCGCCGAGCACGAGTAGCCCCGCCCGGCCGCCTGAGCGTCTCAGGCGGCCGTACCTGAACATCTCAGGCGGCTGTACGGGACTGGCTCCAGGCGAGTTTCGCGGCTCCGGCGAGTCCGGCCCGTACCCCCAGCGTGGTCGGCTCCACCTTCACCGCCCTGACGAACGCCAGCCCGGCCACGTCGTCCAGCGCCCGCGCCAACGGGTCGAACAGGACCGGTCCCGCCGCTGAGACGCCGCCGCCGATGACCACCTTGGTGAGCTCGACCGCTGCCGCGGTCGAGGCGATCATGCCGGCGAGTGCCCTGGCACCCCGTTCGAACGCCGCCACCGCCACCGGATCCCCACCCGCCGCGTCCCGCGCCAGCGCCCGCGCGTCGGCCGCGCCGTTCTGCCCACTGGCCGTGCTGTTCTGCGCGCCGGCCGTGCCGTCCAGCGCGTGGGCCGGGTCGTCCAGCCCGTCAGGGCGGCCCGGGGTCCAGCCGTTGGCCAGTGCCCAGCGGGCCAGGTTCGGGCCGCTGGAGTAGTGCTCGACACAGCCGCGCCCGCCGCATTCGCAGCGCTCGCCGTACGGGTCGATGGTCATGTGACCGACATGTCCGGCGTTTCCGTTGGGGCCCAGAAGCGGGACGCCGTCGATCACCAGGCCGCCGCCGATCCCGGTCGACACCACGATCCCGAGCAGCGAAGAACTCCCGCGCCCCGCCCCCAGCCAGTGCTCCCCGAGCGCCATGCACTGCGCGTCACCGGCCAGCATGGTCGGCAGGCCGGTCAGCGCGCGGACCTCGTCACGCAGCGGGAAGCCGCGCCAACTCGGCATGTTGACGGGGCTGACGGTCCCGGCGGCCAGGTCCAGCGGCCCGGCGCAGCCGATCCCGACCGCCTCCGGCGCCGGACCGTCCCCGGTCACCTCCTCGATCAGCGCCGCCAGAGCGACCATGACGTCCGTACGCGGCGTGGGCCGGGTCGCGGAACGCAGCATGGAACCCGTCTCGTCCACCAGCGCGGCGGCGAGCTTGGTTCCCCCGATGTCGATGGCGAGTACGCGGGCCATCAGTGTTTGTGGTGGTTGTCGGGCTGGCGGGGATCGCCAGGATGTTCCAGTCCGGGCACGAGTTCGACCTTGGCGGCCCGCGACTCGTCGAGCCACCGCGCGAACATCCGCCGCCGTGCGGCCTCCCGCTGTGAGACCGCACCGGGGGAGGGGGCTGGGGTGGGCGCCGGTTGGGCCACCGCCACGTGCCAGCCCAGGGCGTCCTCGACCGGACCGACGACCATCCCATACGGCCGGCTCGGGATGGCGTCGGCGATCGCCGCAGGCAGGGAGCCCAGCGTCACCGGTCCCAGCGGTTCCAGATCGTCGGCCGTGGCGGCGGCCGCTTCGGCATGGTCGGCGAACACCCGATGGCGTACGACATGCCAGGCCACCTCCTGTGCCGTCTCCGGTGCCGTCCCGTCCGCCGTCGCCTGTGGCGCGCCCTGCGCCGTCGTCGGCGACCGCCACTCCGGTGGCACCTCGACCGTGGCCGTCAGGTGCTCGAACAGCGCGCGGACCCACGGGCTCCCGTTGTACGCGGAGGCGTTGATCGACCCCAGCTCCACGGCGGCCAGCGGGTCGAGCCGCCCGACCTCCACCGGCGACAGCCCGCGGGCCGTGGCCTCGTCCTCGCACAGCGCCTCGGTGAGGATCACCTGCGTCAGCCACCTGGCCAACTGCCGGTCCTCGGAGCTGCCCGGCAGCGGCAGCGCCGCGCTGAGCGGGCTGTCGCGCAGCTCGCGGACCCGCCGGTCCAGCGGCTCACGGGAGATCGGCCGCCCGCCGACCCAGCCGATCACCGCGCCCACGCCAGGCGCGGTGGCCGCCCCGGTCGCGGCGGGCCGCTCCCGTACAGGAACGCCTGCCCCGGTCGCGGCGGGCCGTTCCAGCATGGGACCGCCTGCCCCGGTCGCGGGGGGCCGTTCCAGTACGGGACCGCCCGCCGTATCGGTGAGAGCGTGGTTCATCGGGAGACCTCCAAGCGGACGGCGGGGGCGTACTGGCAGCGGCCGTACCACATGACCTTGGCCAGTGCCCAGAAGTGCCCGGCCGCCATGTCGTACGGCACCTCCACGGGGAACGACACGTCGACAGTCTCGCCCGGCGCCACGGTGAAGCCCTGGATGACCGTGGGCAGGAGCTCCCACGAGCCCCAGGGGGCCGCGAGCTGGGACTCGCCGCGGATCTCGTCGGAGGTGGTGTTCGCCAGCCGTACAACCAGAGACGTGCGGTCGCCGGGGCGGAGGGAGAGCGACTCCGTGACGGCGGTGACGGACAGGCCGGTCGCGCGGCCCTCGGTGGCCTGGGTCCCGTTGAACGCGTCGCGCATGTTCGGGACGGCGCCCTCGACGGGCAGCTCGGGCACCTCGCCCAGCGCGATGGTGGCGACGTCCTCCACCAGCTGGTCGCCTACCGAGGTGCGGGCGGAGACGAAGTACAGGCCCTGGCCGGGGGCGGGTGTGACGGTGACGGGGAAGCGGAGGTGGCCGCCGGCTTCGAGGCGGAAGGCGCGCTGGGCGGGCGTGGCGCTCCAGCCGTCCGGGACACGGATGTCCACCACGCCCTCGTGCGGCGCGTCGACGAGATGAGACGACACCACGACCGTCACCTCGACGGCCCCCTGTGAGGCCGCGACGGGTGTGACGAGACCGGGCGTGACGGCGATCGACACCGGGAGGTAGCCGAGTGGCGCGGGCCCCTTGTTGTGCAGCCAGTAGCGGCTGTAGACGGGCTGGGCCTGCTCGGCGGTGGCGCCCAGGTCGGGGCGCGCGGGCCGCGGCGGGGCGGGGGCGAGGTAGGTGGCGACCTCGGCCCCGGCCAGGTCGAGCGTGGTCACCGGGTCGCCGGGCCGCTCCAGCAGGTCGGCGTGGATGAGGCCACCGAGGTCCAGTACCGGCGACTCGATCGCGGCCCGCGAACCGAGCCCGGTCGACTCCACGAGCCGGATGGTGACGCCGTCGGTGGGCGCCAGGGCGCTGGTGGAGGACAGGCCGTCAGTGGGGGACAAGCCGTGGGCGTGCGGGTTGCCGGTGGCCTTGATGGTGCCGAGCAGGACGTCCCTGGCGGGCTCCACCCGCAGGAGGGAGTGCACCTGGGGCAACGTGCCGTCAGCGGCCGGTGCGACCTCCCGCGCCAGCATCGGCGTGATGAACTCCTGTCCCGCCGCCGGCAGCCGCAACGCCCGCCAGTCGCCGTCCCCGCCGGCCAGCGCGTACGAGAACTCGTGCGTCCAGTGCTGCACCTGGAACCCCGCCCCATCAGGCCCGGTACGCCGAGGCGGATCCAGCCAGACCCCCGACGGCCACCCGGTACAGGACCGCATGAGCGACAGATGCAACGCCCCAGCGGAATCCACCGCGAACCCCGGCAACCCGTACGTGAGCAGCGCAACCGTACGAGACTCCAGCACCTCCTCGCCCACCGGGCAAACGGCGGAGATCACGGCATCCGCCAGATCCGCGACCAGCGCCTCCACCGGCCCGGCGACGATGAGCGCGGGCAGCGCGCGTACGTCACGCAGGTCGGCGCTGGGCTGCCACACCTCGGCCAGCGGCCGTTCGGCGGGTACCCAGACCAGCGGCGCCCCGGACTTGAGCGCGTCGAGGAAGGCCGGGTCGCTGCGGTCGAGTAGTTCGGCGGCCAGCGGGTTGGTGTCCGGGCCGCCCAGGATGATGCGTACGTCCGGCAGGTTCGAGTCGACGTCCAGCCAGCCGTACCGGGAGCCGGAGGCGGACGAGGTCGTGGCGGTCACACCCGCGCGGGCCAGGGCCACCACCAGCGAACGGGCCCCGGGCGCGTCCTCCAGAGTGGGCACCACCACCTCGGCGACCCCCAGCGCCCGCGCGCCCGCCTCGCCCAGGTCCACCCTGGCCGTGGCGGACAGCCCGAACCAGGTGTTGGCCGGGTTGTCGAGCGTCCACGGGTGCTCGGCGGTGTCGACCTCGGGCTGCGCGAACCCGCGCCCCACCACGGCGCCCGCCACGTCGGATACCGGCAGCGCGCCCGCCACCTGAGCCGGGAAGCGGACCCGGAGCAGCCGGTCGGCGCCGGTGTAGTCGAGCACGCGGGTGGTGAACTCGACCCGGTCCGAACCGGTCCACAGCGTGATGATCTGCTCATAGGACACCTCGCCCACCTGGCCGGTGATGGTCAGGCGCTGTCCGAGGGGACTCTGCGAGGCGTGTACGGCCACTGCGGCGGTCTCGCCGGAGCCGGTGGCGTGACCGGTCGGCAGCAGGTGCCACGGCCCTTCGCCCATGTCCGGGTGTGTCGGATATTCGTCGTACAGCCGCAGCTCGTTCCCGAGCCCCGACAGCAGCTCGCGGCCCGAGGCGCGGTCGAACACCGACTCCAGACCGCCGCCGCGCGCCGGATCGGCGACGACGCGCCACCGGTCATTCGAGATGGCGGTCCCGGGCAGCGGCTGCCAGGTGTCGGCCGGCCCCTCGACGATCCGGTACGTCCGCCAGCCCATCGACGGCACGTCCTTGGCCAGGAAGACCAGCGTGCCGTCCTCCTCGATAGCCGGGACATCAATCGCCGAAAGCTCGCCTTCCACCCGCTCACCCGGCGCGAGACGTACCCGCACCAGGCCGTCACGCGCGAACGGCAGCGTGTTGGTGACCACGACGCTGCGGCCGTCGAGCGAGATCTGGCCGAGCAGCGCGTCCAGCGCGCGGTCACGGGCGTCGGCGGCCAGATCGTGCGCCTCGCGCCAGCCCGTCAGCAGGTCGATGTAGACCTGGTCCGACTCGGAGCCGGTGATCCCGTCGTGATGCGCGCCGTACGCCAGCTGCCGCCACACCTTGTCCAGCGCGGTGTGCGGGTAGCCGCCCAGCCCCAGCAGCGACGCGAACGCCGACAGCCGCTCGGCGTCGAGCGCCGCCACCTCGGCCGCGCGCTGGGCCTGCTTGGTGTCGATGTACGAGACGTCTTTGCCGGTATAGATGGGGTTCATATCCCGTGTCTGCGGGCTAAAAGCCGATATTTCCCCGCGCACCGCGTCGAGGAAGTCCCGTGGCGTGCCGCAGACGAACCGGGGCCAGACGTACCGGGCCGCCCAGGTCCGGTGGATGTCGGTCACCCACTTGTTCGGCGGGGTGTAGTCGGTGCCGACGGGCAGCAGGATGTTCCGGGTCGCGGCCACCGGCTTCAGCGAGCGGTAGAGCTCGTACGTCGCCCGCGTCGCCTCCTCCAGCGACGGCGAGGAGTCCATCCACCAGCCCGCCGAGTAGTGGGCGGGCATGTAGTGCGTCAGCACGCCCTGTCCCGACGGCGAGATCCACTCGAACTCGCTCGGAAACTGCATCAGGGAGGCGTCGTTCTTGGCCTCCCTGAAGTTCTTGCTGATCGGCCCCCACTGGTGGAACGGCCCCCGGGCCCACGCGCTGCCGGTCAGCCCGGCCGCCGCCAGGTAGCCGGGGAACTGCGGGTCGTGCCCGAACACGTCGAGCTGCCAGGCCGTACGCGGGTCGCCGCCGAGGATGTCGCGCTGGTAGCCGATGCCGTACACGATGTTGCGGATGGTGCTCTCGGCGCCGGTCAGGTTCGTGTTCGGCTCGTTGTACGTCCCGCCGAGAAGCTCCACCCGGCCCTCGTCGAGCAGCGCGCGCAGGTCGGCCCGGCGCTCGGGGTGGGTGTCGAAGAACGGCTTGAGATAGTCGACCTCGGCCAGCACGAACCGGTAGTCGGGATCGCGCAACGCCAGCTCGATATGCGCCTCGACCAGCGCGAACGCGTTGTGCTCCCACAGCGGCCGGGTCGTGGAGTCGACCGAGAGCAGCTCCCAGGGGCTGGTGTAGGCGGCCTGCGTGTTCCACCAGACGGGGTCGTAGTGGAAGTGCGACACCATGTACATCGTCCAGCCCGGCTCCTCGGCCGTGACCTCGACGTCGAGCGCCGCGTCGCCGAAGGTGACGGTGCAGGGCACCACGCTCCCGTACGGCACGCTGACCTCCAGCGGCACCTCGACGGTGACCGGGCCCACTCCCGGCGGCACGCTCACGGGCGCCGCGCAGGACACCCCGGGTCCGCGAACGTCGAGCGGCGTCTCCTGCCCATCCGGCTCCAGCGTGACCTTGAGCACCTGGTACGGACGCTCCGCCGTGCCGACGAACAGGTCGGTCGACTCTGCGGACAGCAAGTGAGCAGGCAAGACGACTCCTTAGTGGGCACATAGGCGGTGACGTCACCATATGCCCTTCCAAGATCCATGACAACGATGTCATCACCGCTCCCAGCGAACTCGTGGAAGGATTGCGAGACATGAGCGCAGTGAAACTCGACGGCAAGGCGACCGCGGCCAGGATCAAGGCCGACCTCACGACGCGGGTGACCGCGCTCAGGGAGCGTGGCATCACCCCCGGTCTCGGCACCGTGCTGGTCGGCGACGACCCCGGCAGCCAGATCTATGTGGCGGGCAAGCACCGCGACTGTGCCGAGGTAGGCATCGCCTCCATCCGCGTGGACCTCCCGGCCGACGCCACCCAGGCCGAGGTCGAGGCGGCCATCGACGAGCTCAACGCCTCGCCGGAGTGCACCGGCTACATCGTCCAGCTCCCGCTGCCCCGCCACCTCGACACGATGGCGCTGCTGGAGCGCATGGACCCGGCCAAGGACGCCGACGGCCTGCACCCGGTCAACCTGGGCCGCCTGGTCCACATGGTCGACGCGCCGCTGCCCTGCACGCCGCACGGCATCGTGCTGCTCCTCCAGGAGTACGGCGTGCCGATCAAGGGCGCCGAGGTGGCCGTGGTCGGACGCGGCATCACGGTGGGTCGCTCGCTCGGCCTGCTGCTGACCCGGCGCAGCGAGAACGCCACGGTCACCCTCTGCCACACCGGCACCCGCGACCTGGCCGCGCACGTCCGCCACGCCGACATCGTGGTGGCCGCCGCCGGGGTGCCCGGCCTCATCACCCCGGCCATGGTCAAGCCGGGCGCGGCCGTGCTCGACGTGGGCGTCTCGCGAGTGGACGGCAAGATCGCCGGCGACGTGGCGGCCGAGGTGGCGGAGGTGGCGGGCTTCCTGACCCCCAATCCCGGCGGTGTCGGCCCGATGACCCGCGCCCTCCTGCTCTCCAACGTGGTCGAGGCAGCCGAACGCGCCTGACCTCGTCGGCAGGCCGGGCGTACTTCTTACGGCTGGAAGCTTCTTATGGCTGGAAGTCGGGGTCCACGGCGACGGTCACCTCAAGCAGCAGGGGCTCCTCGCGGTCTACGAGCGTGGGCATCACCTCATCGAGCACCGCGGCGAGCTCCTCCGCCGTGTCCACCCGCTTGGCCGCGCAGCCCAGAGACCGGGCCATCCCGCCCATGCTGACCTCGGTGAACGCGGGCCACGGTGCCTTGCCGCCCGCCTTGTCGGCCAGCCGGTCCATGATCGCGTACCGACCGTTGGCGAGGACCACGAACAGCGCGCCCACCCGGTAGTGGGTCGCGCTCCACAGCGCGTGCACCCCGTACAGCGCCGACCCGTCGCCCACCACCGCGACCACCGGCCGGTCGGGCAGCGACATCCGCAGGCCGACCGCCGCGGGCACGCCGAACCCCAGCCCGCCCATGGCGGCCGACACGAAGCCGAGCGGGTTACGGGCCGGGACCAGCCGGTGCAGGTCCGGACGTGACGACGGCGTCTCCTCGACGAGCACCGCATCGGCGGGCAGTCGCCTGGCGAGCTGGTGCAGGACGTGCGCGGCTCGCAGAATCTCCCCTTCCGAGGGCAACTCGGGCCCATCGGGCGCGGGCCGCAGCGGAGCGGGCCTGGCGGGCACGAGTACGGCCAGCCGCTCACAGACGGCAGCCGGGGCGGCGAGATAGGCCAGGTCGGCCGGACTGCGGTGCGCCTCGGCCGGGTCATCGGTGACGAGCGCGACAGTGGTACCTGGCTCGACCAGCGGACCGGTGTCGAACGGGTACTGACGGAAGACCGGGGCACCCACGGCGAGCACCACGTCGTGCGCCGCCAGCGCCGCGCGCAGGCGGCCGCGATCGGCGGGCAGCACCCCGGCGTACTGCGGATGGTCCTGCGGAAAGCCCGCCATGGCGCCGAACGACTCCTGCCAGACCGGACACCCCAACCGCTCGGCAAGCGCCACCACCGCCGCCCACCCCGCCCCCCGAACACCTGAGCCCGCAAGGGCGAGGCTCTCGTCGGACCGCCCCGAGGCGACCGCGCCCGCGTCCCCACCGGAGGGCCCCGAGGCGACCGCGCCCTCACCAGACGGCCCCGAAGCGACCCCACCCATGTTCACGCCCACGCCGGCGCCCGCGACGATCGCCGGGGAGCGGGCGTCGGACAGCAGCGCGGCCAGGGGTACGAGCGATTCGTCCGACACGGCGGCCGGCCGCAGCAGCCGCGTCGGCGCCGCGATCGTCTCGTCCTTGAACGGCGCCGCCCAGTCGTCCAAGGGCACCACCACCAGCGCGGGCCCCCGGAACGTGACCGCCTCGTGGAAGGCCCGCGCCACGGCCCCTGGCACGTCCTGTGCCCGCACCGGTTGGTCGACCCACACCGGATAGTCCCCGGCCAGCCCCGCCAGCCGTCCGGCCAGGAACGGCTCCAAGGCCAGATGGCGACGATCCTGCTGCCCGACCAGGATCACCAGCGGCACCCGATTGGCTCGCGCGGTGGCGATCGCGCCGACCGCGTTGCCCAAACCCGCCGCGGTGTGCAGCACGGCCAGCGCCGGCGCCCCGTGCCCGATCGCCCACCCGGTGGCCATGCCGACCACCGACCCCTCATGCAGGGCCAGCACGAACCGCAGGTCGTCGGGCAGCCCGGTCAGCAGCGCGACCTCGGTCGAGCCCGGATTGCAGAAGATCGTGGTCAGCCCGAACCGCCGCAGCACCTCGAACGTGGCCTCTCGAACTGTGCTCACCGCGCTCACCGTGCCCGCCTGGGTCCGCTCACCGTGTGTCTCACAGCGTCCGGCCGAGCCTGCTTCCCGGCCCATGATCACCGTGAGTGACGACGATAGCACGATCACCCGTTATCCCAGGTAGACCGTCGTTCTCGTCTCCCCGGAGGGGGCGTCCCTGCCTGGGGACCCCAGCCACGACAGACCCGTCTTCCTCTCCCCCGAAAGGGGTATCCCTCTCCGAGGACCCCAACCACCACGGACCGTCACAAGGATCGAGACGGTCGTGTGACGGACCCCGGGGGATCATTACCGGCGCCGGTAGCGGTCCGTGGCCTCCTTCGTGGCGCGGATCGCGGCGTCGGCCGTGTCGTACGTCCGCTGCGCCAGCCCGACGAAGATGCAGTCGACGATCAGGAGCTGGCTGATCCGGCTGGCCAGCGCCCCAGGCCGGAACGCGGTCTCCCGACCCGCCGACACCAGCGTGTAGTCGGCCAGCCCGGCCAGCGACGACCGCGGATTGTTGGTGATCGCGACCACCAGCGCCCCCGCCTCCGCGGCCGTGCGGGCCGGGTCCAGTACGTCCGGCGTCTCGCCGCCGCAGCTGATCGCCACCACCACGTCGCCCGCCCGCAGCAGGGCCGCACTGGTCAGCGCCAGGTGGGCGTCGCTGAAGGGGTGGCTGGACAGGCCGATCCGCAGCAGCTTCTGGGACATGTCGGCCGCCACGAGCCCGGAGGCCGCCACGCCGTACACGTCCACCCGCCGGGCCCTCGCGATGGCCGTGACGACTTCCCCGAGCGGCTCGGGGTCGAGTTGGGCCGCCGTGTCGGCCAGCGCTTCCGACTCGGCCCTCGCCACCTTGGCGATGACGTCGGTGAGCGGGTCGTCGGGGCCGAGGTCGCCGGGCACCAGCCGCTCGGGCTCCTTTGCCACGGCGGCGGCCAGGGCGAAGCGCATCTGCGAGTAGCCGGCGAAACCGAGCGCCCTGGCAGTGCGTACGATCGTCGCCTCGCTCGTCCCGGACACCCCGCTGAACTCGGTGATCGTGCTCCGAACGACCACGCCGGGGTCGGCGAGGATGATGCGCGCGATAGCCTGGGCGGCCGGCGTCAGAGACGGCAGCACCGCACGGACGGCGGCCACGGGGTTGGCCGGCTCGTTCATCCGCCCGCCCAGCCCGTTGATAGCCAGCCCGCCCACGCCGTCAACAGCCAGGCCGTCAATGACCAGGCCGCCAATGGCCAGCCCGTCGATAGACGGAGACGCCCGGTCACCGGGTCAGCCATTCGGCCGCCGCCTGCGCCGAGACGCGCGAGATGCCGTGCGTGACCAGATGCGCGGCCCCGTCGGGCGTGCCAGGAATGCCGGTGTCCACGACGATCACCTCCGGCCGCACCTGTACGGCCCGCGCCACCGTCTCCCGTACCCACGGATAACGGGCGGCGTCGTGCACCACGAGGACGACCGGCCGGTCGTCGAACGGCGGCAGCTCACCCTCCGGCTCCATCTGGATCCGCGTGGTCCCCGGCAACAGCGTGCTGAGCGCCGCCGTGATGCCGGTCGGCGTCGAGGGGTCCACCGCCTTGTTGAAGCGCGTGTTGACCTCCACGACCAGCGGCGGCCGGGTCAAGGTGGCCGTCCCCGTCACGGTCAGCGCGGCCCTGGCGGCCTCCAGGCCCGCGCCCTCGTCGACGTCGGCGCGGGCCTTGTCGCGCAGCGCCGACTGCCGGGCGTACCAGTCGGACAGCGCGAGGACCCGGGCGGCGGCCTCAGCCAGGCGCTCCTCCGGGAGCACGCCCGCATGAACGGCGGCCACGATCGCGTCGCGGATGTCGAGCAGGCTCCGCTCGGTCGACAGGCCCACGCAGATGGCGTCGACGCCCGCGCCGAGCGCGCGGACCGCGATCTCCCCTGGGTCGAACATCGCGGCCACCGCCCGCATCTCGATCGCGTCGGTGACCAGCATCCCGTCGAAGCCGAGCTCGCCCCTGAGGAGCTCGGTCATGACGGTATGGCTGAGCGTCGCGGGCATCGCCGAGTCCAGGGCGGGGACGAGCAGATGGCCCGACATGACCGAGCGCACCCCGGCCGCGATCGCGGCTCTGAACGGCGGCAGGTCGCGCTCGTCGATCAGCTCGCGCGAGGCGTGTACGGTCGGCAGCGCCAGGTGCGAGTCCGTGACCGTGTCACCGTGGCCGGGGAAGTGCTTGGCGCAGGCGGCGACCCCGGCGCCTTGCACCCCGTTGACGTAGGCCACGGTGTGGCGGGAGACCAGGTCGGCGGTCGGACCGAACGAGCGGACACCGATCACCGGGTTGGCGGGGTTGGCGTTGACGTCGGCGGACGGCGCGTAGTTGAGCGTGATGTCGGCTTCGGCGAGCATCCGGCCGATCTGGCGGCCCACGCGCTCCGTCAGGGCCACGTCGTCCACCACGCCGAGCGCCCGGTTGCCCGGGAAGGAACTGCCGGAGGTGACCTCCAGACGGGTGACCGCCCCGCCCTCCTCGTCGATCGCGACGACGGCGCCCGGGTTCTCGGCGCGAAACCGCTGGACGAGCTGCTGCCCGGGGTTGTTGCGGGCGAACAGCACCAGGCCGCCGAGTCCTTCGCCGAGCGCCCTGAGCAACCAGTCGGGAGCCGACGTGCCTTCATAGCCTGGCTGGAGCACTGTCATCGCTAGTCGGTACAGGTCAGGGGACATGCGGCATTTTCCTTCACGATTGTTGAATTGAAGGTAATTTTCTGTCATCGTCGCCCTCGACACAACCACTTCCGAGAGGCCAAACCCCCCATGCCCAGCCGAAGGACGTTACTGAAGGGCCTCGCCCTCGCCGCTGCCGCCTCCGTCGTACCGCTTCCCGCCTTCGCCGCAGACTACGTCCCGCCGTTGCGTCAGATGCGCGGCATGTGGATCGCCTCCGTGGTCAACATCAACTGGCCGTCCAAGACCGGGCTGACCGTCGAGCAGCAGAAGGCCGAATACCTCGCCTGGCTGGACCTGGCCGTACAGCGCAAGCTGAACTCCGTCTTCGTGCAGATCAGGCCGACCGCCGACGCGTTCTGGCCGTCGCCGTTCGAACCGTGGTCGCAATGGCTGACCGGCACCCAGGGGCAGGACCCCGGCTACGACCCGCTGGGCTTCATCGTCGAGGAGACGCACAAGCGCGGGCTGGCCTTCCACGCCTGGTTCAACCCGTACCGGGTCTCGATGCAGGCCGACCCGGCCAAGCTGGACCCCGACCACCCGGGACGCAAGCACCCCGACTGGATCCTGCCGTTCGGCGGCAAGCTCTACTACAACCCCGGCATGCCCGAGGTGCGGAAGTTCTGCCAGGACGCGATCATGGACGCGGTCACCCGGTACGACATCGACGGCCTGCACTTCGACGACTACTTCTACCCGACGAACACCACGGCCTTCGACGACAGCGCCGCCTTCGCCCAGCACGGAGCCGGCTTCCCGGACCTGGCCACCTGGCGACGCAACAACGTCGACCTCATGGTCTCGGAGATGCAGCAGCGCGTGCGCGCGGTCAAGCCGGAGATCGCCTGGGGCATCAGCCCGTCGGGCATCTGGCGCAACAAGGCCAGCGACCCGCTCGGCTCCGACACCAGCGGCGGTCAGTCGTACGACAGCCTGCACGCCGACACCAGGGGCTGGGTGAAGAAGGGCTGGCTCGACTACATCGCACCCCAGCTCTACTGGTACATCGGGCAGCCCCCGGCCGACTACGCCAAGCTCGTCCCGTGGTGGTCCGACGTGGCGAACGGCACCGGCACGCTGCTCTGGATCGGCCAGGCCGCCTACAAGGCGGGCGACCCCGCCCAGACCGCGCCCGAATGGCAGAACCCGGCCGAGCTGTCCAAGCACCTGACCCTCAACCGGGACAATCCCCCGGTCAGCGGTGACATCTGGTACAACGCCAACGACCTGCGGGCCGACCGGATCGGCTCGATCAGCACGGCCGTGAACGACCACTACACCCGGCCCGCCCTGGCCCCGGTGCTGACCAGGCTGGCGGGTGGCGAGGCGCCGCACCGGCCGGTGCTGGCGTACGCGCTGCGGAAGCACGGCGGGGTGGAGGTACGCGCGGTCGCGACGGATCGGCACGAGCCCTTCCAGTTCGCCATCTTCCGGTTCCCCGGCAAGGCCGCGTCCGGTGCGTTCGCCGACGCCCGCAACCTGGTCGCGGTGCTGCCGGGCGACCGGCAGGTGCACTGGGTGGACCCGGAGGGCAAGCGTGGGGATCACTACTACGTGGTCGCCGTCGACCGGGCCAACCGGACCAGCAAGCCGAGCAACGGGTTCCGGGTCCTCTAGCCAGAAGGAGTGCGATGCGGGTTCTCGGTCTTATCTCGGGCACGTCCCACGATGGGATAGACAGTGCGGTCGTGGACTGGTCGCTGGACGGCGGTGTGCTGACCGGCACGCTGGTCCACACCGGCGAGCGGCCGTACGAGCCGGGCCTGAGAGCCCGTATCGTGGCCGCGCTGCCGCCCAACAAGATCGACCTGGGCGAGGTGTGCGCCCTGGACACGCTCATCGGCCAGGCGTTCGCCGAGGCGGCGGCCGAGGGGCCGGCGGCCGACCTGATCTGCTCCCACGGGCAGACGCTCTTCCACTGGGTGGAGGGCGGCCGGGTGCTCGGCACCCTGCAGCTGGGCCAGCCGGCCTGGATCGCCGAGCGCACCGGGCTGCCCGTGGTGTCGGACGTGCGGGTGCGCGACGTGGCCGCCGGCGGGCAGGGGGCGCCGCTCGTCTCCTACCTCGACCTGCTGCTCATGGCCGGGCTGCCGGGGCGTACCGGGGCGCTGAATCTGGGCGGGATCGCCAACCTGACCGTGCGGGAGCCGGCCATCGCCTACGACACCGGGCCCGCGTGCGCGCTCGTCGACGCCGCCGCGCCCCCGTACGACAAGGACGGGGTGCTCGGTGCGGCCGGGACGGTCGACGCGGCGCTGCTGGCGGAGCTGCTCGCCGAGCCGTACTACGCGAAGGAGCCGCCGAAATCCACCGGTAAAGAGCTCTTTACGCCCGGGTACGTCAAGGCGGACCTCCCGCAGGCCGACCTCGTCGCCACGCTGACGGCGCTCACCGCGGAGACCGTGGCGGCCGAGATCCGGCGGCATGGGCTCGACACCGTGATCGTCTCCGGCGGCGGTGTGCGCAATCCCACACTCATGGGCATGCTGCGCGCACGCGTGCCGGACACGCGGCTCGTGACCAGCGACGAGCTCGGCGTGCCCACCGACGCGAAGGAGGCGATCGCCTTCTCGTTGTTCGGCTGGCTCACCGCGCACGGTCTGCCGTCGACCGTGCCCAGTTGCACGGGCGCCTCAGGGGCGCGCGTTCTGGGCACGGTGACGCCGGGCTCCGGTCCGCTCGCGCTGCCGGAACCCCTCGCCGTGGCGCCGGTCGCGATCCGTTTCCTCTAGTGGGCCGCGCTCAGCGGCCCACCACAGGTAGCGGGGTCTGCACCTATGAAGCCCTGCGTCCGGCCGCCGTCGGTTGCTGTTGCTCGGCCGACGTCCCCGACCGCTGCGGTGGCACCACAGGAGTCGGGCGCACCAGGCCCAGCGCGACGACCTCGTTGGCCAGCCGTGTGCGCCGGTTGGTGCCCTCGGGAATCCGGAACTTCTGGTACAGCCGCAGCAGGTGTTGCTTGACCGCGGCTTCGGTCACGACCAGGTCGTCGGCGATCTCACGTGCGGTCGCCGGGGCGACGAACGCCTCATCCGACAGCGCCGGCCTGCAGAGCGAGGTCAGCACATCGACCTCGCGCCTGGTCAGCTCGGGCGCAGCGGCCCTGCGCAGTTCGACCTCGGGGGTGAAGTCCTCACGGGGGACTCCGCCGATGCGACCGCGCGCCGCGCCGAAGGAGACGACGTCGCCGTCGTCCAGCACCCTCCGGGCGATCGGCCTGCCGTTCACCCGTGTGCCGTTGCGGGACAGGCCCAGATCAACGACGTACAGGTAGGGTCCTCGCCTGACGAACTCGGCATGGAGTCGAGACACACTCGGGTCGGTCAGCCGGATGTCCGCGCCCCGGCCCCTCCCCACCGTCGTGATCTCGGGGCGCAACGGGACCACCTCGCCGGTGTCCTCGATGCGTATGAACGGCCCCTCCACGGCAGTTCCTCCCCAGGTAGCCCGCCGTAACTATTACTACAGCTCCGGCTTACCCAAACGAGGGGATGCGGAATCGCCTTTGCCATAAGGAGAATCCAGCGTGAAATTGGTCTGGACCTTCGCGGACGGTTTTGCCTGCTCACGGGTAGACTTCGGGCGGAGATATGCGGAGGAAACACTCATGGCGGACAAGCCCACGAAAGGCCTGGCCGATGTCGTAGCCGCGTCCACAGCGCTCAGCGACATTGACGGGAAGGCCGGTCGTCTCTTCTATCGCGGATACGACATCCACGATCTGGCCGGCCGCGCGACGTTCGAAGAGACCGCTCACCTGCTGCAGTGCGGCAAGCTTCCCAACCGGGACGAGTTGGACAGGTACGGCGATGAGCTGGTGCGGGGCCGCGAGCTCGGCGCGCTCGTCTCCGCGAACATCCCGGAGATCGCCGAGAAGCAGAAACCGATGGAGGCCCTGCGCTCCCTGGTCTCCCTCTCCGCGGCGGACGATCCGGACAAGGACTCCATCGCCCCCGAAGCGAACCTGCGCAAGGCCGCGCGCCTGACCGCGCAGCAGCCCCTGCTGGTCGCCCGCTACCACGCAGCCCGCAACGGCGCCGAGGTCCCGGAGCCCGACCCGGCGATGAGCATCGCGGCGAACTTCCTCCTGCAGGTCACCGGACGCGTTCCGGCCCAGCGCGAGGTCGAGCTCTTCGACACCTGTCTGGTGCTGCACGCCGACCACACCATGAACGCCTCGACGTTCGCCGCCCGCGTCTGCGCCGCGACCCTGTCGGACATGCACTCGGCCATCGTCGCCGCCATCGGGACGCTCAAGGGCCCCCTGCACGGCGGCGCGAACGAGCAGGTCATGAAGACCCTCGAATCGATCTCGCCCACCGGGGTGGCGCAGGCCGTACGCGAGAAGCTGGCCGCCGGCGAGAAGATCATGGGATTCGGCCACCGCGTCTACAAGACCGAGGACCCGCGGGCCACGCACCTGCGCAGGATGTCGCAGGAACTCGCCGAATCCACCGGCGACGACACCTATTATCGGATGTCCAAGGAGATGGAGGAGGTCGTCTTCGAGATGAAGGGCCTCTATCCCAATGTCGACTTCTACGCGGCATCGGTCTATCACTATCTCGGCATTCCGACGGACCTGTTCACACCGGTCTTCTCGATCAGCCGCATGGCCGGTTGGACGGCGCACGTGATCGAGCAGCATGCCGACAACAGACTGATCCGCCCCGACAGTGAGTACATCGGTGAACGTGACCAGAAGTGGAAGCCGATAGAGGAGCGATGAGCTTGGGCCGGAGAGAGCGAGTCGCGATGCCGACGGAGGCCCGCAGCGCATGCGGCCGTAAGCAGGCACGTTGAGCCGTTCTGGAGAGAATTGGGGGCCGTACCCGCTGGTTCTGGCGGGTGCGGTCGTCGGCGTTGCGCTGATTTTCCTCGTGGACCCGCGGTGGGGCGGGTTCGCGTTGGGCGCCGCCGTCATGGTGGCCGCCGCGCTCCGTTTCGCCGGGTACGGCGGGCTCGCCGTGCGCAGCAAGAGGACGGACGTCATCACGCTCGGGGTGTTCGGATTCGTGCTCGTCCTTACCTCGCTGATCTTGGCGAACGACGAGCTCAAGGGAATGATCATGTCCCTTCTGGCCCGGTGACCCCACCTCCACCGAGCCGGTCGACGCAGGGCCGCCTTCGGGCGGTCCTTTCCGTGTCTCTAGAACATCTCTTGGCCCTCACAGAGCGTGACGGAGTTGATCAGATGGGTAAGAGTCCCTGGTAAGAGTCATAGGTGGCCCAGGGGGTTCGGATGCGATTGCGTCTTTTGAGTGGGGTGGGGCTGATCGCGGTCACGGCGGTCGTGTGCGGCTGTGGCTCGGAGCCGGTAGCCAAGCCGGTGAACAACGCGGCCAACACGGCGGCCAAGCTGAAGCAGGCCAAGGCCGCGCAGCTGGCGCTGGCCGCCAAGGTGAAGGCCAACGAGCTGGGGCAGATCCCGGTGCTGATGTTCCACCGGGTGATCAAGAACCCGGCGACCACCGACGACCGGACTCCCGAGCAGTTCAGGGGAGACCTCGAGCGGCTGGTCAAGGACGGGTACGTGCCGATCACCGCCGCCGAGTACGTCACCGGCAAGATCGACATCCCGGCGGGCAAGCACGCCGTCGTCCTGACCTTCGACGACTCCTCGCCCTCACAGCTCACGCTGGACGAGATGGGCAACCTGGCGCCGGACACCGCCATCGGCATCCTGAAGGACGTGGCGGCGAAGAACCCCGGCTTCCGGCCGGTGGCCACGATGTACATCACGCGCGACATGTTCGGCAAGACCGTGCGCGACGAGCAGGCTCAGATGCTGCTCTGGCTCAAGGACAACGGGTTCGACCTCGGCAACCACACCCGCGACCACATCAACCTGCGGGGCCGGTCGCAGAAGGAGGTCGAGGAGCAGATCGCGACCGTCCAGACGATGATCAGCTCCCTGGCCTTCGTCAAGCCGGTGACCATCGCCCTGCCGTACGGCAACCAGCCGCACAACAAGAAGTGGGCCATGCACGGCAAGCTCGGCGACGTCACCTATGACCACAAGGGAGTCTTCCTGGCCGGTTACACGCCCGCGCCCGCGCCGTTCAGCAAGTCCTTCGACCCGCTGGGCATCCCGCGCATCAGGGCGATGGACAAGAAGGGTGACTGCAAGCAGTTCTGCTCGGTGGCCTGGCTCGACTGGCTGAAGAACAACCCGGACATGCGTTACACCTCGGACGGCGACCCGTTGACCGTGGCCTTCCCCAAGTTCAAGAACCCGTTCCTGCGGACGTCCTTCACCTCACGGGCTCTCGCGTACTGAAGGTGATGCCGGCCCGGCGCAGGCGCTCGATCAGCGGGCGGCCCATCGCGGAGGCGGTGGTGACCTGGCCCGCGATCTCGGGCACGTCGTCGAAGGCCAGGCAGAGCGCCGCCTCGCCGAGCATCTTGGCCGTCTCGTCGTAACCGGGGTCGCTGCCCGCGACCTCGGTGACGACCCGCCGCCCGCCGCCCTCGCCGAGGATGGTGACCTTGAACCAGTTGCGGGCCCGCTGCTCGGGGGTGGGCCCGTCGCCGGGCTTGACGCGGCTCGCCATCCAGTCGCGTACCGGGGGTATCTGCGCTAGCGCCGCCATCGTGCCCGCTCCCGCCGCCACCGCGAGGGCGGCGGGCAGGGTCTTGACGGCGTAGTACTGGCGGTAGGTGAAGTCGGGGCCGTAGCGGTCGAGCAGGCGGGCCGAGCGGCCGACGATCAGCGGGTCCAGGCTCGGCATCGGCAGTGCCCAACCGCCGACATAGCGCAGGCCGCCGGGCAGTGAGCTGACCCGGCGGCCGGGCGGCAGCGGCTCGGCCGCGCGTCGCCGGGCTGCCGCCTCCAGGAGTTGCAGCGGGCGGGAGACGATCGTCATCCCGGAGGCCAACGTGCCGCCCGACGCCCGCATCTCGCTCCTGAGGAACCCGCTGACCTTGAGCGGCACGTGCTCCGGAAGCCGGTCGACCGTGAAGAGCACGCCCAGGTCATAGGGGATGGAGTCGAAGCCGCAGGCGTGCACCAGCTTGGCGCCCGTCGTGGTGGCCCGCCGGTGATGGCGGACGTACATCCGGTCCACGAATTCGGCCTCGCCGGTCAGGTCCAGATAGTGAGTGCCCGCCTCGGCGCAGGCGGCCACGAGCGGCTCGCCGTACCGGAGGTAGGGGCCGACGGTCGTGACGAGGACGCGGGTCGAGCGGGCGATCGCGGCCAGCGAGGCGGGGTCGGTGGCGTCGGCGATCAGGATCGGGACGTCGAGGCCGAGTCGCTCCAGCTTGGCCCGGTCGCGCCCGGCCAGTGCCCAGCGCACCTCGGGGCCGGCCGCCTTGGCGAGGTAGGCCGCGGTGAGCGCGCCGGTGAAGCCGCTCGCGCCGAACAGCACGATGTCGTACGCACGGGCCATAATCCCGAGCCTCCTCGGTGCTTCTCGTAGTTTCGCCCTATTCTGGGGTAATTCGGCGTTTCTCCTCACCCTGGTGATGGCGGGTGGCCATACTGCTCCTGGCGACAAACCGTGACGTCACGAACGGTTAACGGTTCCCTGAGAGCTTACTGAGCGTCGTAAAGTTTGCGTCGTTGGGCTTTGTTTGAACGTGGGGAAGATGAATGCCGCAGATCTCGCCGCTGGTCGCCGGCGACCCCGGCCAGCTGGGGTCGTTCCGGCTGGTCGGCCGGGTTGGGGAAGGCGGCCAGGGCATCGTCTACCTGGGCGTCACCGATGAGGGTGAGCAGGCTGCGATCAAGCTGCTGCATGTCAAGTTCAGTGGGGACACGATCGCCAGGTCGCGGTTCGCCAGGGAGCTGAAGGCCGCGCAGCGCGTGGCGTCGTTCTGCACGGCCCGGGTGATCGAGGCCGATCTCGACGGCGACACGCCGTACATCGCCAGCGAGTACATCGACGGGCGCGCCCTCAGGGACATCGTCGAAGACGACGGCCCGCTGCGAGGGACGGCGCTCGACCGGCTGGCGATCGGGACGGCGACCGCGCTGACCGCGATCCACCACGCCTCGATCGTGCACCGCGACTTCAAGCCCGACAACGTGCTGATCGCCGCCGACGGGCCGCGCGTGGTCGACTTCGGCATCGCCAGGATCATCGACTCGAGCGGCACCATCACCAGCCGGGCCATCGGTACGCCCGCCTACATGGCCCCCGAGCAGATCGCCGGGGACGATGTCGGGCCTTATACCGACGTGTTCGCTTGGGGGGCGACGATCGCGTTCGCGGCGACCGGGGAGACCGTGTTCGAGGGCAACTCGATCGCGGTGGTGCTCAACCGGATCCTCAACCACGAGGTCGACGTGTCCATGCTGCCCGAGCCGCTGCGCGGCGTGGTGCGGTCGGCGCTGTCGAAGTCGCCCGACGAGCGGCCCTCGGCCGACCAGATCCTGCTGCGGCTGCTCGGCCAGCCCGAGACGGTCGGGGCCTCCACGGCCATGCTGACCCGGGGCGTACAGGTGGCCAGCGACGACACCACCCCGTTCATCAGGGTGTCGTCCGGGACGATCGGCACGGGCTCGCCGTCCAAGGCGCAGCTCATGCATCCGCCGGAGCAGTCCTCCGTGACCGGCGGCGAGCCGATCCCTTGGGCGACCGGCTCCACGCCGCCACCGCCCCGAATCCTGGACGAGCGGCCGACCGTGGCCACCCCGGAATCCGGCCACCCCGCGCCACGCGGCCGGCGCCGCGCGGGGTGGGTCGCGCTGACCGTGGCGATCCTGCTGATCGCCGCCGCCTCGATCGTGGCCGTGCAGAACAACTGGCTCCAGCTCGCGCTCGGCGAGGAGCAGCCCTCGCCCCATCCCGCCCCGCCGGACACCTTCACCTCCGTGGCCGACAAGGTGGCGCAGACGAAGAAGATCGTGATCGGTGTGAAGGGCGACCTGCCCGGCGTCTCCCTGGAACGTGGCGGCGGCTTCGAGGGCTTCGACATCGAGCTGGCCAAGCTCGTCGCGGAGCAGCTCGGCGCCAAGCAGACCCAGTTCGTCAAGATTCCCAAGTTCGAGAGGGAGAAGGCGCTGGAGGGCGGCACCGTGGACCTGGTGATCGCCACCTACTCCATCGACAAGAGCGGCGTCGAGTTCGCCGGCCCGTACTATGTGGCCCACCACGATCTCCTGGTCCGCGACGGCGACTCGATCGACTCGATCGACGACCTCAAGGGCAAGAAGATCTGCGCCCCCGACAGTCCGTCCGTCGGCAATGTCCAGGCCCGCGTGAAGGTGGAGCTCGTCACGGTGGGCAACTACGCGCAGTGCATGGACCTGCTCAGGAGCGGCGACGTCGCCGCGGTGCCGGGCGAGGACCTCATCCTGGCCGGCTTCGCCAGCCGCGAGAACCAGCGCTTCAAGATCCTCGGCGCCAAGCTCAACGACGAGCGCTACGCCATCGGGATCAAGCACGGAGACGCGAAGACCTGCAAGGCGGCCAACGGGATCATCGCCTCGCTCTACCGCAAGGGCGTCGTCAAGAGCCTGCTGGCTCGGCATTTCGCCAACGTGGACTTCACTCCCGAGCAGGAAACACCCTCGATGGTCTCCTGCGGATGACGAACGGGTAGCATCCGAAAGTCAATGATTCATCCTGCGAGTTAGGGGAAGGCCATGGCCACGCCCGTCAAGGTGACCGTCACCGGAGCCGCCGGTCAGATCGGCTACGCACTGCTGTTCCGCATCGCGTCGGGGCAGCTGCTCGGCCCGAACGTCCCGGTCAAGCTCAGTCTGCTGGAGATCCCGCAGGCGGTGAAGGCAGCCGAGGGCACCGCCATGGAGCTCGACGACTGCGCGTTCCCGCTGCTGTCCGGCATCGAGATCACCGACGACCCGAACGTCGCGTTCGCGGGCGCCAACGTCGCACTGCTCGTCGGCGCCATGCCGCGCAAGGCCGGGATGGAGCGTGGCGACCTGCTCGGCGCTAACGGCGGCATCTTCGGCCCGCAGGGCAAGGCGATCAACGAGCACGCGGCCGACGACATCAAGGTCCTGGTCGTCGGCAACCCGGCCAACACCAACGCGCTCATCGCCCAGCAGAACGCGCCCGACGTACCGGCCGACCGCTTCACCGCGATGACCCGCCTCGACCACAACCGCGCGCTGTCCCAGCTCGCCGCGAAGCTGCAGGTCCCGGTCACCGAGATCAAGAACATGACCATCTGGGGCAACCACTCCGCCACCCAGTACCCGGACCTCTACCACGCCGAGGTCGGCGGCAAGATCGCGGCCGAGCAGGTGGAGTCGGAGTGGCTGCGCGACACCTTCATCCCGACGGTGGCCAAGCGCGGCGCCGCCATCATCGAGGCCCGTGGCGCCTCGTCCGCCGCCTCCGCAGCCAACGCCGCGATCGACCACGTCTACGACTGGGTCAACGGCACCGACTGGACCTCGGCCGCCGTCGTCTCTGACGGGTCCTACGGGGTGCCCGAGGGCCTCATCTCGTCGTTCCCGGTGCGGGCGGCGGGGGGCCGGTTCGAGATCATCCAGGGTCTGGAGATCGACGCCTTCTCCCGCGAGCGCATCGACGCCAGCGTCCGCGAGCTCACCGAGGAGCGCGACGCGGTGGCCTCGCTCGGCCTGATCTGATTCGTCCCTGACAAGGCGCGCGTCCGTTTCCGGGCGCGCGTCTTTTGGTTATATGTACGATTTGCGGCCTATTTCCCTTTTGTTCGTCTACGGGCACATAGTGATTTCCGCGGGGGGATTCGGCGGGGAGGTGGCGAACAGCACCCCCGCCGCCGCCGCGAGGCTACCCAGCACAACGAGGACGCCGAAGACTATCTTCGTGACCCTTGGTGAAAAGCTCCTCACATTTCGATATCACAGCACATATCGGGACTTCCTATACCTATTTCCCGGAAAGCGCTCCCCAAGCGTCAGAGACGATGTCCCGCAGGGAGGGGCGCTCGGCCTTCCAGCCCAGCTCGCGCCGGATCTTCTCGGACGAGGCGACGAGCACGGCCGGGTCACCCGCCCGGCGCGGCCCGAGAACGGCGGGGATGTCGTGGCCGGTGACCTCGCGACAGACCGAGATCACCTCCTGGACGGAGAAGCCGGCGCCGCTGCCCAGGTTGAAGATCTTGTGCTCCCCGGGGGTGAGCGCCTCCAGCGCCAGCAGGTGGGCGACCGCCAGATCGGCCACGTGGACGTAGTCGCGCACGCACGTGCCGTCGGCGGTCGGGTAGTCGGTGCCGAAGACGCTGACCGACTCACGCTCGCCGGTAGCCACCTTGAGGACGTTCGGGATGAGATGGGTCTCAATGGTGTGCCGCTCGCGGAAGCGGCCGTACGCGCCGGCCACGTTGAAGTAGCGCAGGCTCACCGCCCCGAGCCCGTGCAGGCCCGCGTAGGCGGTCAGGGCGGTGTCGACGGCCAGCTTCGAGGCGCCGTACGGATTGGTGGGCCGTGTCGGGTCGCTCTCCAGGATGGGGGACCGCTCGGGCTCGCCGTACGTGGCCGCGGTCGAGGAGAACACGATCCCGCGCACGCCCCGCACCCGCATCGCGTCGAGCAGCGCCAGCGTGCCACCGAGGTTGTGCGACCAGTAGAGGCCGGGCTTCTCCACCGACTCGCCGACCAGTGACTTGGCCGCGAAGTGCAGCACCGCCTCCACGCCCGCCAGCGCGTCGTGGGCCTCGGTGATGGACCCGTGGACGAACCGCGCCCCCTCGGGCACGGCGTCCTCATGGCCGGTCGACAGGTCGTCGAGCACGGTCACCTCGTGCCCCGCCTCGACGAGCTGCGCGGCGACGACGCTGCCCACGTATCCGGCGCCTCCGGTGACCAGCAATCTCATGTTTACTCCTGTGGCTATATGTTTAATTTTGTCGGGCTGGGTGTTCAGCATACGCGGGAAACGTGCCGAGTACGCTGCCAACCACCATGTTTGACACCCTCGCGGCCAATATCGCGCTGGTCCTTCTGTTCATCCTCGTCGGCGGCTTCTTCGCCGCCGCCGAGATGGCGATGGTCTCCCTGCGGGAGAGCCAGGTGCGCAAGCTCGCTCAGAAGGGGCGCCGCGGCGAGCGGGTCGCCAAGCTCGCCCAGGACCCCAACCGCTTCCTGTCCGCCGTGCAGATCGGGGTGACCGTCGCCACCATGCTGTCGGCCGCGTTCGGCGCCGACCGGCTCGGCATGCAGTTCGTGCCCGTGCTCGAACGCTGGAATGTGCCCCACGCCGTCGCTCCCGTACTCGCGCTGGTGCTGGTGACGCTGGCCATCTCGTACGTCTCTCTCGTGCTCGGCGAGCTGGCGCCCAAACGCCTGGCCCTGCAGCGGGCCGAGGGGCTCTCGCTGGTCGTGGCGCCCTTCCTCGACCGCGTCGCCATGCTGTCGCGCCCGATCATCTGGGCGCTGTCGAAGTCGACCGACGGCGTGGTCAAGCTGCTCGGCGGCAACCCGCAGGCCGACCGGGAGGAGGTAACCACCGAGGAGCTGCGCGACATGGTCGTCGGGCACACCGACCTGACCGCCGACGAGCGCAAGCTGATCGCGGAGGTGTTCGCCGCCGGCAAGCGACAGCTCCGCGAGGTCATGTTGCCCCG
Source organism: Nonomuraea sp. NPDC052129 (assembly GCF_040680095.1). NCBI lineage: Bacteria > Bacillati > Actinomycetota > Actinomycetes > Streptosporangiales > Streptosporangiaceae > Nonomuraea > Nonomuraea sp. NPDC052129. The sequence goes on along the minus strand of NZ_JBFAVX010000004.1, from coordinate 291,022 downwards.
CACCGAGGTGGAGTTCATGGAGGCCGACACCACACTGGCGGAGGCGGCGGTGCTGGCCTCGGGGCTGCCGCACTCGCGCTTCCCCGTCTACCGCGAGTCGTACGACGAGGTCATCGGGTTCGTGCACGTCAGGGACCTGCTCGACCCGGTCCTCACCGGCCGGATCGAGCCGATCAGCGAGCTGGTGCCGATCCGGCCGGTCAAGTTCGTACCGGCCTCCAAGCGCCTGCTCACCACGCTGTCGGAGATGCGCGACGAGGGTCACCACCTGGCCATCGTGGTCGACGAGTACGGCGGGACGGCCGGCATCGTCACCCTGGAGGACCTGGTCGAAGAGCTCATCGGCGACATCAGGGACGAGTACGACGTCGAAGGCGACACCGTGGTCCTCCCGGCGGGCGAGATGGAGATCGACGGCCTGACGAACCTCAACGACTTCGCCGCCCAGACCGGCATCCGGCTGGCCGACGGGCCGTACGAGACGCTGGGCGGGTTCGTGATGTCCATGCTCGGCCACGTGGCCGCCGTCGGGGAGATGGTGGAGGTGCCCGGGTTCGAGCTGACCGTCATCGAGCTCGACGGACGCCGTATCGCCAGGGTGAGGGTGCAGCGCCGTCCGGCGGTCGAGTCGCCGCCCGAGCTGGATTCCTGACACAATTGGCTGCTATGGCCAGACCTCGTGTCCTCTCCGGCATCCAGCCCACCGCAGACTCCTTCCACCTGGGCAACTACCTGGGTGCGGTCCGCCAATGGGTGACGCTGCAGGAGACTCATGACGCCTTCTACTGCGTCGTCGACCTCCACGCGATCACGGTGCCGACCGAGCCCGCCGCCCTGCGCCGCCGCACCCGCGTGGCCGCCGCGCAGCTGTTCGCCGCCGGGCTCGATCCCGAGCGCTCGACCGTGTTCGTCCAGTCGCACGTGCGCGAGCACAGCGAGCTGGCCTGGATCCTCATCTGCCTGACGGGCATGGGCGAGGCGGCCAGGATGACGCAGTTCAAGGACAAGTCCGCCAAGCTCGGGGAGAACGCGGCCAGCGTCGGACTCTTCACCTACCCGGTGCTCCAAGCCGCCGACATCCTGCTTTATCAGGCCAACAGCGTGCCCGTCGGCGCCGACCAGAAGCAGCACCTGGAGCTCACCCGCGACCTCGGCCAGCGCTTCAACCACCGCTTCGGCGACACCTTCACCCTCCCCGAGCCGTACATCCTCAAGGAGGTCGAGAAGATCACCGACCTCCAGGACCCGACGGCCAAGATGTCCAAGTCCTCCTCCAGCCCGGCCGGCATCCTCGACGTCCTGGAGCAGCCGGGGCCGCTGCGCAAGAAGGTCATGCGCGCGGTCACGGACACCGGCTCGGAGGTCCTGTTCGACGAGGACGGCAAGCCCGGCATCTCCAACCTGCTGCGCATCCTGTCCGCGCTCACGGCCACGCCGATCCCCGACCTGGTCGCGCGTTACGAGGGGCAGGGGTACGGGACGTTCAAGAAGGACGTGGCGGAGGCCGTCGTGGAGACGTTCACGCCCATCCGGGAGCGCACGGAGAAGCTGCTGGCCGACGAGGCGGAGCTGGACCGGCTGCTGGCCATCGGCGCCGAACGAGCCGGCGCGGTGGCCCGCCGGACCATGGCCGAGGTCCGCGACCGGGTCGGCTTCCTGCCCCGCCTCTGACAGGCCCCAGAGGCAGGGTGTGGCCTTCGGCAGATCTAAAGGGGAAGAGTCGGCAGATCTAAAGGCAGAGCTTCGGCAGATTTAAAGGCAAGGCTTCGGCAGATCTAAAGGCTGGGCTACAGTGCACACATGAGGGAGGCGGTCGACTACCTGCCCCGACGTGCGGCTTCTCTGATGTATGACGCGCTCGAGGACACCCGTGTCGTCGTCGTCAATGGTGCTCGCCAGGTCGGCAAGAGCACCCTTGCCGAGCGGGTGCTGCGCCATGTCCCCGGCGGCGTCGCCCGCTTCCTTGACGATCCCGTCACCCGTCTGGCGGCGAACGAGGATCCGGTCCGTTTCGTACGCCATGACGGGTTGATGCTCATCGATGAGGTGCAGCGGGTTCCTGATCTCTGGCTCGCCATCAAGCACGTGGTGGATCGTGACCCGCGCCCTGGGCGATTCCTGCTCACCGGATCCGCTCGGCTCCTCGCGCTGAGCAGTCTCCCGGACTCGCTGCCCGGCAGGTCGGAGACCATCGAGCTCTGGCCGCTCTCGCAGGGGGAGATCGACGGCCACGACGACGGCTTCATCGACGCGGCATTCGCGATGGGGGGAGATCTGCGCGCCGAATCGATCGGTCTACGCCGGAAGGACTATCTCGCTCTGGCCGCTCGCGGTGGTTACCCAGAGGCGATCAAGCGGACGACTCCTCGCCGTCGTGAACGGTTCTTCGACGGCTATCTCGCGGACCTGATCGCCAGGGACGTGAAACAGGTCGCCGAGATCGAGCGTGCGTCTGACATGCGGCGGTTGGTCGCCTTGCTGGCTGCTCAGACCGGGGGGCTGCTCAATATGAGCCGACTCGCGAGCGAGCTGGGTCTGTCGAGCCCGACCGTTCGCAGCTATGTGGAGATTCTGGAGACCGTCTTCGTGGTCCGCCTCGTGCCGGGCTGGTCGTCGAACGCGACCACGAGAGCCGTTGCCACGCCCAAGGTGATCTTCGTCGACTCCGGCATGGCCGGATACCTCACCAGCGGAAGCGTGGCCGACGCCACCCATGGGGGGCTCCTCGAGAACTTCGTGCTCAGCGAGATGTCCAAGCAACTGACCTGGGCCGACACATCGGCTCGCCTCTATCACTATCGAGACCGGGACCAGTACGAGGTGGACGGGGTCCTCGAGAACAACGCGGGCGAGATCGTCGCCATCGAGGTCAAGGCGGCGGAGACCATTCGCGGCGACGACTTTCGCGGACTGCGGCTCCTCAAGCGTCGCTTGGGCGACCGCATGCTGGCGGGGTTCGTTCTTTACTGCGGGCCTGAGTCGTTGAGCTTCGGCGACGGGCTCTCCTGCCTGCCGGTCTCCGCTCTTTGGACGACGCGTTCTCCAGCGCAGGCGCCGCTTTCCGGGGATCAGTAGTCAAGACAGGGATCACCAGAGGACGACGCCGCCCTCTTCGCTGAGGAAGACGCCGGTGGTGGCCTGGCTGGCGATGTAGGTTCGCCCGGCAGGCGGCTGCGGTGACTAGCGGAAGCGGCGGCGGCCCACGGCCAGGAGGACCTCCCGGAGGGCGTCCGCCGCCTTGCGTACCGTTTCCTCCGGGACGCCCGCCATCACCTCTTCGTGGGCCTTCCCTGAGACCTCCAGGGCGGTGTTGGCCAGGCGCAGGCCCTCGGGGGTGAGCTGGACCCAGCGGCTGCGCGCGTCGCCCTCGTTCGCCGCCCGCTCCACGTAGCCCGATGCCGTGAGGCGCTGCAGGACGTTGCTCGTGCCGCCCGAGGTGAGGTAGAGGCCCTTGGACAGCTCGCTGGGCTTGAGCCGGTGCGGGGGGCCGGTGCGGGCCAGGGCGGCGAGGACGTCGAACTCGGCGTACGTCAGGCCCAGGTCCGCCAGTTCGGCCTTGATCGCCGTCTCGAAGAGCATGTTGAGGCGGGACATGCGCTTGCTCAGTTCGAGGTCGGCGATGAGCGATGACGACAGGCCGGAGTTCTGCCAGCGGGGGACCATCGCGTCGACGTCATCGTGCTTCATGGATCGAGGATACTTGGCGGTATATTGCTTTCTGAAAAGCTTCTTATTAAGCTTTTCGACATGGCAATCTCTTTGATCAAGAACGGGATCGTCGTCGACACCGAGCCGGAGCCTGTCGTGCTCGGGCGGGTGGACGTGCGGGTCGAGGGCGGCCGGATCGCCGAGGTGGGGCCGGACCTGCCCGAGGTGCCGGGGGCGGAGGTCGTGGACGCGACCGGGATGATCGTGCTGCCGGGGTTCGTCGACAGCCACCGGCACACCTGGCAGGCCGGGATCAGGGCGATCGCGCCGGACATCACGTTCGGCGGATATCTGCAGCGCATCCTGGGCGAGCTGGCTCCCGGCTACCGGCCCGAGGACGTCTATGCGGGCAACCTGGCCGGCGCGCTGGAGTGCCTGGACGCCGGGATCACCACGCTGCTCGACTGGTCGCACGTGCAGTTCACACCCGAGCACACCGACTCGGCCGTACGGGCGCTGCGCGAGTCGGGCATCAGGGCGATCTTCGGCTACTGCCACGGCGGGCCGCGGGAGAACCTGCACAAAGAGGGGCACCGGGTCCATGACGAGCACTTCGGCACGACCGGCCTGGTGACCATGGCGATCGCCGCTCTCGGGCCGGAGATCGTCAGTGAGGACGACGCGCTGGCCGAGTGGCGGCTGGCCCGCGAGCTCGACCTGCCCGTCACCGCGCATCTCGGCGGCCACAGCAGGGAGAGCTCCACCAAGGGGCTCGCGTTCCTGAAGGCCAACGGGCTGCTGGCGCCGCGCACGACGTACGTGCACGCCAACCACTACAGCGACGACCAGCTCAAGCTCATCGCCGACAGCGGTGGCGGCGTGTCCGTCTCGCCGATCGACGAGATGGCTCTCGGCATCGGTTACCCGATCAGCGGGCGGGCGCGGGCGGCCGGGATTCCGACCTCGCTCAGCATCGACACCGTGACGTGCGCGCCCGGTGACATGTTCAGCCTGATGCGGACCGCGTTCGCGCTGGAGCGGGGCCGCCCGGACGGGCAGGGGCTGGGGTTCCGCGCCCGTGACGCGCTGCGGATGGCCACCATCGAAGGCGCCGAGGTGGTGGGGCTCGGTGACACCGTCGGCTCGCTGCGGGTCGGCAAGCAGGCCGACCTCGTGCTGCTGCGTACCGGCACGCTGGGCATGGCGGCCGCGCACGACCCGATCGGCGCGGTAGTGCTCAACGCCGACACCAGCGCCGTCGACACCGTCCTGGTCGGCGGGCGGGTGGTCAAGCGGGGCGGCAGGCTGCTGCACCACGACGTCAAGGAGGTACTCGCCAGGCTCGCGGAGTCCGCCCGCGCCGTCGTCACAAGCGCGTAACTCCTGAGTGCCGGGCTCCGTGGTAGAAGAGCGATAGCCAGGGCAGGTGCATGGCGACGGCGGGGCACCTCGGAAGGCGGGCGCGCGGCGGTGTTGGCGAAGATGATGGCACGCGTCGAGTCGACCAAGGCCCGGAGTGGCCGCGTCATCGAGTCCTGGCGGGTGCGCCGCCTCTGGATCGACCACCTGATGAGGACCGTGCAGCGCTACCAGCTGCGGTTCGGCGACCGGCTGGCCGGGGCGGTGACCTACTTCGCGTTCCTGTCGTTCTTCCCGCTGGTCGCGCTCGCGTACGCGCTGTTCGGCTACGTCCTGTCGTACGACCAGAATGCCATCAGCACGCTCGAGTCGGCGATCAAGGACCAGCTGCCCGGACTCGCCGACCAGATCGACCTCCAGGCCATCGCCCAGGCCAGGGCGACCGCCGGGATCATCGGCCTGGCCGGTCTGCTCTACGCGGGGCTGGGCGCCGTGGACGCGCTGCGCGGGGCGCTGTGGGAGATGTCGATGACCACGGCCCCGCCGCCGAACTTCTTCGTCGCCAAGCTGCGTGACCTGATCTCCCTGCTCCTGCTCGGCGTGACCATGATCGTGTCGGTGCTGGTCGGCGGAGCCGCCACGCAGGCCACGACCGGGGTCGCGGTGACTCTCGGGCTGGGCAGCGCGCCGGTGACGACCGGCACGCTCTGGCTGGTGGGACTGCTGGCCAGCGTGGCCGCCGACTGGGTGCTGTTCCTGATCCTGCTGGGCTGGGTGGGCCGCGCCACCCAGCCCTTCCGGGTGCTGGCCAGGGGGGCGCTGCTCGGCGCCATCGGGTTCGGGCTGCTCAAGCAGGTCGCGTCGCTGCTGCTGGGGCAGACGCTGAGCAACCCGATCTACGGCGCGTTCGCCGTCATGGTGGGGCTGCTGGTCTGGATCAACTTCTCCGCCAGGTTCGTCCTGTACGTCGCCGCCTGGACCGCCACAGCCGGGCTCTGCCCACCGCCCGCACCCTCGCCCATCCCGTCGAACACGCCCATGCCGTCGACCTCGCCCATCCCCTCGAACGAGGCCACCTGACCTCAGCGTCGTGAGCTGCGCCGGCGGCGGATGCCGTAGCCCAGCCAGGTCAGGCCGAACAGCAGCCCGCCCCCGATCACGATCGAGCCCACCGTACGGCTGGTGTCCGTCTGCTTCGACGCGGCCGAGTCGAGCAGCGGCGCCGTGGCCGGCGGACCGGTGACGACCGGTGAGGTGGTCACCTGCTGCGCGGGCAGCTCGACCGGCAGTGGATCGACGAGCTTGCCGACCGCCGTGACCTTGCCCCGGGCGGCGAAGCCCCAGTCGAGCAGGCTCGCCACCTCCTCCCAGAAGTACCCCTCGTGCCGCATGATGGTCACGATGATCGTGTGGCCGCCACGTGTCGCGGCGCCGACGAAGCTGGCCTGGGCCTTGGACGTCCAGCCGTTCTTGACGCCGATCATGCCCTGGTAGCGCCACAGCAGTTTGTTGTGGTTGCTGATCTCGTAGTAGTTCTTGGGCGCCGGAAACTTGGCAACCTTTGTACTGATATATCGCCGGAAGTCGGGGTTGCCGAGGCCGGCCCGTGCGATGAGCGCCAGGTCGTACGCCGAGCTGCTCTGCCCCGGTTTGTCCAGCCCGCTGGGCGTCTTGGCCACCGTGTCGTTCGCCTGCAGGCGCTTGGCCTCGGCGTTCATGTCGCGCATGGTCTTGGACAGGCTGCCGTTCGTCTCGGCCAGGGCCATCGCCGCGTCGTTGCCCGATGACATCAGCAACGCCTTGAACAGGTCGTCGACCTTGTAGAGCGGCTTGGTCGTCAGGCCGACGGCGGTGCCCTCCTGGTCGACCGCGTTCCGGCTGGGCTTGACCTTGAGGTTCTTGTCCAGCTTGGGGATGAGCGTGAGCGCGGTGAGCGTCTTGAGCGTGCTGGCCGGCAAGTAGCGCCCGTGCGGGTCCTTGGCCGCGAGCACCTCGCCGGTCTCCAGGTCGGCGATGACGTACGAGGTGGCCTTGGACTTCGGCGGTGCCTTGATGCCGGCGGGCCTCACCAAACCGTGACTGCCCAGCAGATCCCCGCCGACGGGCTTCGGCGTCGGGGTGGTCGGGGTAGGAGTCGGTGTGGCATGGGCGGTCCCCGTGAGCGCGACCGTCGCGAGGAGTGCCGTGAGGAGTGCCGAGACGGGCACCGGTTTCATCAGCATGGCGGTCTCAGCGTAGCTTCGTGTCATTGCACATGTGCCGACACATCCCCTGATGATCGGCACCTGATACTAGAGAAGTGGTCATGTCGCGAAAGATCGCCGGATTCCTCATCGTGCTCGGCGTGTTCATGGTGTTCGAGTGGATCAACCTCGGGTTTAACCTGGCAGACGGCCATCCCACGAGCTTCTACGTGGTGCACGGCATCCTGATCGCGGTCAACCTCATACTCGCGATCGTATTGGCCGTCATCGGCTGGAAGGGGCTCCGCAAAGCGCGCGGCGAGTGAGCCGGTGCAGCTCGTCGGCCTCCTCGCGGGAGTCGCCGATCGTGGTGAAGCCGAGCTTGCCGTGTTCGGGGAGCGCCCCGAGCAGGTGGAAGACGTTTCCCGTACGACGGGTGTGATCGAAGCCGAGACCGAGCGCCTCGACCATCCGCACGACCTGGCCGGGGGAGCGGCCGCGCAGGCAGCCGGCCGCGCAGTTGTCGGTCGCGGTGTAGTACTTGGGCTGGTCACCGGCCATGAGCAGCCCGGTCCCCGGATCGTAGGAGGCGCCGGTGGTCAGCACCGCGGCGCCGAAGGGATGTGTGGTGCCGCCGATCCGCAGGTTGACCTCGCACAGCAGCGCCGCGTAACCGGCGTCGGTCTCCAGCGCGAAGAAGTCCATGCCGAACAGTCCCACCACGCCCCGCTCCGCCATCACGCGGGCGATCCGCTCGGCCGACGCGCCCACCTCGGCCCGGTACTCCGGCGCCGCGGGGAACGTACAGCCCTGGTAGACGTCCTGGTTGGCGCCGCCGAGCACCTGGTCGTGGGTGGCCACGACGCTGTACCGGCCGCCGGGCGTGATGCGGGCCAGCGCGCTGGGATAGTGCAGCGGGCGGTGTTCGATGAACTCCTCCACGACCGCGCCGCGTTCGCGGATCTTCGCGGTGAAGCTCTTCCAGGTCTCGCCGTACGCGGAGAAGCTCGTCCCCGGCAGATCGCCCTTGGGCACGATGGCGTTGCCGAGACCCGAGTAGCCGTCGTTCAGCTTGACCATCACCCGCTGGCCCGGCAGCGCCTCGATCGCGTCCTCGATCTCGGCCAGGGAGTGCAGATCTCCGAACCCGCGGGCCATTGGCACGCCGGCCTCCTGGCCGATCTCGCGGGAGCCGCTCTTGGAGCCGTAATAGGCGAGCGACGTAGCCGGCCCGTACACGGGAATGCCCAGCAGCGCGGCGAACTCCTCCTCCAGTTCGCTCAGCACGAACGGCACCATCCACGCGTCGCCGTCGATCGCCGCACGTACCTGCTCGACCATCTCGGGCCGCGAGAGCAGGGTCCTGGTCAGCGGCTGCGAGTGCGGGTCGTCGAGAGTGATCAGCCGCAGCCGTTTGGCGGCGTCATCCGGATCAGGCAGGAAGCCGAAATAGTAGGCGATGATGTCCGGATCGATGGGCGCGGAGGAGAGGTAGATCACTTTGACGCCGGGCTCGCGGAGCGTGAGGAGGAGGAAGAGCAGGCGCTCCTCGTAACATCTCGCACCGGTGATGCGGCGCAGCTCGTCCTGCGGAAGAGAGAGCGAGGGTACGACCACCAGGGTCCCCTCGCTCGGCTCGAAGATGCTCAACCCGGCATACTTCTCCCCGAACGGGATTTTAGTGATCATATTGCGAGTGAAACACGCATTCTACGCGAAAGCATCCATCGTCGGAGTGTCATGACCATGACGGGAGGTGACAGGATTGGAAAGCGCAGACCACGTTTGGAAGTCGTGTCCACGGGTCACCATCTAATGATCCCTTGTGACTATTTTCCGGGTCATCTGCGCGCTCACTCAGGGTAACGACCTGCGGTTACGGGCATGCAGCCGCCCGGCTTTCGGGGTTTCTGTCGGCGCGAAGCCACACGCAAGAGATAAAGTTGGAACATCGCCTTCGGGTTCATGGCCGACCGCCGTGTTTCCGCAGTGGGTTGTCCTCAGGAGGGGATCACAACCCCGTGCTGACGATCTCTGGCACCGAAACCTGTGGGTGCGGCATTTTCGCCGGACGGCTGCTCTGACCGGACAGTCGGCCGCAGCGAGGCCAAAGGACGATTTACGGCGCTATAAGCCGTGTGACTTCGGGCAGTTGACGATCACATGGCAATTGGACGGGACGGTGACTCATGCGGGGACGTGAGCTTCGGGGGGAACTCGACGCGTTCCTGACGGAGACCGATCAGGAGTTGGTGGCATTCCGCCGCGACTTGCACATGCATCCTGAGCTGGCCTTCGCTGAATATCGCACGACTCAGCGCATCGCCGAGCGGCTCACCGCCGCCGGTCTGGTGCCGTCGGTGCTGCCACGCGGCACCGGCCTGATCTGCGACGTGGGCAGCGGAGACGGCCCCACGGTCGCGCTGCGCGCCGACATCGACGCGCTGCCGCTGCACGACGAGAAAGACGTGCCCTACCGCTCGACCGTCCCGGGCGCCTGCCACGCGTGCGGCCACGACGTGCACACCACGATCCTGCTCGGCACCTCGATCTTCCTCGCCCAGCAGGCCGCCGCGGGCCTGCTGCCCGGCCGGGTCCGCCTGATCTTCCAGCCCGCCGAGGAGCTGCCCGGCGGCGCGCTCGAGGTCATGGCGCACGGCGGCATCAGCGGCGTGGAGCGCATCTTCGGCCTCCACTGCGACCCGCGCGTCGACCTCGGCCATGTCGGGCTCAAGCCCGGCCCGATCACCTCCGCCTGCGACAAGCTGGCCATCAAGGTGTCGGGCCCCGGCGGCCACACGGCCCGCCCGCACCTCACCGCCGACCTGGTCTTCGCCCTCGCCAAGATCCTCACCGAACTGCCCGCCGCGCTCTCGCGCCGGGTGGACCCGCGCTCCTCGCTCAGCCTGGTCTGGGGCAAGGTCCAGGCCGGTTCCGCGGCCAACGCGATCCCCGATGACGGCGTGGCCGAGGGGACCGTGCGCTGCCTCGACGAGAACGCCTGGCACGCGGCCCCCGACCTGATCAAGTCGCTGCTGGAGTCGGTCGCCGGCGCTTACGGGATCGACGCGACGATGGAATACACGCGCGGGGTGCCGCCCGTGGTCAACGACGAGATGAGCGTCGACATGCTGGCCGAGGCGGTCGAGCGGGCGCTGGGGCCGGGCGCGGTGGTGCCCACGCAGCAGTCGCTCGGCGGCGAGGACTTCGCCTGGTACCTGGAGTCGATCCCAGGGGCGCTGGCCCGGCTCGGCACGCGCTCGCCGGGCGGCGTGACGTACGACATCCACCAGGGGACCTTCGACATCGACGAGGCGGCGATCGGCATGGGCGTCCGCCTCATGGCCGCGACTGCCCTGACCGCGCTATGGGAACCCGTCGTCGATTCCGTGCTCGCCTGAGTTTTACGGTCGGCAAGGGCCCGCCCCACCGTACGTGCTTGATTTTCCTTTACGGCAAGCATGGGCCAGCCCCACCCTTCTGGGCGGGGCTGGCGTCTGTCCAGGGGAACGCTCCTCCGGTTTACGGGGCCGGGCGCCGTGACGTGCGCATCCTTGACCCCGGCCGTCCTAAGGTCTGACCACCGGCAGGATCAAGGATGACTTGGCCGGGTTGACGGTGAACTTCGAGCCCTCCGGGTACCGGAGCGTGTAGTCGCGGTCCGTTGACGTGATGATCAGGCCGATCTTGTGGCCCTGGTCGAACCGGTAGTCCTTTGGCTGGAAGTCCCAGGTGAAGGTGTACTCCTGGGCGGGTTTGACGGTCTCTGTTCGTGCCGGGTCGTGGCGGTTTCTGATGTCCAGCCAGCCTCTTGAGACGATCTTGTAGGGCGTTGTGGCTGTGCCCAGCCTGCGCAATGCCGTGCAGCCCGTGTCGCCCGGGACGCCTTCCCCGTAGCAGAGGGTTTCGCCTGTTGGGACCAGGGTTCCGTCCGCTCTGGTGCCCGTGCCGTAGTCGACCAGCAGGGCCGTCAAATACGGCGACGAGCCGCCATCGCGGGCCGCTCGCAGCGAGATCGTCGGGGTGCCGGAGATTCGGACGGCGGCCGGCAACTCCGGCGTCAGATAGGCCAGGCGGTTGGGATCCGCGGCCGGGGCCGCCTCCACCAACTGTTCGGCGGTGCGGGTCTTCTGATCGACGAAAGACTCGCGGGCCGCGTACTGCGGGAAGACATTCAGCTTCGAGCCGGAGCCGAGGTGCAGGGCCACTGGCTTGGTGGCCGGAAGTGGCCACGATGCGTGAGTGCCCCACTCGCCTGGGGCGATTTCGACGTCCGCCTGCGGCTCGCGCATGATGCCGCTTTCGATGCCGTACAGCCAGTAGTCGAACCAGCCGTGCAGTTGCCGCAGCCATTCGACGGTGCGCAGGTTGAAGGGGTTCATGTGGGTGCCCTGGTGCAGCCAGATCTTGCGCGGCACATGGCGCTTGGACAGGGCGTACCACCACTGGGCGAACTGCTTGGTCTTGACGTTCCAGTCGTTGAGGCCGTGCACGACGAAGACACTGGCCTTCACCTTGTCGACGTCGTTGAGGTAGTTGCGGGCGTTCCAGAAGCGGCTGTAGTCGCCGCTCACCCGGTCCTGCGTCGCCGTCAGGTAGTCCATGACGGGCCCGCAGACCTTCTGCCCGTCGGCGCGGGTGAGCACGTACTTGGCCAGCACGTCCGCGTCCTCGCCCTGGAAGCCGCCCGCCGCCAGCACGCCGCCGTTGGCCCGGTAGTAGTCGTACCAGGAGGAGATCGCGGCGATGGGCACGATCGTCTTCAGCCCCTTGACGCCCGTCGAGGCGACCGCGTTGGGCAGCGTGCCGTTGTAGGAGACGCCGATCATGCCCACGTTCCCGGTCGACCAGGTGGCCGAGACGGGCGCGCCCTCCGGGGTGAACCCCTTCGCGCGGCCGTTCAGCCAGTCGATCGCGGCCTTCGGGCCGGCCGTCTCGTTGCGGTCGCCGGTGGTGGGGCAGCCGGTGGCGCGGCCGCTGCCCAGGTTCTCCACCAGCGCGATCGCGTAGCCGCGGGGCAGGAAGTAGTTGTCGTAGTAGCCGTCGAACGGCTCGGCCGCCAGCTTGTTCGCGAACGAGCGCAGGGTCGGCAGCGGGTTGCCGTTCTCGTCCACGTCCACCACGTGGTTCGGCACGTCGTTGCCGCCCGCGTAGTAGGGGCTGGCCTCCATGATGACCGGGACCTTCAGGCCCTCGTCGGTCTCCTTCGGGCGCAGGATGTCCACGGCGACGCGGTCCGGCAGGCCGTCGCTGTCGCTGTCGGTCCCCGCGACCTCGACGTACACCGTCTGCTTGACGGCGTCGGCGCGGGAGAAGACGGACTGGGTGGCGTTGTTCTCGATCTTGATCGCCGGGACCTCAGCCGGGGCGGTCGGTGTATCCGCTGTGGCGGGCGCCGCGCCCATGGCCGCGATGAGGATCGCGGCCATAGGAATGATCATGGCCTTCCAAGGATGCATGTGGGCTCCAGGATGAAAATCCACCGTTGATCAGGAATCTCTGCCATGATCGACCTGACGGCAAGGGCCCCCCGGTGTCCAAAGTTGGGTAAAGCTTCCCGAGCCGGTCCTCGGACCGCATCCGCAGATTCAGGTCACGGACACGAGTGATGTCGATAACGGAGCGGTTGCGACCCTGTGTGCCGGTTTTGTCCGCCCTGGTCAACCAACTATCTTCCGTGCAGGGTTGCCGTACATTTCTTCGCGCCTGCGACGAAGTTTGACGGCGGGGAAATGGAAAGGAGTCGCCTTGCTCAGCAAGCGATTCGGCAGGATGGCGGCCGGTTCGATAGCGGGTGCCATGCTGATGGCGGCCGCGGCCTGTGGCGGCAGCGGCGGCACGGGAAGCGACGCCACGTCCAGCGCGGCGCCGACCTCCGGGGCCAGCAGCGAGGCGCCGAAGTCCGGCGCCCTCAAGGTCGGCCTCGCTTTCGACGTCGGCGGCCGTGGCGACAAGTCCTTCAATGACGCCGCCTACGCGGGCCTGGAGAAGGCCAAGACGGAGCTCAAGGCCGACATCAAGGAGCTGAGCCCCGCGGCCGACGGTTCCAACCGCGGCGAGCTCCTCCGCCAGCTGGCCGACGCGGGCTACAACCCGATCATCGGCGTCGGCTTCGCCTACGGCGACGACATCAAGAAGACGGCCGAGGAATACCCGGAGATCCAGTTCGCGGTCGTCGACTCCGCCTCGAACGCGGCCAACGTCACCGGCCTGCTGTTCGCCGAGGAGCAGGGCTCCTACCTGGCGGGCGTCGCCGCGGCGACCAAGGCCAAGAGCGGCCACGTCGGCTTCGTCGGCGGTGTCGAGAACGACCTGATCAAGAAGTTCCAGGCGGGCTTCGAGGCCGGTGTGAAGTCGGTCAAGAAGGACGCCAAGATCGACATCAAGTACCTGAGCCCCGACGGTGACTTCAGCGGCTTCAAGGCCCCCGACAAGGGCAAGGTCGCGGCCGAGAAGATGTACCAGGACGGCGCGGAGATCGTCTACCACGCCGCCGGCGACTCGGGCCTGGGCGTGTTCCAGGCGGCGGCCGCGGCCAAGAAGAAGGCCATCGGCGTCGACTCCGACCAGCGCCAGACGGTCAAGGAGACCGACCTGCAGTCGGTCATCATGACCTCGATGCTCAAGCGCGTGGACGTCGGCGTCTTCGAGTTCGTCAAGGCGTTCCAGGGTGGCGCCAAGGGTGGCAGCAACACCATCTACGACCTCAAGGTCGACGGCGTGGGCCTGGCCACCACCGGTGGCGAGATCGACGACATCAAGGACAAGCTGGACGCTGCCAAGCAGGACATCATCGACGGCAAAATCACGGTTCCGTCCAAGCCGTAATTGAGGTAGGAACGTTGACCGAGGGCCCGGAGTCCAGACCGACCCCGGGCCTTCGGCCTATCCGCTCTTGGAGACACCAGTGAGCGGAGCGATTGAGGAGCGGTGAGCGATCTGTGAACGCCGACACCCTCGCCGCGGTGCAACCCGCCGTCGAGCTGGAGGGCATCACCAAACGCTTCCCCGGCGTCGTCGCCAACCATGACATTCGCATCACCGTCGAACCCGGCACGGTGCACGCGATCGTGGGGGAGAACGGCGCGGGCAAGTCCACCCTGATGAAGATCCTGTACGGCATGCAGAAGCCGGACGAGGGCACGATCAAGGTGAACGGTGTGGAAGTGGCCTTCCGCACGCCGAGCGACGCCATCAACGCGGGCATCGGCATGGTCCACCAGCACTTCATGCTGGCCGACAACTTCACCGTGCTGGAGAACATCGTCCTCGGCGCCGAGCCGAAGAAGGGCGGCCGGCTCGACTCCGCCGGGGCCCGCGCGCGCATCAGCGAGCTGGCCGCCGGTCATGGCCTGCGGGTGGACCCCGACCGGCTGGTGGAAGACCTCGGCGTCGGTGACCGGCAGCGAGTGGAGATCCTCAAGGTCCTCTACCGTGGCGCGCGCATCCTGATCCTCGACGAGCCGACCGCGGTGCTCGTACCCCAGGAGGTCGACGAGCTCTTCGACAACCTGCGCGAGCTCAAGGCCGAGGGGCTGACGGTCATCTTCATCTCCCACAAGCTCGACGAGGTGCTCAGCATCGCCGACGCGATCACCGTGATCCGGCGCGGCACCACGGTCGCCAGCGTCGACCCCGGCGAGGTCACCGCGCGGCAGCTGGCCGAGCTCATGGTCGGCAGCGAGCTGCCCACGCCCGAGACGCGCGAGTCCACGGTGACCGACGAGATAGCGCTGAAGGTGTCCGGCCTGACCATGGAGGCCGACGGCTTCCGCCCGGTGCCCAAGGGCACCTCGATCCCCCTGTACGTGGCGAAACTCCGCGAGGAGGGCCGCCGACTGCTCCTCGACGACGTGTCGTTCGAGATCCACAAGGGCGAGATCCTGGGCATCGCCGGGGTCGAGGGCAACGGCCAGTCCGAGCTGATCGAGGCCATCATGGGCATGCGGCCCGTGCACGGCGACATCTCGCTCGACGGCGCCGACATCAGCACCTGGTCCACCCTCAAACGCCGCGAGTCGGGCATCGGCTACATCCCTGAGGACCGCCACCGCCAGGGTCTGCTGCTGGAGGCCTCGCTCTGGGAGAACCGGGTGCTCGGCCACCAGACCAGACCGCCCGCGCGCAAGGGCATCTGGGTCAACCGGCGCTCGTCCAGAGCCGACACCGAACGCATCGTCAAGGACTACGACGTCCGCACACCGAGCGTCGACACGCTGGCGCTGGCCCTGTCGGGCGGCAACCAGCAGAAGCTGATCGTCGGGCGTGAGATGAGCGGCGAGCCGAAGTTCCTCATCGCCGCCCACCCCACCCGTGGCGTCGACGTGGGCGCGCAGGCCGCGATCTGGGACCACCTGCGTAACGCCAGGGCCGCGGGCCTGGCCGTACTCCTGATCTCGGCCGACCTCGACGAGCTCATCGGCCTGTCCGACACGCTGCGGGTGATCTACGGCGGGCGGCTCGTCGCCCGCCTCGACCCGTCCGACGTCACCCCCGAGCGGTTGGGCGGCTACATGACCGGCGCCATCACCAGTACTGAGGAGACGTGATGCCCGCCGGGCTCTACCGGGCGCTACTGACCGTCGCCGGCGCCGTCGCCGCCATCATCCTGGCGATCCTGATCTCCAGCGTCGCGATCATCGCGGCGGGGGCCAGCCCCGAGGCCGCGTTCGCCGCCTTCTTCGACTTCGGCGAGACCGAGCGGGCGGTGGTCAACGGCATCACGACCATGCTCAACCGGGCCGTGCCGCTGTACATCGCGGGCCTGGCCGTGGCCGTCGGCTTCCGCATGAACCTCTTCAACATCGGCGTCGAGGGCCAATATCGCATCGCGGCCATCTGCGCTGCGTACGTCGGATCCACATTCGTGGCGCCCGCCTGGATCCAGATCCCGGTGATCATCGTGGTGGCGATGGTCGTGGGCGGCTTCTACGCGCTGATCCCCGCCGTGATGAAGGTGACGAGGGGGGTGAACGAGGTCATCTCCACGATCATGCTGAACTACATCGCGATCAACCTGGCCGCCTTCCTCGTCCGCGGTCCCTTCACGGGGGAGCGCGCCAAGGGCGTGCTCACCACCACGACGCCCGCGCTGCCCGAGTCGGCCTGGTTCCCCAACCTCAACGTCCTGTTCGAGATGTTCGGGCTGCCCGCGCCCCGCGGTGGCGGTCTGTGGGGCTTCCTCCTGGTGGCCGTCCTGCTGGGCATCGGGCTCTGGGTGCTGCTGGAGCGGACCCGGTTCGGCTTCGAGGTCAAGGCCAGCGGCCTCAACGCCTCGGCCGCGCTGGCCTCCGGCGTCAGCCCGAAGAAGATGGTCATCTCCGCGATGGTGCTCTCCGGCGCGATCGCCGGGCTGATCGGCATGCCGGAGATCCTCGGCGACAAGCATTCCTTCGGCTCCAACTTCACCCCGGGCCTGGGCTTCCTGGGCATCGCCGTGGCGCTGCTCGGCCGGAACCAACCCGGTGGCATCGCGATCGCGGCGCTGCTGTTCGGCTTCCTGGACCATGCGCAGGGCCCGCTGCAGTTCGCGAATGTACCGCCGTCGGTCATCATGATCATGCAGGGCACGATCGTGCTGCTGGTGGTCATCGCCAACGAGATCACCAGCAGGATCGCGCTGCGGCGCGAGGAACGGCGGGCCGCTCAGCAGCTCGGCAGGAACACTCCCGTTGAGGTGACAGCATGACAAAGGTCAGCCGATACCACTTGGCGCTCATCGGCGTGGCCGTGCTCATCCTGGTCATGTCGGTGGTCCGCGTCATCTCCGGGCAGGACGACATCACCTCGTCCGGCACGTTCAACGCCGCCCTGATGCTGTCGGTGCCGATCGGCCTGGCCGGGCTCGGCGGCCTGTGGGCCGAGCGGGCGGGCGTGGTCAACATCGGCCTCGAAGGCATGATGGTGCTCGGCACCTGGTTCGCCGGCTGGGCCGGATACCAGTGGGGCTTCATGGCCGCGCTGGTCGCCGGCCTGATCGCCGGCGCGCTCGGCGGGCTGATCCACGCGGTCGCGACCGTGACGTTCGGCGTCGACCACATCATCAGCGGCGTCGCCATCAACCTGCTCGGCCCCGGCATCACCCGCTTCCTGTCCGAGGTCCTCTACGGCGAGGGCACCCGCGCGGCCGCGGCGGGCGCGGGCATCACCACCTCGCCGGCCATGTCGTCGGAGGCGCCCGAGCCCAGCCTGCCGCTGTTCTCGTCGGGCCCCGACTGGCTCGGCAGCCTGGAGCGCACCCACTGGTTCCTGATCTCCGACGTCGCGGGCATCCTGCGCGGTCTCACCCACGAGGTGAACGTACTGGTCATCCTGGCCGTGCTGCTGCTCCCGCTGACGTTCTTCGTGCTCTGGCGTACGGCGTTCGGCGTGCGGCTGCGCTCGGCGGGCGAGAACCCGTGGGCGGCCGAGTCGCTGGGCGTGAACGTCTACCTGATCAAGTATGTGGCCGTCGTCATCTCCGGCGCGTTCGCCGGGCTCGGCGGCGTGTTCCTGGTCTTCATCTCCACCAAGTACGTCGAGGGCCAGACAGCCGGCCGCGGGTTCATCGGCCTGGCCGCCATGATCTTCGGCAACTGGCGGCCCGGCGGGCTGGCCGCGGGCGCCTCGCTGTTCGGCTACGCCAGCGGCCTGCAGCTGCGCAGCTCCGGGGCCGTGACGGCGTTCTTCCTGTTCGGCGCCATCCTGCTGCTCATCTACATCGGCACCAAGGTGCGCGCGCTGCTGTCGTCCGACCAGCCGGCGGAGATGGTCACCAGGGGCGCCAGGGAGTACAACCTGATCGCGGGGGCCGCCGCGGGCACGATCGTACTGATCTGGCTGTGGCTGACCGTCGACAAGTTGCCGAACGAATTCGTCTTCATCACACCACACGTGCTCACGCTGCTCGTGCTCCTGGTGGCTTCGCAGCGACTGCGGATGCCCAAGGCCGACGGCATGCGCTATCGCCGGGGGGAACAGCATTGAACGTCGACTGGGACGGCCTGCGCACGGAGGCCATCGAGGCCATGCACAACGCGTACGCGCCCTACTCCAAGTTTCCCGTCGGCGCGGCGGCGCTCGTTGACGACGGCCGCGTCATCACCGGCTGCAACGTCGAGAACGCCTCCTACGGCCTGGGCCTGTGCGCCGAGTGCGGCCTGGTCTCGGCGCTGCACTCCTCGGGCGGCGGCCGGCTGGTGGCCTTCACCTGCGTGGACGGCCACGGGGAGCTGCTGATGCCGTGCGGGCGCTGCCGGCAGCTGCTCTTCGAGTTCGGCGGCGAGGAGTTGCTGGTCGAGACCGTGGACGGGCCGAAGCGGATGGCCGAGATCCTGCCCTACGCCTTCGGCCCCGACGACCTGTCGAGGTCGGCCTGATGGCCATGGACGTCATCGAAGTCATCGTCGCAAAACGGGACGGTGGCGAGCTGACGGCCGCCCAGATCGACTGGGTGATCGACGCCTACACCCGCGGCGAGGTGGCCGACGAGCAGATGTCCGCGCTGGCCATGGCCATCCTGCTGAACGGCATGAACCGGCGCGAGATCGCCGGCTGGACACAGGCGATGATCCGCTCGGGCGAGCGGATGGACTGGTCCGCGCTGGACCGGCCCACCGCCGACAAGCACTCCACCGGCGGCGTCGGCGACAAGATCACGCTGCCGCTCGCCCCGCTGGTGGCCGCGTGCGGCGCCTATGTCCCGCAGCTCTCGGGCCGCGGCCTCGGCCACACGGGCGGCACGCTGGACAAACTGGAGTCGATCCCCGGCTGGCGGGCCTCGCTGTCCAACGACGAGATGCTCTCGGTGCTGCGCTCGGCGGGCGCGGTCGTCTGCGCCGCCGGCTCGGGCCTCGCCCCCGCCGACAAGAAGCTGTACGCCCTGCGCGACGTCACCGGCACGGTCGAGTCGATCCCGCTCATCGCTTCGTCGATCATGTCGAAGAAGATCGCGGAGGGCACCGGGTCGCTGGTGCTCGACGTCAAGGTGGGCTCGGGCGCGTTCATGAAGACGCCGGAGCGGGCCCGCGAGCTGGCCGAGACGATGGTCGCGCTGGGCACCGACGCGGGCGTGCGCACGGTCGCCCTGCTCACCGCCATGGACCGCCCCCTGGGCCGCGCTGTGGGCAACGCCTTGGAGGTCGAGGAGTCGGTCGAGGTCCTGGCGGGTGGCGGGCCGCCGGACGTCGTGGAGCTGACCGTACGGCTGGCGCGGGAGATGCTGGAGGCGGCCGGGGTCTCCGGTCCTGACCCGGCGCGGGCGCTGGCGGACGGCTCGGCCATGGACGCCTGGCGCCGGATGATCACCGCCCAGGGCGGCGACCCGGACGCGATCCTGCCCAGGGCGGCGGAGACCATGGTGGTCGAGGCGCCTGCCTCGGGGGTCCTGTCACGCCTGGACGCCTATGCCGTCGGGCTTGCGGCCTGGCGGTTGGGGGCGGGGCGGGCTCGTAAGGAGGATCCGGTGTCATTCGGGGCGGGCATCGTGCTGCATGCCAAGCCGGGTGACCTCGTGCGCGAGGGGCAGCCGCTGATGACGCTGCACGCGGACGAGACGGGTCGTTTTGAGCGGGCCTTGGCGGCGCTGCAGGGCGGCTACGAGGTCGGGACAGGGAGCGCCGAGGTGCTGCCTCTGGTGCTCGACCGGATCACGGCCTAGTAGACGGGCGCCGACCACTTCGGGCGTCGGCGCTTTGTGCCGCCGCTTCAGCGTACGAGGACGGGCGCGTCGGCGAAGATGTCGGCGAGGACGGCGCGCTGCGTCGGCAGGGCCTCCTTGTGGCGCGCTCTCCCCGCCTCGGTGATGCAGACGAAGACGCCACGGCGGTCCTGGTCGCACACCCCGCGCGAGACCAGCTGAGCCTTCTCCAGCCGCGCCACGACCCTGGACAGCGCGCTCTGGCTCAGGTGAACCTCGTCACAGAGCTCCTGGATCCGGAGCTTCTTGTCGTGATGGACGATCCGGTCCAGCACCTCGAACTCGCTCGGCCCCAGGCCGTGCTTGTCACCCAGCTCGCGTTCCAGCGAGCACATCGCCTTGGCGTGCTTCGCCAGGACGTAGTGCCAGGTCCCGACCACGAACTCCTCGTCCATGTCGCGGAGGTTACCACTTCGCTAAAACTGATGCAACGGAATTAAATGCGTTTGCATTAGATGCGGATGCATGTAGTGTACTGACTCATGTCCTCTCACTCATCCCGTTGGGGCGCGCTCGCCGTGCTCTGTGCAGTGATCTTCCTTGACGCCCTTGACGTGTCGATGGTCGGCGTGGCGCTGCCCGCCATCCAGCACGACCTGGGCCTTTCTACCTCTTCTCTGCAGTGGGTTGTCAGCGGCTACGTGCTCGGTTATGGCGGTCTTCTGTTGCTGGGCGGCAGGACCGCCGACTTGCTCGGGCGACGCAGGGTGTTCCTGGTCGCGCTGGGTGTCTTCGCCGTGGCGTCGTTGCTCGGTGGTCTGGTGGACGACGGCGCTCTGCTGATCGCGGCCAGGTTCATCAAGGGGGTGGGCGCCGCCTTCACCGCGCCGGCCGCCCTTTCGATCATCACCACCACGTTTCCCGAGGGGCCTGAGCGCAACAAGGCGCTCAGCATCTTCACCGCGTGTGGCGCCAGCGGTTACTCGCTCGGGCTGGTGCTGTCCGGCCTGCTGACCGAGATCGGCTGGCGGTGGACGCTGCTGATGCCGGTGCCGGTCGCGATCATCGCGCTGGTCGCCGCGCTCAGGGTGCTGCCGCGTGGCGAGGAGGAGCGGGCCGAAGGCGGCCATGACCTGATCGGCGCCGTGCTGATCACCGCCTCGATGCTGCTGCTCGTCTTCACCGTCGTCCAGGCGCCCGAGGCCGGCTGGACCTCGCTGCGCACGATCGGCTCGCTGGTCGCCGTCGCCGCGCTGCTCGGCCTGTTCGTCTTCGCCGAACTGCGGATGAAGCACCCGCTGGTCCGGCTGGGCATCCTGCGCTCCGGCTCGCTCGTCCGGGCGAACCTGGGGCTGCTCATCCTGATGGGCTCCTACGTGGCCTTCCAGTTCGTTGCCATGCAGTACTTCCAGAACCTGCTGGGCTGGTCGGCCCTCGGCACCGCGCTGGCGTTCCTGCCCGCCGGAGTGCTCGTCGCGATCACCTCGACCAAGATGGGCGACTTCGCCGACAGGTTCGGCACCACCAAGCTGACCATCATCGGCGCGGCCGCGCTGGCCGGTGGCTACGCGATGTTCCTGGGCATCGACGAGCACCCCAGCCTGGGCGGTCTGGTCATTCCCGGCATGCTGCTGCTGGGCATCGCGTTCGCGCTGTCCTTCGCGCCGCTGAACATCCAGGCCACGAACGGCGTGCACGACGACGAGCAGGGGCTGGCCTCCGGGCTGCTCAACACCTCCGGGCAGGTGGGCGGCGCGATCGTGCTCGCCGTGGTCTCGGCGGTGCTGACCTCGAACGGCACCACCCTGTCGATCGAATCGCTCCGCTCGGCGATCGTGGTGTCGCTGGTGCTGGCGCTGGTCGGGGTGGCGATCTCGGCCACCGGGCTGCGGGTACGCAAGCCGGTGGCGGCCCCGCAGGAAGAGGCGAAGGTGTACGAGACGGTCTGACGACCTAGACGTCCGATTCGTTGAGAAGGCCCCGCGTACCGCGCGGGGCCTTCTCGCTCTTTGTGCTCCCCACGTGTCGGCTATGGGTAGCCCATGTTCGTGCCACTCGCGCGCCGCGCCGCTTGTGATCCTCTGAACTGGGGAATCAATCTGCTATGCGCCCGCCACCCGCACTCGGGCATCCGTCGCGACGCCGCCCGGCCCACACCGCCGCTCTCGCTTGTCTGCTCGTACTGACCGCGTGCGGTACGGCCTCGCCAGGCGGCGCCGGGAGCGGCGCGACCACGAGCGCGTCGGCCGAGCCCACCGCCCCACCCAGGGTCGCTACGCCATCGACGTCACGCGGTCGGACCTCCACGTCCACGTCCACCTCCTCGTCCTCCTCCTCCATCTCTGTCGACACGGGCACGCGGGAGGCGGCGCCGACGAGCACGGTCGAGGTGGACGTACAGCACAACATCGGCGACCCGGCGGTCGTGCAGGGCGTCCGCTACGCCGCCCACGACACCTACGACCGCGTGGTGATCGACCTCAAGGGCTCCATGCCCGGCTACAACGTCAAATGGGTAGACAAACTGCTGCAGGACGGCTCGGGCGAGGACTTCGACCTGCCCGGCGGCGCGTACCTCCAGCTGATCCTCGCGCCAGCCGACGCCCACGACGCCAAGGGCAGGCCCACCTGGAAGGGCGGTCCCATCTTCCCGGCCAACCTCGGCAACGTGACGCATGTGGTCAAGACCGGCGACTTCGAAGGCCGCGTCGGAGTCGGCCTCGTGCTCAACCACCAGGCGGCGTTCGAGCTGAAGGAGCAGTCCGATCCCGACCGGCTCGTCATCGACGTGGCACACTGACCTGGTGGTTAGAAAGATCGAAGCGGCTACCCGCATCCCGGTGCCCGGCGGCAAGCTCATCGACGAGCACATAGGCCGCGTCAACAGCGGCGACGAGGCGATCTCCATCGCCCACATGGTCGCCCCGCCCGGCTGGGACGAGCCCGCACAAACGCCCTCGTTCACCGAATACACCGTCGTCCTGCGCGGCACGCTCCTGGTGGAACACGCCAACGGCACGACCGAGATCACGGCGGGCCAGTCCATCGTCACGGACCCGGGCGAGAAGATCCGCTACAGCACCGGCCCGGACGGCGCCGAGTACATCGCCGTCTGCCTGCCCGCCTTCTCCCCGGACGGGGCCAACCGCGCCGAGGATTGACCGATCAGCGCGGATTACTCTCGGTTGATTGTCATCTCCAATCGCCGCAGCCTGACTCAGGCCGATGTTCACCGTGTTCTCCCAGCTCACCTGATGCGACGTGCTTTCGGATCGAGCGAGGGCGCCCCTGGGCGTTCACCTTGCGTATACGGAGCGCTGATGCACTGAGCGCTGTCCGGCGGGCGTCCGCCAAAGGGGAGCGAAAGGTGCGCAGCGGTGAGCCGTATTCGAGTGCAGGGACTGATCCGCCGGTTCGGTCCCGTCGCCGCTGTGGACGACGTGTGGCTGGATGTGGCGGACGGGGAGTTTCTCGTGCTGCTCGGCCCGAGCGGCTGCGGCAAGTCGACGGAACGCCCGGCGTCCTGCCCAGGAAGTGATGTGCGAGCGGCAAGTGTTGATCAAGAGGGCTGTAACCCGATGCCTCTATTAATGGATTGAAAGCACGTGATGTGGGAGCACACCGGACGCCGGGGCGCCCAAAGGGATCTGGAGGCTCCGCCATGACACGTCCGACCGCCGTTCCCGCGTACGTGCTCGGCTTAGCCATCGCCGCTGTGCTGCTCGCCGGATGTAGACCCCAGGCGGAAACGGCCAGAAGCGGCGGAACCAAGACGGCGGGCGGCTGCTCGCTCACCGTGGAAGAGCTCTCCAAGGCCACGGGGCTGAGCTGGGAGCTGAAGGAGAAGAGGGACGACCACCCGCTGGAGACCCTCGAATCGGTCAAGGCGAGCGTGTGTCTCTACACGGCGGCGGACGCTCCGCAGGCGGGGTCGGATCCGCTGGTACTGAGGACCGACACCGTCGGCGGGAAGGACGTCGCCGCCGTTCGCCAGGAATTCACCGAGTCGTGCACCGGGTACGACGGCAAGGTGCGCGAATCGGCGGCCGCTGCCGGCGCGGTCGTGTGCGACCGTGACGGCGCCGTGGTGGAGGGGCTGGTGGAGAGCGTTGACCGGCTGGTGAACGTCTATTTCGTGAACGCCGACAAGACCACCGCCATCAAGCTCACCAAGAAGTTCGACGCGATCCTCACCGCCGTGGAGTGACCGGCGACACGGGCCGATGTCGGCCCAGTTGGAGCCGGGAGTTCGTCGGCGGAAGGCGCATATCATGGGCGGATGAGGCCCACGCTTGACGAGATCCGACGGGCGCCCAAGGTGCTGCTGCATGACCACCTCGACGGCGGCCTGCGGGCCGAGACCATCGTCGGGCTGGCGCGCGACTCCGGCTACGGCGAACTGCCCACGACCGACGCCGACAACCTCCGCGAGTGGTTCGAGGAGGCGGCCGACTCGGGCTCGCTCGAACGCTACCTGGAGACCTTCCAGCACACCGTCGGCGTCATGCAGACGCGCGAGGCACTGACCCGCGTCGCCGCCGAGTGCGCCGAGGATCTGGCGGCCGACGGGGTCGTCTACGCCGAGGTGCGTTTCGCGCCCGAGCAGCACACCACCACGGGGCTCAGCCTCGATCAGGTGGTCGAGGCGGTGCTGGACGGGTTCAGGCAGGGCTCCGAGGGGCGCGGGATCAAGGTCGGCACGCTGCTGACCGCGATGCGGCATCAGGCGCGGTCGATGGAGATCGCCGAGCTGGCCGTGCGTTATCGGGATGGCGGGGTGGTGGGCTTCGACATCGCCGGGGCCGAGGCGGGCTACCCGCCCACCAGGCACCTCGACGCGTTCGAATACCTGCAGCGGGAGAACGCGCACTTCACCATCCACGCGGGCGAGGGCTTCGGGCTGCCGTCGATCTGGCAGGCCATCCAATGGTGCGGCGCCGATCGGCTCGGGCACGGGGTGCGGATCATCGACGACATCTCCGTGTCGGACGACGGCTCCGCCAAGCTGGGCCGCCTGGCCGCGTACGTCCGCGACAAGCGCATCCCCCTGGAGATGTGCCCCACCTCCAACCTGCAGACCGGAGCCGCCGACTCCATCGCCGACCACCCGATCGGGCTGCTGCGCCGCCTGCATTTCAGGGTGACGGTCAACACCGACAACCGGCTGATGAGCCGCACCAACGTGTCGCTGGAGTTCGACAAGCTGGTGGAGGCGTTCGGCTATGGCTGGGATGATCTGCAGTGGTTCACGGTCAATGCGATGAAGTCGGCGTTCATCCCGTTCGATGAGCGGCTGGCGCTGATCAACGGTGTGATCAAGCCCGGATTCGCGCGGATGAAGTGGCAGCCGTGAAAGAGACCTACCGTTCCAAGACCGCCTTCGTGCTCGGCTGGGTGTGGCTGGCGTTCGTCGCCTTCAACATCTGGGATCTGACCGCCCGCTACAACGGCAAGCCCTCGCTGGTGGCGGGCGCCGTGCTGGGCGCGCTGACCGCCGTGGTCTACCTGGTCGCGCTCCGCCCCGCGACCGTGGTGACCGAGGAGGGGCTGGTGGGGCGCAACCCGCTCCGCTCGACGTTCGTGCCATGGGCCTCGGTGAACGACGTGGTGGTCTCCCACACCATCAACGTCCGCTACGGCGCCGAGCAGGTGTTGCGGCTGTGGACGCCGATGAGCACGGCGCGCGAGCGGGCCAGGGCGCAGCGCCGGGCCACGCCCAGGCAGGAACGCGGTCGCTTCAAGACCGAGCCCACGCTGAGCAAGGCGGAGCAGGCGGCCGCGGAGGCGTTCGCCGGGAAGACGCACGCCGACTGGGTGGGGCAGCAGATCACCGAACGGGCGGAGTCGGCCAAGCGCCGCGACGTGGAAGCCCCGCCCGCCCGCGCCAGCTGGGCGATCGACTCGTTCGCGGTGCTGGCCGCGGCGATCGCGCTCGTGGTGATGGCGGTCGTGATCGGCTGACTCGGTCGAGCCACGGTCGTGATGGGCTGACCGGCCGATGGTGTTGACCCTGACACCGTGTCAGGCCCTACACCTGGAGGGGTCATGTTCAGTATCGGAGACTTCGCCAGGCTCGGGCTCGTGTCCGTGCGCATGCTGCGCCACTACGACGCGATCGGGCTGCTGCGCCCCGCGCACGTGGACCCGGCCACCGGCTACCGCTCATACCAGGCGGCGCAGCTGTCCAGGCTCAACCGCATCGTCGCGATCAAGGACCTCGGCTTCACGCTGGAGCAGGTCAGGGCGATCCTCGACGACAAGGTCAGTACGGAAGAACTGCACGGCATGGTACGCCTGCGCCGCGCCCAGCTGGAGGCGCGGATCAGCGCCGACCTGGGCAGGCTGCGCGGCGTCGAGGCGAGGCTCCGGACCATCGAGACGGAGGGGCACATGCAGACGGATGAGGTCGTGCTCAAGGAGATCGCCGCGACCAGGGTCGCCGAACTCAGCGCGCGGGCCGCCAGCTATGAGGGCGAGGACATCGGGCCGGTCATCAAGCCGCTGTTCGTCGAGCTCTGCGGGCGGCTGGAGGCGGCGCGGGTGACCATAGCCGGTCCCGGCATCGCGTACTACATCCCCGAGGACGACGGCGCGGTGATGGTGCACGTCGCGTTCCCCTTCACGGCGGAAGAGAAGGACGAGTACGACGTCCAGTTCGTCACTTTGCCGCGCATCGAGACGGCGGCGACGATCATCCATCATGGCCCGATGGAGGAGGTGGGCCCGACGTTCCAGGCGCTGGCGCACTGGATCGAGGCGAACGGCTACCGGTCGAGCGGCCTGGCCAGGGAGATCTCCCTGCACTGCCCGGACGACCTGGCCGAATGGGTGACGGAGCTCCAGATCGAGGTGACCCCGGTCTAGTGGAGGAGCTGGAGCGGCACCGTGCCGAACTGACCGGTTACTGCTACCGGATGCTGGGCTCCGGGTTCGAGGCCGAGGACGCGGTGCAGGAGACCCTGGTCAAGGCATGGCGCGGCCTCGACCGCTACGACCCTGACCGGGCGCCGCTCCGCTCCTGGCTGTTCCACATCGCCACCAACGTCTGCCTCGACATGCTGCGGGGCGCACAGCGGCGGGCGCGGGCCATGGACCTCGGCCCCGCCGGGTCGCCGGGCCCCGACCTCGGCCCGCCGCTGCCCGGCCACGCCTGGATCATGCCGATCCCCGACAGCCGGGTGCTCCCCGCCGATCCGGCCGAGCTCGCCGTCGAGAGGGAGACGGTACGCCTGGCGTTCGTGGCCGCGCTGCAGCACCTCCCACCACGGCAGCGGGCGGTGCTGATCCTGCGTGACGTGCTGCGCTGGAGCGCGGCCGAGGTGGCGGAACTGCTGGCGGGCAGTGTCGCCTCGGTCAACAGCGCCCTGCAGCGGGCCAGGGCGACGCTTTCTGAGATGCCTGCCCACGGTGGCCCTTCTGAGGTGCCTGCCCGCGGTGGCCCTTCTGAGGTGCCTGCCCGCGGTGGCCTTTCCGAGGTGCCTGCCCGCGGTGGCGAGGTGGACCGGCGGTTGCTGGAGCGGTATGTGGACGCGTTCGAGCGGTATGACGTGTCGGGGCTGGTCGCGCTGCTGCACGAGGACGCGACGATGTCGATGCCGCCGTTCGCGTGGTGGCTGCGGGGCAGAGAGGACATCCGCGAGGCCATGCTCGCAGCGGACGCGCCCTGCGGCGGCTCACGCCTGGTTGCGGCGGGCACGGCCAACGGCTCCCCGGCGTTCGGGCAGTACCTGGGGGGCGAGCCGTTCGCGCTCCTGGTCGTCGAGGTCTCGGGGGAGCGGGTCAGCGCGACGACCACATACCTGGATCCGCGGCTGTTCCCGCTCTTCGGCCTGCCGATGAGTTTCGCGGGCCCGCCTCGTATAGGTGGGTGAAGGAGGGCAGAACAATGCCGAACATCATTGACCATCCCGACCGCCCCTACGTGGGGGTCCGCGGGACCATCAGTATGACCACCTTCGGCCTGGTGGCCGACCGCATCGGCGAGCTGATCGGCTGGCTGGCCGAGCGTGGCGTGGCACCCGCCGGGGCGCCGTTCCTCAGGTACCTCGCCATCGACATGCCGGCCGACCGGCTGGAGGTCGAGGCGGGCGTGCCGGTCGCGGCCCCGGTGGCGGGTGAGGGGGACATCTTCGCCGCTCACCTCCCGGCCGGGCGCTACGCGACGGTACGCCACCACGGCCACCCCGACCAGCTCAGAGGCGTCATCGAGAACCTCCTGACCTGGGGCACCGAGCAGGGCCTCAAGTGGGACATGACGCGGGACGGAGACACCGAGCTGTGGGGCTGCCGCCTGGAGCTCTACCAGACGGATCCCCGCGTCGAGCCCGACCTCAACAACTGGGACACCGACCTGGAGTTCCGCCTGGCCTGACCGTTCCGGGGGCGGTGCCTAGAGGCCGAGTGCGGCGCCGACGTCCGCTTTCAGGGCGTCGAGCTCTCGTACGGCCAGCGCTCGGGCATCCCCTACCGGGCCGGTCACCGGAACGACCACCTCCAGGTAGCACTTGAGCTTGGGCTCGGTCCCCGAAGGCCGGACCACCACCCGGGCGTCACCGGACAGCACGTACCGCAGCCCGTCGGTGGGCGGCAGCCCGCCGTCACCCAGGCTCAGGTCGTCGGCCCGTTCGACCGCCCGGCCGCCCAGCGCGGCCGGGGGGGCGGCGCGCAGCCGGGCCATGGCCCCGGCGATGAGCGACAGGTCCTCGACCCGGACGGACAGCTGCGCGGTGGCGTGCAGCCCGTAGCGCCGGGCCTGGTCGTCGAGCAGGTCGAGCAGGGTACGCCCGGCGCGCTTGGCCGCCGCGGCGATGCCGGCCACGGTCAGGGCGGCGCCGATGCCGTCCTTGTCGTGTACTGGCAGCCCGGCGTCAGAGCCGACGCTGTAGCCGATCGCCTCCTCATAGCCGAAGACCAGCCCGGGGCCCGCTTTGATGATCCACTTGAAGCCGGTCAGCGTCTCGCCGTAGCGGACGCCGTGGGCGGCGGCGATCTTGCTCAGCAGCGTCGAGGAGACGATCGTGGTGGCCACCAGGCGATCGCCGGACGTGTGCGTGATCACGTGCTCGGCCAGCAGGCCGCCCACCTCGTCGCCGGTCAGCATGCGCCAGGAGCCGTCGCCCAGCGGCACGGCCACGGCGCATCGGTCGGCGTCGGGGTCGTTCGCCAGGACTAGATCGGCGTTGATCTTCCTGGCCAGCGCCACGGCCAGGTCGATCGCGCCGGGTTCCTCCGGGTTGGGGAACGCCACCGTCGGGAAGTCGGGGTCGGGGTTGCGCTGCTCCTCGACGGCCATCGGGGTCTCGAACCCGGCGGCCAGGAACGCCCCGGTCAGCGTGCCCGACCCGACGCCGTGCAGCGGCGTGTAGGCGATCCGCAGCTCGCGGGCGTCGCCGAGCGGCAGCGCGGTCACCGCGTCGATGTAGTCGTCGATGATGCTCTCGCCCAGCTCGGTCAGCGTGCCGGGCGCGTCGAGCGGCAACCGGTCGACGCGGCCCACCGCCTCGATGGCGGCGGAGATCTCGGCGTCGATCGGCGGCACGATCTGGGAGCCGTCGCCCCAGTAGACCTTGTAGCCGTTGTCGCGGGGCGGGTTGTGGCTGGCGGTGACCATCACACCGGCGTCGGCGCCGAGGTGGCGGACGGCGAAGGCGAGGATGGGCGTCGGCAGCGGGCAGGGCAGCAGCGAGGCGTGCAGCCCGGCGCCGGTCAGCACGGCCGCGGTGTCGCGGGCGAACACGTCGGACTTGTGGCGGGCGTCGTAGCCGATGACGACGTGCCTGCCGGGGCCGAGCGCCTGGCCCAGACCGGCCGCGGCCCGCATGACGGTCACCCGGTTCATCCGGTTGGGGCCCGCACCCAGCTCACCGCGCAGACCGGCCGTACCGAACTCGAGCCCGGCGCCGAAGCGGTCACGCAGCGCCTCGACGTCGCCGGAGTCGAGCAGCGCGGACAGCTCGGCCCGGGTCTCGGGATCCGGATCCTGCGCCAGCCAGAGACGGGCCACCTGGACCAGCTCGGTGGCTGTGCGAGCGTCGGTGGTCACAGACGGTCCACGATCTTGGCCAGGAGGGTGCCCATGCGGGCGGCCGTCGCGCGGCCGACCTGGAGGACCTCTTCGTGGTCGAGCGGCGCGTCCGCCAGCCCCGCCCCCGGGTTGGTGACCAGGGAGACGCCCAGCACCTCGAGACCGGCCTCGCGGGCCGCGATGGCCTCCAGGACGGTGGACATGCCGATCATGTCGCCGCCCAGCGTGCGCAGCATGCGGATCTCGGCGGGCGTCTCGTAGGTGGGGCCGCGGAAGGCCACGTAAACGCCCTCGGCGATGGTCGGGTCCACCTCCTGTACGAGCGCGCGCAGCCGCCGCGAGTAGACCTCGGTGAGGTCGATGAACGTGGTGCCGGTGATCGGGTTGGCCCCGGTCATGTTGATGTGGTCGCTGATCAGCACCGGGTCGCCGACGTGCTGCGTCTCGGGGCGCAGCCCGCCGGCCGCGTTGGTCAGCACGATGGTGCCGACCCCCGCGGCGGCCGCGGTGCGTACGCCGTGAACGACGGAGTCGACGCCACGCCCCTCATAGAGGTGGCTCCGACCGAGGAAGACGAGCGCGTGCCGCCCACCGGGGGTGCGCAGGACGCGGATCTTGCCGCCGTGCCCGGCCACGGCCGGAGCGGAGAAGCCGGGCAGGTCGGTGAAGGGGATCTCCGTGACCGTCTCGCCGATCGCGTCCGCGGCCGGCACCCAGCCGGACCCCATGACGAGGGCGACGTCGAAGGTGTCGAGGCCGCAAGCGCTCTTCAGCGCCTCGGCGGCGGCTCTGGCCAGGGAGTAGGGGTCGTTGCTCACGTCAGTAGTTTAGGAGGAGCCTGTCGAGCACCCGTACCCCGAACTGGAGCGCGTCCACCGGCACCCGCTCGTCCACGCCGTGGAACATCGACGCGAAGTCCATGTCCCCGGGCAGTCGCAGCGGCACGAACCCGAACCCGCGTACTCCCAGGTCGGCGAAGAAAGTCTTGTTGTCGGTGCCGCCGGACATGCAGTACGGCACGGCCCGCGCCGTGGGGTCCTCGGCCTTCAGCGCCGCGATCATCGACTCGACCAGGGCGCCGTCGAACGTGGTCTCCAGCGCGATGTCGTGGTGCACGAACTCGCGGCGGACGTTCGACCCGATCAGCGAGTCGATCGTCTTGAAGAACTCGTCCTCGTGGCCGGGCAGGAAGCGGCCGTCGATCACGGCGGTGGCCTGGCCGGGGATGACGTTCGACTTGTAGCCGGCGTTGAGCTGGGTCGGGTTGGCGGTGTGGCTCAGCGTCGCGCCGACGAAGCGGACCAGCGGCCCGATCTTGTCCAAAATGGGCGCCGGGTCGTCCTCGTCGAAGGGCAGGCCGAACGCGTCCGCGACCTCGGTGAGGAACTGGCGGACAGTCGGGGTGAGGGTGATCGGCCACTCGTGGGCGCCGACCCTGGCCACGGCCTTGGCCACCTCGGTGACCGCGTTGTCGGTGTTGAGCATCGAGCCGTGCCCGGCGGTGCCGTCGGCGATGAGTTTCATCCAGCCGAGACCCTTCTGCGCGGTCTCGATCAGGTAGAGCCGCAGGGACGGGTCCACCTCCAGGGAGTAGCCGCCCACCTCGCTGATCGCCTCGGTGACGCCCTCGAACAGCTCCGGGTGGTGCGCGGTGAGGTGCTTGGCGCCGTAGTTGCCGCCGGCCTCCTCGTCGGCGACCCAGGCGAAGACGAGGTCGCGGCGCGGCTTGCGGCCCTCGCGGGTGAGCTGGCGGAGTACGGCCAGCATCATCGCGTCCATGTCCTTCATGTCCACCGCGCCCCGGCCCCAGATGTAGCCGTCGCGTACCTCGCCGCCGAACGGGTCGACGGACCAGTCGGCCGCGTTGGCGGGCACCACGTCGAGGTGGCCGTGGACCAGGAGCGCGGGCAGCGACGGGTCGGTGCCTTCGACGCGGGTGATGACGTTGCCCCGGCCCGGCTCGCTCTCGATGTAGGTGGCCTCGATACCGACCTCGTCCAGCCTGGCCATGACGGCCTCGGCGGCGGCCCGCTCGCCGGGGCCGGTGCCGTCCCCGTAGTTGCTGCTGTCGACGCGGATGAGTTCGGCGCAGAGTTCGGCGACTTCGTTCTCGGCGGGCGTCATGGTGTCCTCTCCAGGGTGAGCAGGCCGGACTTGTGGAGGTGACCGCGTTTGTAGGCGCGGGTGATGAGGGTGACGTCCAGGTCGGTGACCTCGTCGAGCGGGCCGACGACGCCCGTCAGGAAACGGTAGAGGCCGGCCTCATGGGCCACCGCCACCTGGACGATCAGGGAATGGGTGCCCGAGGTGGCCGCGCAGTAACGCACGCTGGGGTGCGCCGCGAGTTGCTGGCCGACCAGGTCGAGCCCGTGCGGCCGGACCTTGAGCCAGAGTTTGCCCTCCACCTCCAGGCCGAGCAGCGCGGGCTCGACCTCGGCCCGCAGCAGCAGGAGCCGCCGTTCGAGCAGCGAGGACACTCGCCTGCGGGCGGTCGGCACCGAGATGTCGAGCCGCTCGGCGATCGCGGTGAACGCGATCCTGCCGTCGCCGGCCAGCAACTCGGCGATCTCCTGCTCCAGAGGCGAAAGACCGTCCTCATCGGGAAGGACTTCGAGGACCGGGGGAGGACGCAACTGGGCCGCCTCCTGCTCGCTGAGGTAGGGCGCGTGCCACTCGGCGACCGTCCTGAAGGTGTGCAGGACGACCTGGGTCTGCGTCTGCAGCACTCCGTCGATCTCGCTGATCTCCGCGGTGAGGATGTCGTGCAGCTCCTCCCGTGACCGGGCGACCAGCTCACAGGCGAGGTCGGCCGCCCCGGTCAGCGAGTAGACCGAGCGCGTGTCGGGCCGGTCGGCCAGCGCCTTGGCGACCTGCGCCGCCGTACCGGGGCGGACCTGGACATGCAGGTGCACGGGCCGGCCGTGGCCCGAACGCAAGTCGTCATAGATCGCGGTGACGCGCACCATCCCGTCGGCGATCAGGCGCTGTAACCGGCGCGCGACCGTGCGCTCGTGCTCGCCGACGGCCCTGCCGATCTCGCCCCACGACGCGCGGGGGCTGATCTGGAGGGCG
Source organism: Nonomuraea sp. NPDC052129 (assembly GCF_040680095.1). Taxonomy (NCBI): domain Bacteria; kingdom Bacillati; phylum Actinomycetota; class Actinomycetes; order Streptosporangiales; family Streptosporangiaceae; genus Nonomuraea; species Nonomuraea sp. NPDC052129. The sequence goes on along the minus strand of NZ_JBFAVX010000004.1, from coordinate 258,120 downwards.
GCGACCAGGCGCCGGTCGAGAACATCCACGGGGAGCCGTCTCTATGTCGGGTTTGTAAATATGTTGCCAGGCATTTGACTGTTTCGGTCGCCCGAATGCACAGTAGGCCATCATCGCAGTTGTCAGCAAAGGAGCCCCCCGTGGCGACCTCCCCCGTGGCGCCATCGCCACTCGGCATCCCCAAAAGCCGTGTCCGACAGCTCATGGCGGCCAGCATCGGCAACGTCGTCGAGTGGTTCGACTGGTACACCTACAGCTTCCTGACCGTCTACTTCGCCGACCAGATCTTCCCCAAGTCCGGCACGAACAGTCTGGTCCCGGTGCTGAGCGCCTTCGCGGTGTTCGCGGTCGGCTTCTTCATGCGCCCGCTGGGCGGCCTGCTGGTGGGCGCGTTCGCCGACCGGTTCGGCCGCAAGTCTGCGATGACCTTCACGATCATCCTGATGGGTGGCGGCTCGCTGCTGCTGGCGATCACGCCGACGTACGAGGCGGCGGGTGTGCTCGCGCCGATCATCCTGACGCTGGCGCGGCTGATCCAGGGACTCTCGGTCGGCGGTGAGTTCGCCGCGGCGACCACGTTCCTGGTCGAGTCGGCCCCTCCCGGGCGTCGCGGGTTGTTCTCGAGCTTCCAGTACGTCAGCACCACCATCGGCCAGCTCTTCGCCTCCGGCCTGGCCGCGCTGCTGGCCGCCAACCTCGCCGAAGCCGACATGAGCTCCTACGGCTGGCGCATCCCGTTCGTGGTGGGCGCGGTGATCAGCCTCGTGGGCCTGTGGATCCGCAAGGGCGCCGAGGAGACCAGCGCGGTCGTCAGTGAGATCCAGGAGGGCAAGACCGAGCGTCCGGGCATGTTCGAGTTCCTGGTCCGCTACCCGACCAAGGCCGCCATGATCGTCGGCATCACCGTGGCGGGCACGGTCGCCTACTACACCTGGACGACCTTCCTGCCGACCTACGCCCAGCAGAACGTGGGCTTCGACAAGGGTCAGTCGCTCACGGTCAGCACGATCTCGCTGGTCTTCTTCATGATCCTGCAGCCGCTGCTCGGCATGCTGTCGGACCGGATCGGGCGCCGGCCCATGCTGATCACCTTCGGCCTGGCGTTCACGATCCTGCCGGTGCCGCTGCTCGGCATGCTGACGAACTCCTTCTCCAGCCTGCTGTTCATCCAGTGCCTCGGCATGATCTTCCTCGGCTGCTTCACCTCGGTCTCGGCCGCGGTCAACTCCGAGTTGTTCCCGACCCGGGTGCGGGCGGCAGGGGCGGGCTTCCCGTACTCGCTGACCGTCGCCATCTTCGGCGGCACCGCGCCGCTCATCGGCACGGCGCTGAAGGACGCGGGTAACTCGGGGCTCTTCCCGTGGTACATGTCGGCGCTCGCCCTGGTCTCCACACTGGTGTACGTCTTCGCGTTGAAGGAGACCAAGGACCAGCCGCTCAGCTAGTCGCCGATCGATTTGCAGGGGCGTCCCCGCAGCTCCTTGACGTAGTCGTCGGGGGCGCCCGCCCGCTCGGCGGCGTCGGCCAGGATGCCCAGGTAGCGGGCGGAGGGCAGGCCGCCCTCATAGCCGTCGAGCACGTAGAACCAGGCCACCTGCTCGCCGTCGAGCGTCTGCACCCGCAGCCGCACCTTGTGGTAGAGGCCGCGGACCGCGCCCTCCCACTGGTCGAGGGAGTTGGCGTCCAACTCGGGCACGTCGTAGAGGACCACGAAGACGTGCTCGTCGGGGTCTTCGACGATGGTGGAGAGCGCGCCCTCCCAGCCGAAGTAGTCGCCGCCGAACGTCAGGCGCCAACCCTGCAGCCAGCCCACGCCCCGGATCGGGGAATGAGGGGCACGCATGGCCATCTGCTCGGGGTCCATGTTGCTGCCGTAGGCCGCGTATACAGGCACAGCTGACAAGAGTAGCGCGCGACCGGCCGCCCCGTTCGTCGTCAGCACGCGCCATGCGGGACAATAGGCACGTGACGAGGATCGTGATCATCGGTGGCGGACCAGGCGGCTACGAGGCGGCTCTGGTGGCGGCGCAGCTAGGCGCGCAGGTCACCATGGTCGAACAGGACGGGCCTGGCGGCGCGTGCGTGCTGACCGACTGCGTGCCGTCCAAGACGCTCATCGCCACCTCCGTGCGTAAACAGGCCCTCCTCGACGCGCCCTCGCTGGGCGTCGGATTCACCGGCGGGCTCGATGGCGACGTCGGCGTGGCGAGCGTCGATCTGCCGCTGGTCAACAAGCGGGTCAAGGAGCTGGCGCAGGCCCAGTCGGCCGACATCGAGACCCGGGTCGCCGCCGAGGGCGTCGAGATCATCAAGGCCCGCGGGCGGCTGGTCGACCCGCAGCTGGTCAAGGCGGGCGACCGCGCGATCAAGGCCGACGTGGTCATCGTGGCGACCGGCGCGACGCCGCGCATCCTGCCGGGGGCCGAGCCTGACGGCGAGCGGGTCCTGACCTGGCGCCAGCTTTATGACCTCGACGCGCTGCCCGAGCACCTGATCGTGGTCGGCTCCGGGGTGACGGGCGCCGAGTTCGCGGGCGCCTACCGCTCCCTGGGCGCCGAGGTAACGCTGGTCTCCAGCCGCGACCGGATGATGCCCAACGAGGACGCCGACGGCGCCGAGGTGCTCGAAGAGGTCTACCGGCGCCGCGGCATGAACGTCATGGGCCGCTCCCGCGCCGCCTCCGTCAAGCGGACCGCCGACGGCGTCGTGGTCACGCTCGAAGACGGCCGCACGGCCGAGGGCTCCCACGCGCTGATGACGGTCGGCATGGTGCCCAACACGAGCGGCATCGGCCTGGAGGAGGCCGGGGTCCAGCTCGACAGGAACGGCTTCATCAAGGTCGACAAGGTCTCGCGCACCTCCGCGCCGGGCGTCTACGCGGCGGGTGACTGCACCGGCGTGCTCATGCTCGCCTCGGTCGCCGCCATGCAGGGCCGCATCGGGGTCTGGCACGCGCTGGGCGAGGCGGTCCAGCCGCTCCGGCTGGCCACGGTGGCCTCCAACATCTTCACCGATCCGGAGATCGCCGCGGTCGGCGTGGCACAGCGCTCGATCGAGGCCGGGGAGATCGAGGCCAACGTGGTCAAGCTGCCGCTGGCCACCAACGCCCGCGCCAAGATGCAGGGGTTCAACGACGGCTTCGTCAAGCTGTTCTGCCGTCCGCACACCGGCATCGTGTTGGGCGGGGTCGTGGTGGCGCCGCGGGCCTCCGAGCTGATCCTGGCGCTCTCGGTGGCGGTGCAACAGCGGCTCACGGTGGATCAGCTGGCCCACACTTTCGCGGTTTATCCGTCTTTGTCGGGATCCATCACCGAGGCAGCCCGGCGGTTGATGCAGCCTGAGGCGCAGATCGGGATCTGACCGGGCTTCGACGGCTTCCATGAAAACGGGCGCGCCCCGAAAGGGGTCACGCCCGGTCAGAAAACGGGTGTCCCGAGAGGGACACGCCCGGTAAGACCCGAGAGGGACACGCTCGGTAAGAAACGGGCGCGCCCCCCGAAGGGAACGCGCCCGGTCATTCGCTGGTCGCTTTACCAGTCGCCGCCGCCGAAGTCGCCACCACCGAAGTCGCCGCCGCCGCCGAAGTCGCCCCAGCCGCCGCCACCTCCGCCGCCGAAGTCGCCGCCACCACTGAAGTCGCCACCGCCACCGCCGTCGGAGAAGCCCTCGGCGTAACCGGCGCCGTAGCCGCCGAAACCGCCGCCGAGCATGCTGCCCATCATGGTGCCGATGAACATACCGGTCATGATGTCGCCGAAGCCGCCGTAGTAGCCGTAGGCGTAAGGCTGGTAGGCCGGGCCCGCGTCGTAGTAAGGACGCCGCTGACCGTCGACCATGACCTCCCGCATCTGCGGGTCGAAGCCGCGCTCCACGGCCTCGGCGTCGCTCGCGCAGGCGGGTACGTCGCGCACCGCGCCACCGGGCGGCGCCCAGCGCACGTCACGTACGGACGGGCCGTGCTGCGGGTTGAAGAAGCAGGGTGCCCGCCGCTCGGGGACCGGCTGGTTGCTGACCTTGGCCTTCACCACGGCCAGCGCGTAGCGGCCGTCCTCCAGCGTCTGGGTCACCTCGCGGACCTGGTCGGCCCGCTGCACCGCCGCGAGCTGCGTCTTGGCCTTCTCGTAGGAGTCGAGCGCCTGCTGCCACTCGGTGATGTGCTGCCCGCTCTGGCCGGAGAGCGCCACATCGGTGTCCAGCGCGGTGATCTCCTCGCCGAGCTTGGTGACGTCCTCCTCCACGGTCTGCTTGACCGCGGCCAGGTCCTTGGCGTCCTGGATGGCCTGCTTCTTCTTCTTGTTCTTGGAGTAGACGAAGTAGCCACCGCCGCCGACCACGACGAGCGCGCCCAGGGCGATCAGCGCGCCGCTGCCACCGCCACTGCCGCCCACCGGGCCGGAGTCGAGCGCGGCCTTCTTGCCCTGGGAGGCGAGGTTGATGCGCTCGACAAAGTCATTCATGCCGGACACGACGTCGTCGTGGTTACGCACCGCGAGCTGAGACAGCTTGTTGGTGAGACCGGGCTTGCCGAAGTTGGACTCCGCGAACAGGGAGTTGCCGTCGAGCACCGCCACGGTGACCTGGCCCCCACCCTTCGCGGCCGCGGTGGCCTCGCCAAGGGAGGTGACGTACTGCTTGGCGTTGGCCGCCGTCAACGTGCCGTCGGGCAGAGCCGCGACGTAGATGTCACTCTTGGAACCCTTCAACGTGTCGCGGATCTCGGACTGCTGGTCCGAGGTCAGCGGCGATCCCGACTGCACGAATAGCGGATCCTTCTTGTCCTTCCAATAGGACACAACGCTCGATGCGTCAGGGGGTGCGGCCGCCGCGTTGGCGGCAGGGGACAGCGCAAGGACGACGAAAAGACCGGCGATCAGAGCCGCGATCGCGGCCCCTGCTCGGCGCAGCGAATGGGTCATTGGCAGCAAGCCTCCTTCGCCCAGGATGACGAACGGGCACTCGACAAAGTTCCTCTACAGCGCACGTTACCCGTATGGAGTCGGTCGAGCGCGGGGCGTGGTCAAGGATCTTCGAGGCTCCGGCACGATCAAGCGAGCTCAAGAGTCCTTGATCTCGCAGATCGTGGCGCCCGACGTGACGGTCTGCCCGACCGCGGCGCTCAGCCCCGTGACGGTGCCCGCCTTGTGCGCGGTCAATGGCTGCTCCATCTTCATGGCCTCCAGCACCACGATCGCGTCGCCCTCGGCCACCGTGTCGCCGTCGGCCGCGACGATCTTGGCGATGGTGCCCTGCATCGGGCTGACCAGCGCGTCGCCGCCCGCCGCGGGCTTGTTCGCGCCGCCGCGTCTGGGCTTCCTGGCCGCGGGCGGCGCGGAGCCTCTGGCGGTCGTACCGAGGCCGGAGGGGAGGACCACTTCGAGGCGCTTGCCGCCGACCTCGACCGTCACCGACTCTCGGGCGGCGGGTTCGTCGGCGGAGCCGTCGCCCGAGTAGGGCGGGATCGTGTTGTCGAACTCGGTCTCGATCCACCGGGTGTGGACGGCGAACGGTTCGGCGGTGAAGGCCGGGTCCGACACGACCGCGCGGTGGAAGGGCAGCACGGTCGGCATGCCGTCGATCTCGAACTCGGCCAGTGCCCGGCGCGAGCGCTCCAGCGCCTCCGTACGCGTACGGCCGGTCACGATCAGCTTGGCCACCAGCGAGTCGAACGTCTGCGGCACGGTCATCCCGGCCTCGAACCCCGAGTCGAGCCGCACCCCGGGCCCCGACGGCGGTCGCATGACGGTGAGGGTGCCCGGAGCGGGCAGGAAGTTACGGCCGGCGTCCTCGGCGTTGACCCGGAACTCGATCGAGTGGCCGCGCGGCGGCGGGTCGGCGTAGCCGAGTGTCCCGCCGTCGGCGATGCGGAACATCTCACGGACCAGGTCGAGGCCTGAGACCTCCTCGCTGACCGGATGCTCGACCTGCAGACGGGTGTTGACCTCCAGGAAGGAGATCGTGCCGTCCTGGCCGACGAGGAACTCGCAGGTGCCCGCGCCGACATAGCCGGCCTCGCGCAGGATCGCCTTGGAGCTGGTGTAGAGGATCTCGACCTGCGACTCGGACAGGAACGGCGCGGGCGCCTCCTCCACCAGCTTCTGGTGGCGGCGCTGGAGCGAGCAGTCGCGGGTGCCGACCACGACCACGTTGCCGTCGCGGTCGGCCAGGCACTGGGTCTCGACATGCCGCGGGCGGTCGAGGTAGCGCTCCACGAAGCACTCGCCGCGGCCGAACGCGGCGGTCGCCTCGCGTACGGCCGAGTCGTAGAGTTCGGCGACCTCCTCCAGCCGGTGGGCGACCTTGATGCCCCGGCCGCCGCCGCCATAGGCGGCCTTGATCGCGATGGGCAGCCCGTGCTCCTCGGCGAAGGCGACCACCTCCGCCGTCCCCGACACGGGGTCCTTGGTGCCTGCGACCAGCGGCGCGCCGACCTTCTGCGCGATGTGCCTGGCCTGGACCTTGTCGCCGAGCGCGGCGATGGCGGCGGGCGGCGGCCCGATCCAGATCAGGCCCGCGTCGATGACGGCCTGGGCGAAGCCGGCGTTCTCGGCCAGGAAGCCGTAACCGGGGTGCACGGCGTCGGCGCCGGAGCGCCGGGCGATCTCCAGCAGCTTGCCGATGTCGAGGTAGGTCTCGGCGGGGGACCGGCCGCCCAGCGCGTACGCCTCGTCGGCGATCTTCGCGTGCAGGGAGTCGAGGTCCTGGTCCGCGTAGACGGCCACACTGCCGATCCCGGCGTCCTTGCATGCCCGTGCGATCCGGACGGCGATCTCACCCCGATTGGCGATCAGAACCTTCTGCACCGACCTAAGTCCTTCCGACGCCCTTTCGACGGCAAGGCCCGTCCCCAACAAGCACTGAACGGAGTGTAAGTGCTCGTTGTCGGCCGACCCTCAGCGGCCCAAGTACGCCCCGCCGTTCACATGGAGCACCTGCCCCGTCAGGTGCCGCGCACCCGGAGTGGCGAGGAACAGAACAGTGTCGGCCACGTCAGATGGGGTGCCGGGGCGGCCGTTGCGGGTGTTCTCGACGCGGGCCCTGATGCCCTCCTCGGTCAGGCGGCCGCGGAAGAATTCAGTTTCGACCACCAGGCCGGGGGAGACCACGTTGGCGGTGACGCCTCGGGGGCCGAGCTGGGCGGCCAGGTCGGCGGTCCACGCCTCGACGGCCGCCTTGGCCGCGCCGTACGAGCCGGAGCCCGTACCGCGGGCGGCGATCGAGCCGATCGTGATGATCCGCCCGCCCTTGGCGAAGCGCGGCAGCAGCGCGGTCGTGACGAGCACGGCGGACAGCAGGTTGGCGTTGAGGTTGGCCAGCCATCCCTCGGCCACGTCCAGCAGGTCGTCGGACTGCCGCCGGTCGAGGTTGGTGTTGCCGCCCGCGTTGTTGACCAGGACGTCGACCCGCTCGGGCAGGCGGCTGGCCGCCTCCCTCACGGCGGCGGGGTTCGCGGCGTCGAAGGGCAGGAAGTCGGCGCCGAGCCGGGACGCGGCCTCCTTCAGCACATGCTCGCGACGCCCGGTGATCGTGACCCGGTCGCCCGCGGAGACGAACGCCGCCGCGACCGCGTAGCCGATCCCGGTGCCACCGCCGGTGACCACAACCTCGCGCATGGCCGGATGCTCCTTAGATCCGAATATTCCTCTGGAAGACCATAGCCGCTCGGCATAACAGGAGCGAGGTGTGAGTGACGCGTCTATGTTGAGGGCGGTTTCAGTCGATCCAGGAGGTATGCATGAGCCAGAGCCTGCTCGGTGGCGACCCCGCGGAAATGCAGCAGATGGCCACCCAATTCACCCAGCAGTCCGAGGCGGTGCGCACCACGATGACCGCGCTGGACCGCGAGGCCGCCAAGGTCGGCACCGCTTGGACGGGCCCGGGAGCCGAGCGCTTCCAAGGGGCCTGGCAGAACTACCGGACGGCCTTCCAGCGCATGACGGAAGAGCTCCAGGAGGCCTCCCGGGTGATCAACACCTACCGGGGCAACATCGAGTCCGCGACCCGCTGAGTCTCGCGGAGGAGCCCCGGCCTCACCGCCGGGGCTTTCTTTCGATTAGGACACCAAAGCTGCTTTCGTTCAGGTGGGCAGGCTACGCTCTTCCGCCATGATCGGACGGACTCTCGCGGCGGGTGTGCTCGCCCTGCAGCTCACCTCGGCCCCCGCCCTCGCCTCGGTGCAGGCGGAGCGGGGAGCGCCCGTCGAGTGCAATCCGCGCAAGGGGACGACGCAGCTGCCCGGCACCGAGCCGTGGGCCCAGCGAAGGCTCGACATCAAGAGCGCGTGGCGCCTCACCCGGGGCGCGGGCGTGAAGGTCGCCGTCGTCGACAGCGGCGTCGACTACCAGCACCCGCAGATCCAGATCTCCAAGTTCATCGACATCACCCACACCGGCTACCGCGACTGCGTGGGGCACGGCACCGCCGTCGCGGGCATCATCGCCGGCCGCTACCTCGCCGGGGTCCCCTTCCACGGCGTCGCCCCCGAAGCCCAGCTCATCTCGGTGAAGCAGAGCAACAACGAGGTGGGCGAGGTCGCCGACCTGGCCAAGGGGATCAAGGAGGCGGTGGACCGCAAGGCGGACGTGATCAACGTCTCGGTGAAGGCCGCCGACCATCCCGACCTGAGGGCGGTCATCCAGTACGCGCTGTCCAAGGACGTCGTGGTCGTGGCCGCCGCCGGCAACATCACCAAGGAAGACGGGCCGCCCGAGCCCGCCTATCCCGCGGCCTACCAGGGCGTGCTCGCCGTCGGCTCCGCCAACAGCAACGGCCAGCGCGCCGACTCCTCCAACACGGCCACGCCGGTCGGCGTGCTCGGGCCGGGCGTGGACATCACCGCCCCGTGGACGGGCAAGAGCTACATGCGCGGCCTGGAGGGCACCAGTTTCGCCGCGCCGTACGTGGCCGGGGTCGCCGCGCTCGTCCGCGCCCGCTTCCCCAAGCTCGACCAGCAGCAGGTACGCCAGCGCATCACCGCCACGGCCGACGGCTCGGTGGGCACGGGCACCGGAGCCGGGATGGTCAACCCGCTGCTCGCCGTCACCGCGACGCTCGCCTTCGACCCGGCCGGCGCCCCGTTGGTCGCCGCGCCTCCGGCCGCGCCGCTGCCCGCCGACGCGGTGGCCAAGGTCCCGGCGCCCGACGAGCATGCGACGAACGTCTCTCTCCTGGTGACGGTCGGCGCGCTGGCCATCGCCGCCGTGGGGGCGGCCTGCGCGCTGCTCGTCCCGCTGGGTCGACGGCGCGGATGGCGTCCCGGTCGTCCGGCGGCCTGATGTCCTGACGGTTAAATGTCAGATTGCGTCCGAAACTACTGATGCAAAAGTGACAGGTTTGGTTGAATGTACTGCAGATCGCGTTTTGAGGTGAAGGGAAAGAGATGCACCCTCTGCAGCCGGGTGATCCAGAGCGTTTAGGAGCTCACACCCTCTTTGGACGGCTGGACGAGGGCCCGCGCGGAGTCGCGTACCTCGGCAAGGAGTCCGAGGACGGACCCACCCGAGTGATCAAGCTGCTCCCGGCTGTTCCGGACGCGGGGCCGCAGGATGCCGAGCGGTACAAGGGCGTCCAGCGCATTTCGAGTGTGTACGTCGCCAGGACCCTGGACGCCGGCATGCACGGCGAGCAGCCGTACATCGTGCGCGAGCACATCGAGGGCCGCAGCCTGGCCGAAACGGTGGCGGCCGAAGGCCCGCTCGACGGCGACACCCTGGAGCGGGTGGCCGTGGGCGTGCTGACCGCTCTGACCGCCGTCCACCTCGCCGGGGTCACGCACCGCGGGCTCACCCCGCACAACGTACTTCTCGCCGCGGACGGCCCGCGTGTGACGGACATCGACCTCGGCGAGGCCGCCGGCGAGCTGGGTTACCGCTCGCCCGAGCAGCTCAGCGGCCTGGGTTACGGTCCTTACGCCGACGTGTTCGCCTGGGCCGCGACGATCGTCTTCGCCGCGACCGGGCAGCCGCCCTTCGGGCACGACGCCCAGGCGGTGCTCAACGAGGAGCCCGAAGTCGGCGCGCTCACCGAGCCGCTGCGCCGGGTGGTCCTCTCCGCGCTGTCCAAGGACGTCACCCAGCGGCCGACCACGTACACGGCGCTGCTGCAGCTCCTGGGGGACAAGAGTGGCGGGGCCGCCGCGCCGCGGGTAGGCGTCGTCGCCACCGTCCCGCCGCCCGCGCCACAGGACGAGCTCTTCCCGCCGCAGACCATCCAGCTCCCGCCGCTGCAGGTGCCGGTCGAGCACCAGCAGCCGCTCGAAGGGGTGCCGGTCCCGCAGCAGACGTGGGGTCCGCCGCCCGTGCCGCAGCAGGGAGCCACGTGGGAAGGGGCGCCCGGCGGGCAGCCGCCTGCCCAGGTGTGGCAGGTACCGGCCCAGGGTGGCGCCGCAGCTCCCCGGCGCAAGTCGTTCCCCATCGGGCTCGCCGCGGCCGTCACAGCCGTCATGCTGCTGTCCGGTGTGGGGCTGTGGGGCGCCGGCCACTACGCCAAGCTGGAGCCCGTCTCCAACTCCGCGTCGGAGGCCACGAAGAGCGGTGGCACCCTCGCGATCGGCGGTGGCGGCGGTGACTCCTCCACGCAGCAACAGCAGCAGCAGCCCGGCCAGCCCGATCCGCAGCAGTCGCAGCCGGACGTGACGGTGCCCTGGGCATCGGCCAGCCCCGACCCGACCGACGTGGTCCCGCTGGTGCTGCCGACCGACTATCCCTCGCAGGCGCCCACGGCTCCGGAGTTCAGCACGGTCCCGACGCCGCAGCCGATCCTCACGCAGCCGGTGACCCAGCCGACGGTGACGCAGCCCGCCGCCCAGCCGACGGCGACGCAGCCGACCGCGAGCGCCGAGACCGAGCGCAAGGGCAGGAAGCGCCACACGCCGACGCCGACCCCGACCGAGTCGAAGCAGGAGCCGACGCCGGAGCCCGCCCCGACGAAGACCAAGGAGCCGGAGCCGACGCCGGAGCCGAGCAAGACCAAGGAGCCGGAGCCGGAGCCGACGAAGACGACTGAGGCGCCGAAGCCGACGCCGACGAAGACCACGGCTAAGCCGACGCCGAAGCCGACCACTCAGTCGCCCAAGCCGACGCCCACCAAGACCACCGCCAAGCCGACGCCGACGAAGACCACGGCCAAGCCGACGCCGACGCCGCCCAAGACGAACCCCTACACGCCGACGCAGGTGTGCGGATCCGGGTTCAGCGTGCAGCGCAGCAATTCGTTCGCGGGCGGGGTGACCTACCAGCTCTACAACAGCGGCAGCGGTGAGAACTGCGTGGTCACCATGAAGACCACGAACGTGGGTGTGAAGAGCCAGGTCAGCGCCACCCTCGACGTGCAGGGCGGGGGGAGCAGGACCGACTCCGGCAGCTACGACTACTACGCGGGCCCGGTCAAGCTTCCCGCCAAGGGCAAGTGCGTGAAGTTCTCGGGCAGCACCGCCTCGGGCAGCACCAGCGCCCCGTACGGCAACTGCGGCTGAGACAGCGTGAAAAGCGGGGCCGGTGAGGATCACTCCTCACCGGCCCCGCTGCTGTCCGGGGGGTCAGTCCTCCCAGGCGCGCTGGGTGCGGCGCATCCCTTCGAGCCGTTCGCCGGTCTCACGGGCGTAGGCGTCCTGCAGCTCGTCCAGGTCGCGCTTGAACGTGCCCAGCAGATCCTGCTCGCCGGGCACCGTCCCGAGCCCGAGCAGGTCGCGGGCCTGCCGCTCGTGGTCCTCCTGAGCCGCGCGTACGGCCTCGACCACGTCACGGCCCAGCTCCTCCGGATCCAGCCGCATGGCCCGGTGGGTGATCTGCACGTCGACCAGCCTGCTGTCGGCGTCCACGCGCGCGGAGACCGTTCCGCCACGGCTCTCGCCCGAGCCGCTCAGCTGACGTAGCTCCCGCGTGGCCTGTTCGAGCTCGCGCATCGTCCGTTCGCTGGCCTGTACGAGCCGGTCGAGCTCCACGAGGCGGGGGTCACTGGAATCCATGCGCCCCACGCCACCGGCAGCAGGTTAACGAACGCCAATCGGGAGCCGTCCAGTCGTCTAACTGATCATTAAGAGTGCCATGAGAGCGGGGAGACGGGACCCGACATCGGGAAGAATTCGTACATATGACGATGAAAGCGGCTGCGCCGGGGCAGGAGATCTATGTCACCTCCACGGCCATCGGTCACCTGCGCGATCGGGTGGACGACGAGCTGAAGGTGGCTATGTCCTTCGTCAGGAGCCTGGTCGGCACGGTCGGGGTCGAGTCCCCGGGCTTCGGCGTACTCGGGGAGATGGTGCTGGGCGGCACCTATGACGGCATGTGCCAGTGGGCCGACAAGACGCTGGGCGAGGCGGAGAAAACGATCGACAGCTGGTCGGGGGCGCTCGCGCAGGGCGAGCGCAACTGGCGCGCCGCCGAGAAGGCCAGCGCCGTGAGGTACCGCAAATGAGCGAATACGGGAACCTGCGGCACCCCGCCTACAACCCGCCCTCCACCGCGAACTCCGGTTACTCGCCCTACAGGTATCCCGGCTACAACGCGCCCAACACGCCGGGCTACAACGCCTACAAGCCGCCCACGTTCGGGCCGCCTCCGACGATGGAGCCGGTGCCGCCTCCGGAGCCGATCGGGCCCAAGGTGCTGGAGTCGATCAAGAAGCTGGGCCGGATGTCGGCTTGGCTGGTCCCCGCCGTGATCGTCGCGGGTACGGCCATCGCCAACGAGCCGGGCATGGCACAGGCGGCCGCGAACTGGAAGAACGGCATCTCCAACCGGCTCGACGACGGGGTCAAGCAACTGCTGCCCCAGCTCGTCGCCACGTCGCGGAGCGGCTGGATCGCCCTCGACCAGCAGGAGTTCGAGCGGGTCGTGTGGATCTTCCACCGGGAGATCGGCGCGCTGCGCGGTGTGCTCGGCGACGTCGGCGGCATGGTCGACGAGGTGGCCGCGGGGTACCGGAGCTACTGGGTCAAGCTGGCCACGCTGGGCGTGACGACGGCCACTCTGCTTCTGTTCGCCAAGCAGCTGCAGGCATTTCCCCACACCAAGCTTTATGGCGGGCTGCTGGAGAAGTTCATCGCCTCAGGCACCAACGGCGCGGTGGCCGTGCTGACCTTGACACTGGTGTCGGGCCTGCGCGGGGCGGGCGACATCATGTCCACCGTGATCAAGAAGGAGCACCAGTTCGGCTACATCAAGCCGGGCGGCGCCGCCGCGATCGACTTCGAGCAGGCGACCATCAACGCCGCGAAGTTCCCGCCGTTCCAGGCTCCGGCGAAGCCCGGTCAGCTGCCTCCGGGCGCCGACAAGTTCGACTGGGTGGAGCCCAACCAGGAGACCACTTAGTAGGCGAGGTACCCGCCGCCCCTCGCCATTGAGGCGAGGCCCCGGTGCTGGGCGAGCGATCCGTACTCCTTGTACGTGTACAGGACCCCGGCGATGATGTTGTCCACCGGCTCCAGGATCTGCTTGTGTCCCGGCAGGCTGTTGGCGTTGAATACGGGCGGGATGGTCTGCATCAGTCCCTGCGACGGTATGCCGTTCTTGGCGTTGATGTCCCAGTTGTTGATGGCGCTCGGGTTGCCGCTGGACTCGTGGTAGATGATGGTCCAGATCTGCTGGATGTCGTTGGGGTCGTCTGGGTCGAGTTCCTGGATCTTCTCCAGCAGCCCTCTGGCCCGCAGCGTGTCGGCCATCTCCGGTGACTTGATGATCCGGAGGGCCTCCTTGATCCACCCCACCACTTCGGCCTTGGGCGCCGGCGCGTTGCCGGCCGAGGAGACGCCGCCGCTGTAGGCGTAGCCGGCGCCGCCGCTCGCGCCGCCGCCGTCGCTGCCACCGGCGGCGGCCGCCGACTCCAGCGAGGTGCGCTTGTCCTCGAACGGCGTCCTGACCCACTCGACCTTGTGGTCGCCCGGCTCGAAGTCGGCCCCGTCCGGCTGGGGGACCTTGGTGAAGAAGCCGAACTCGCCGTCCTCGCCGAGCTCCTTGGTCAGCGCCTTCTTGGCGTCCTCCAGGTCGCCTTCGGCCTTCTCGACCAGCTTCTCGGCCTTCGTGACGTTGCCGCTGACGATCGTCGTCTTGGCCAGAGCGTCCTCGGCGTCCTGGGCGGTGGCCTTCGGGTTCAGCTTCGCGTACTGGGTCTTGTACTCCGCCGCGCGTTCGACCGCGTCCTGGCAGAGGGCGTTCACCTTGCCGTGGGCGTCCTCCAGCGAGGTGGCCGCCTTGTCGAGAGCGTCGGCGCAGGCCGACAGCGCGTCATTGAGACCGGTGCTCGCCCGCGGGTAGGCGGCCATGTGCTTGGTGAAGGCGTCGGCCGAGCCGCCCTGCCAGGCCTTGTCCACCTCGCCGACGGACTTGGTCAGAGAGTTGGTCGACCTGGCGACGTGACCGGCGGCCGTCCGCCACGCGTTCGCGGTGCTCCTGATCGCCTGCGGATTGCCGGTCACCTTGGCGAGGAGCGCGGCCAGCCGGCCACCACCGGGCAGGTCGCCGACGCCGCTCATCCGCCGGAGGCCTTCGATGCCTTGCGCAGATTGGTCTCCACCTGGTCGATGGCCTTCTCGACGTTGTTCAGGCGGCTCTTGCCCGCCTGCAGTTCGTCCTTGAGCGCCCGCCAGACCTTGTCGACGTCCGTGGCCAGGCCACCGGAGTCCTTGAGGTCGCCGAAGGTCTTCGACGAGGTCCCCTCGGTCGGCGCGGTGGACTTGGTGCCCTCGAACGCGTCGTCCAGGTCGAACATGTTCGCCACTTTGCGGGCCCGTCTCCCACATTCTTCGAGCGCCTGGTAGTGCACATCGACCCAGCCGCTCATGGGACCCCCAGACGTATTGCTGCGAAGCGCACGAAACATGAGCATAGTGGACAGTTATCGGGGATGTCCCTGAGGAAGGAGAAACTATTGGGGCAGCAAGACGGCTACTCCGCGCAGTGGCCAAAAATCCGGCGCGGGGCCGAAAGGGCGCGGGAGGAGGCCGAGCACGTGCGCGAGGTGCGGGAAGAGCTGCGCCAGGTGTTCGCCGCCGAGGGCCGGCCCATGGGTGACGACCAGTACGGCGCGGAGTTCGAGAAGAGCTTCCCCAACCGGACGAAGGCCATCTTCAAGGGCTTCGACAACTACATCGACGAGCTCGAAGGTACCCGGGACGGAATGCACGTCACCGCCAACACGTACGAGGCAGCCGAAAACGACACTCGAGGCTGACGTTCGTGCTGCTCGATGGGATACCCGTGCCCGCTTGGGTCCGTCCGTGGGCGGGCTGGGTGCTGGGGACGGACTGGCCCAAAGGCGATGAGGGTGGTCTGTTCCGGCTCGCCGACGCGCTGGTGAAGGCGGCCCGGGGGGTGGCCGCCGGGGCCGACGGGGACGGCATCCGGCTGTACGCCGACGGGTGGGACGGGCCCGCGCTGCGGGCGTTCAACCGAAAGGTGTCCCAGGAGGTGGGCGGTCGGCAGGCGGCTCTGGTGCAGTCCCTGGTGGACCTGGCGTTCGCGTGCAACGAGCTGGGCGTGCAGCTCCAGTTCACCAAGCGGATGATGCGGCTGGCCGTACTGCTGCTGGTGGTGCAGCTGGCGTGGCTGACGTGGGCGCTGGTGTCGCCCGCGGGCGGCCTGGCGCTGCGGCTGATCGGCGTACGCGCGCAGGCGGCGCGGTGGACGGTACGCCAGTTCGCCCGCCGGCTGATGATCAACATCGCGCTGTTCGGCGGGCTGCTCGGCGGGATGGACCTCCTGGTCCAGCTGACGCAGTCGCGCCGCGAGGGGGTGGACTGGCGGCAGGTGGGCTCGTCGGCGGCCACCGGAGCGCTGACCGGCGGGTTACTGACCGGGCTGGCGTGGGCGTTCCCGACGCGCTCACTGTGGATGCTGATGGGCCAGTCAGGGGTGGCGAACGCGGGCGCCGTGCTGGGTACGGAGCTGTGGAGCGGTGACGGGTCGGTCGATTGGACCCTGGTGCTGAAGGGCCTGTCGTCGGGCGTGGCGGGCGGCGCCGACGCGCATTGGGCGAGCTGGAGCCCAGGCGGCGGCCACCCCGGGCCCAGGGGGCTGGACGAGCACGCGCGCTTCGACGATCCGGGCGACCACGGCCCACGGAACGGCACGGGGCCGGACGACGCGGACGGGAACGGGCGGACGAGGCTGGCCGACGCCGGCGATACCCGTGCCCTGGCCGATGGTGAGCACGCCCGGCCGCACCCGTACGAGGAGCGGAACATCTTCCGGCGCAGCATCGACCAGCTGATCAACTGGGCGCGCCCGGCCGAGACCGGACCCGTCCGGCTCAGGGACCACGCGACGTTCGCCGAGAGCGCCCGTCGCGGGGTGGTCGCGCGCGAACCGCTGGCCGGCGCCGGCGGCGAGACGGTGAAGGTGGAGAAGGTCAGGCTGGCCGACGGCAGCCACGCCGTCGACAAGGAGTTCTCCGGGACGGATCGGCGGGACCGCGACCATCTCAGCTCACGGCTCGGCCGCGCGGTCGGCGCCGACGTCGCCGCGACCCACATCGTCGGCGAGCGACGACTGCTGATCGACTGGGTGGACGGCAAGCAGGTGCCGGTCCAGCACGGGCCCGACGGCAAGTGGCATCTGTCGCGGCTGCACAACACCCGCGAGGGGATCCTTCTCGGCCTGCTCGACGCGCTGACCGGCAACCACGACCGCTTCTCCCCGAAACGCGCCCACCAGGACTTCCTGGAGGGCGTCGACGGCAGGGTCAAGGGCTACGACGGGGACAAGGCCTTCTCCGGGCTGTTACCCGACACGAACAGCCCCTTCAGCCGCCACTTCTTCCGGGACAAGGGCGAATCGGCCGACTGGGCGCCCAACCCGCTCAGCAAGGCCGACATTGAGGCGCTCCGGCCACGCGTGGAGGCGCTGCGGCAGGAGTTCCGGGCGCTCGGGCACACGGACTGGTACAGCAGCGTCGAGTTCGCCTTCGAGAAGATCGCAAAGAACGCCAGCGGCACGGTCTCGGTGCTGGACGCGCCCCCCGGGTCCGTGATCGTGGAGCCGCGGGCGGCCTGCCCGACGTTCGGGGAGCGGCCTCGGACGTTCGAGGGAGCCGCCCCGCCGCGTGCCGTGGAGCCCTTGCCGCAGAACGCTTCCGGCGAGATGAGGGCGCACCCGGCACGCAGCCAGGAGCTCGACCCGGATTATCGGACGCCGCTCCTGCCGATCCACGGCGACAGCGTCACCAGCGGAGTGATGGCCAATGCCATCGACCCGAGGCAGGCGGTCAGGGCGAGCGAGTGGGCCCACCTCAGGAGCAGAGCGACTGCCCACCTGATCGAGAACCGCGTGGGGTACCCGGATCTCGACGCCAGTGCCCGCGTGGAAGCACGCCGCTTCGCGATCCGGGGTGACGGTGGCCAGGTTCGGCGGGTCACCGAGTTCACGGTCACGATTCGGTACGTCGCCAAGGAAGGCATGACGGCCGAGCAGGTGACGCGGCTCAAGTCCAACGCCCTCGACGGCATGGACCTGTACTACAACCACCAGCACCGGCTTTCCGACGGCAGCCAGTTGCATGTCCGGCTCAAATTCGAGGAGGTGCGCACCGCACGGCCCGGCGACCCCGGCGTGGTGACCTTCCGCGCCGGCGGCCATCCCGACATAGTGAACTGGTGCGCCAACACCGACGCGCACCTCCACGCCCACGAGCTCGGACACCATCTCGGGCTGCCGGACGAGTATCGCGACCACCGGACTCAAGGTCGCAGGACGCTCACCGACCAGGGCCTCGAACCAGGCGCCAACCTGATGGGTGACGCGTCCCGCGTGCGCTCGGCCGCCGAAAGCGTCCTGATAGATCACGCGGGCCACGAGGTCCCGCCACGGGCAACGCTGCTCGACCACCACCTGGCTCACTTCTCTGACCTGCTGCCCCGCTCCGACCGCTTCGCCGAGGGCGACGCGGGGTTCCGGCAGCCGGCCGACGAATGGACCCGGCCGGTCCACACCCCCGAGACGCTGCGCCTTCCCCGGTACCTGCGCGACCTGCTCGTCCAGTTCCCCCATCGAGGCGGTGACCTGCTCGACCACGTGCAGGTGCTGGATCGTGCCCACTCCCTGTTCGGCGATCGGGTCACCCAGCGCCACATCGCCTACACCGGCGCGCTCTTCGACGCCGCCCACTCGCTCTACGGCGCCGTCATGGACGCCCCGACCGTACGAGACCTGCGCCGCCTGCACGGCCTGGTCAAGTTCCTCGGCAGGGGGCCGGACTCGGGGTTGCCCGACGCGGCGTGGCTCAAGGCGGAGACCGAGGCGGTCCTGGGCCACAACCAGGTCGCTCCGAGGACCGTCGAGGGCCTGTCGAGGCTCGCGGAATGGTTCGCCTACACCGGCGGACAGCCGCATCCCGGCGAGGCAGGAGCACCGGCCCTGCGCAGGGCGGCCGGAGAGTTCCTCGGCGAGCCCCCGAGCGAGGCCGCCGTCCGCCGCGCCTCGGCCGTGTTCAGCTACGCGGCGGAGCACTCGCCCGTACTGGCCACGGGATCCGTGGACTTCGTCCGCGTCACCACCGAACTGCGGACCCTGCAGGCGGGGGAATGGCACGGCCTCGCGTTCGACGGTGCGGACTTCGCCCGGCTCGTGGAACGGCTGCACGACGACCCAGGACCCGGGCAGCCCGCCGGGCCGCCCAAGGCTCTTGGGGAGTTCCCGCATACGGGCTCGCACATGAAGGGGGAGACACGGGACGCGCGAAGGGTGGGCGAGGCGGTCACCGACTGGGGGGCCACGCCGCACGGGGGGAAGCCGCACACCTTCCGTCCGGCCGATCTGGTGGCCGCGCGCAAGCGGGCCCTGCCGGTGAACATGGGGGCACGTGACCCGGGGGTCGCGGCCATCGAGCGTCGCGACATGACTGTCAAGGCACGTGACGGAGTGATGCGGCCCGTCACGGAGTACACCGTCAGGTTCGCCTACCGTTCCGATATGTCGCGGGCGGACTTGGGCTACTTCGGCAGGCGCGTGCGGGCGGCTCTCAGCCGGTTCGTCGACGGCGGGTACGTGCTGCCGGACGGCTCGGTGCTGCTCGTCCGGGCGGAGTTCGTGCCTTCAGAACACCGGGGTGTGACGATCGGACACCGCGACGAGGCACCTGGCAGTAGGCCGTTCGACTTCCCCTACGAGGCGTCACACGTCGAGCTGGCGCTCAAGGTCCTCGATCAGCTGGGCGTGGACGACGTGCTCGGCCCACCGCGGACGGCCGAGGCCGCCTCGACCGAACCGGTTCCCCAGCCGGACGCCGTAGCCGCGCGCGAGCGGGCGGCATGGGACGCGCGAAGGGTGGGCGAGGCGGTCACCGACTGGGGGGCCACGCCGCACGGGGGGAAGCCGCACACCTTCCGTCCGGCCGATCTGGTGGCCGCGCGCAGGCAGGTCCAGCCGGTGAACATGGGGGCACGTGACCCGGGGGTCGCGGCCATCGAGCGTCGCGACATGACTGTCAAGGCACGTGACGGAGTGATGCGGCCCGTCACGGAGTACACCGTCAGGTTCGCCTACCGTTCCGATATGTCGCCGCTGGGCCACCTTGGCACGCGCGTGCGGGCAGGTCTCGACCGGTTCGTCAACGGCAGACACGTGCTGCCGGACGGCTCGGCGCTGCTCGTCCGGGCGGAGTTCGTGCCTTCAGAACACCGGGGTGTGACGATCGGACACCGCGACGAGGCACCTGGCAGTAGGCCGTTCGACTTCCCCTACGAGGCGTCACACGTCGAGCTGGCGCTCAAGGTCCTCGATCAGCTGGGCGTGGACGACGTGCTCGGCCCACCGTAGACGGCCGAGGCTGCCTCGACCGAACCGGGCGTGGGACGGTTCGGCCCGTTCTGGGTCACTGCGATTCTGGGGGCGTTAGGCGGCTCAGCCCGTTATGGGTGACCGCGTACAGATCGCTGGACAGGGCGAGCGGGACGTCCCCCAGCCGGGTCCCGCCGACCTGCTCGCCGTCCGGCAGGCGCCACAGCCGTACGGTGCCGTCGTCGCAGCCCACGGCCAGCACATCGGGTCCGTCGGGTCCGTCGGGACTGAGGAAGCGCAGGCACCGGACCGTGCCCGGGTTGCCGCCGAGCACGACGACGTCCTCGCCCGTCTCGGCGTCGCGCACCGGCACCAGCCCGTCATAGCTGCCGGCGGCGAGTACGGCCCGGCCGCCGACCGTGCCGAACGCCAGCGCGTACACCGGCAGCGGGTGCCCGTGCACCTCCGACAGCGGCCGGCCCGTCGCCGCGTCCCAGGTCCTGACCACCCGGTCGTATCCGCTCGACGCGATCACGATCCGGCCGCCGACCCGGCCCATGGCCAGGCACGTGACGCCCGCCGTATGGCCGGTCAGGCGGCGCAGCGGCCGGCCCGAGAGCGCGTCCCAGGTCCTGACCGTGCCGTCCATGCCGCCCGAGACCAGCAGGTCGCCGTCGAGGGCGAGCGCGAGCACTTGACCAGTGTGCGGGGTCGGCACCGCGACCACGCCGTCCACCGGATGATGCACGCGGACGGTGCCACTGTCGGTGCCGCAGACCAGGTTGCCGCCGTCGAACGCCAGACCCGTGACCCCGCCGTCCCCGGAGGCGGCCGCGGCCGCCTCGGGTAGGAGGCCGCCGTCCCCGGAGGCGGCGGCCGTCTCGGGCAGGAAGCCGCCGTCGGCCAGCCGCCAGAACCACGGCGTGCCGCCAGGGGACCCGGCGGCCACGAGCGCCCCGTCGCTGGCGACCGAGGTTGCGACGGCGCCGGTGAGCTCCCGCGACAGGGTGCCATCGGCCGTCCAGACACGCACCCCATCACCCGCGGTAACCAGCCACTCCGACACGGCACCGGTCGCGGTGGTGGCCCGCCCTTCGGGGGTGGTGGTGATGGCGGTGGCCCATTGGCCTGAGTGCCAGGTGGCCAAGAGTGTTCCGGTACGCGGGTCGTGGACGGCGACCTGGCCGTCCAGCGCGCAGGACGCCAGCGCCGAGCGCCCCGCCACGCTGAGGAAGGTCAACCCGGTCACGCTCGCCTCGTGCCCCTCCAGTGCGCGGAGCTCCTGACCGGTGCCCGCGTCCCAGATCCGGATCAACCGGTCGGAGCCGGCCGACGCGACGAGCCCGTCAGCGGCGGCGACCGCGTTCACCCAGCCCGGGTGGCCGGGCAGCGAGTGCAGGGTGCGGCCGTCCGACAGGTCGGTGAGCCGCACGGCCCCGTCGTCGGAGCCGGTGACCAGCAGCGTGCCATCGACGCACACCGCGTTGATCGCGCCCTCGTGCCGCTCCGCCAGCTCGCCCAGCGACCCCGCCGCGTCCCAGACGCGCAGCACGCCGTCGGCGCCGCCGGTGTAGATCAGCCCACCGGACGCGGCCAGCGCCAGGACCGGGCCGTCGTGGCCGGCCGTGGCGTGGAGCTGCTGCCCGGTGCCGGTGTCCCAGGCCCTGATGACCAGGTCGTCGCCGCCGGTGGCGACGATCTCCCGGCCACCGGCCGTGCCGAGCGCGACCGCCCGGGTGGGCGCGTTGGTGACGGTGGCGGTGCCCAGGTCCTCGCCGTACGGCAGGCCGTACAGGCTGAAAGTGCGTCCGGGACGGGACAGCGCGTACGCCGGCCGCCCGCCCACGGTCCCGAAGGCGGCGGCGGCCGGTTCGCCGGGGTCCGGCGGCGGCAGCGCGCGGTCCAGGGTGGAGCGGTGGGCCAGCCTCGGCAATTCGTTCGCCGTCTCCCGGACGGCACCGTCGCCGACCTGGTACACCAGCGCGTCGAGTATCCGCAGGACCGGCTCCAGCCCCAGCTCGCCACCATCACGCCACCCGAACAGCAACGACCCGCCCGGCCCACCGTCCGGACCTCCCGCGCCGTCCTCCACGCCTCCGGCGGACCCCGCGACCTCGGCGTTGACCCCAGTGGCGACCACCGTCAGTTCGCGCAGCGTGGAGCCCGGTAGCGGCGTAGGCGCCGCCACGTGCGGGAAGCGCGCCGAGCGCAGGCCGTCCACGAGCCACGGCCACACGGCCCGGTCCAGTTCGGCGGTCCAGGCCCGGACCCCGCCCGCGCGCGCGTGCTCCAGCCGGGCCCGCCCATCAGCCCAGACCGTCAGTTCCACGGTGCCGGGGAAGGACGTGCCGGTCAGCCGGTAGCGCACATGTGACACGGGTGACAACCTACGGCGTGTCCAGGAAGGCCGTCTGGATCAGGCGCGCGCCCGACCTCCGGTCCACGTAGAAGCCGCGCCCCTGCGGAAGCGGCTGCGGACGCACATTGCCGAACAGCGCGCCCTCGTCCTTGTTGCCCGACATGATCAGCGCCGGGCTGGCCATCTCCTTGAGCCGCTGGACGGCCGGGTCGAACATGGACCGGCTCGCGCCGCCCATCTGGCGGGAGATGATCAGGTGCAGACCGATGTCGCGAGCCTGCGGCAGCAGCTCGGCCAGGGGCGCCAGCGGGTTGTTCGAGGTGGCGACGAGGTCGTAGTCGTCCACGATGATGTACAGGTCGGAGCCCTGCCACCAGCTGCGCTCCCTGAGCTGCTCCGGCGTGAGGTCCGCCGGGGGCAGCCGCTTGAGCAGCGCGGTACGCGCGTCCTGGATCAGCTCGGCCGCCGCGGTGCTGGAGGCCGCGTACCCGATGCGGTGGTCGGTGACCGCGGTGTCGAGCAGGGCGCGCCGATAGTCGAGCACGATCATCATGCATTCCTTGGGCGTCTTCCTGGCGACCAGGCCCTCCATGATGAGCTTGAGCACGTTCGACTTGCCGCACTCGGTGTCACCGAACACGATGAAGTGCGGGTCCACGTCGAAGTCGATCGCGACCGGCGCCAGGGCGGCCTCGTCGATGCCGATGGCGATCCGGTTCGGCCCGGTGAGGGCGGGGTCGGGCAGCGACGTGACGGGCAGCAGCGACGGCAGCAGCCGCACGGGGCGGGCGGCGGGACCCTGCCAGGAGGCCCGTACGACCTCCACCAGCGACCGCACGCCGGCGGACAGGTCGTCGGCGCCGCGCACCCCGTCGATGCGCGGCAGCGCGGACAGGAAGTGCATGCCCTCCTTGGTCAGCCCGCGTCCGGGCACGCCTTCCGGTACGGCCAGCGCCGCCTTGCGGCTGACCTCCGACTCGTAGGCGTCACCGAGCTTGAACTCCAGCCGGGTGCCGAACAGGTCCCTGATCCCCGCGCGGAACTCCGACCACTTGTTGGTGGAGGCGATGATGTGGATGCCGTAGCCGAGCCCTCGGGCCGCGAGGTCGGTGATGACCCCTTCCAGCGCCTCGAACTCCTGGCGGATGGTCAGCCAGCCGTCGATCAGCAGGAAGATGTCCCCCCAGCCGTCGCCCTCGTACTCTCCGGCGGCCACGAGACGGCGGTAGGTGGCGATCGAGTCGATGCCGCTCGCGGCGAAGTCGCGCTCGCGCTGCTGGAGGACGGCGGCGATCTCGGCGACGGTCCGGCGTACCCGGTCGGCGTCCATGCGGGTGGCCACGCCGCCGACGTGCGGCAGGCCGTCCAGGGCGGCCAGCGCGCCACCGCCGAAGTCCAGGCAGTAGAACTGCACCTCGCGCGGCGTGTGCGTGAGCGCCATGCTGGTCACCAGCGTGCGCAGCACGTTGCTCTTGCCGCTCTGGGTACCACCCGCGACGCCGACGTGGCCGGCCGCGCCCGACAGGTCCAGCCAGTACGGGTCGCGCCGCTGCTCGAACGGCTTGTCGATGATGCCCACGACCCCGGCGAGGCGGCCCCTGCCGTCCCAGCCGGGCGTGGACAGGCCCAGCTCCGGAGTCACCGACAGCGGAGGCAGCAGGTGCGCGAGGGTCGGCGGCTCGCCGAGCGGCGGCAGCCAGATCCGGTGCGCGGCGGGGCCCTGACCGGCCAGACGCTGTACGACGATGTCCAGCAGGCTGCTCCGCGGCCCCCGCTCGTCGTCCGGCTTGGCGACCTCCTTTGCCGGCTCCTCCACGATCGGGAGCGGCGCGTAGGCCGGGCCGTACTCGACGACCTGGCGGATCGTCTTGTCATCGCCTTCGGCTGCCGCGCTGCGGGGGTCGCTCTGGTAGGGACCGGAGACGTACGCGGCCTTGAACCTGGTCATCCCGGTGGTGTCGAACTTGAGGAAGCCGTTGCCCGGCGCGGACGGCAGCTCGTAGGCGTCGGCCACACCGAGCACGACACGGCTCTCCATGGCCGAGAACGTCCGCAGGCCGATCCGGTAGGACAGGTGGGTGTCCAGGCCGCGCAGCCGGCCCTCCTCCAGCCGCTGGGAGGCCAGCAGCAGGTGCACACCGAGCGAGCGGCCGAGCCGGCCGATCATCACGAACAGCTCGATGAACTCCGGCTTGGCCGACAGCAGTTCGCTGAACTCGTCCAGCACCACGAAGAGCGTCGGCATCGGCGCCAGCGCGGCGCCCTGTTCGCGGGCCCGCTCGTAGTCCCGCAGCGAGGCGTAGTTGCCGGCCGAGCGCAGCAGCTCCTGGCGGCGCACCATCTCGCCGTGCAGCGCGTCATACATGCGGTCGACCAGCGGGAGCTCGTCCTCCAGGTTGGTGATGACCGCCGAGACGTGGGTGAGCGTGTCGAGCCCGAGGAAGGTGGCGCCGCCCTTGAAGTCGACCAGGACGAAGTTAAGAATCTCCGACGAATGGGTGACGGCCAGGCCGAGCACCAGCGTACGCAGCAGCTCGCTCTTGCCGGAGCCGGTCGCGCCGATGACCAGGCCGTGCGGCCCCATGCCGCCCTGCGCCGACTCCTTGATGTCCAGCTCGACCATCCGGCCGTCGGCGCCCAGGCCGATCGGCACCCGCAGCCGGTTGCGGCCCGCTCGTGGCCGCCAGGTCAGCGCCGGGTCCAGCCGCATGGGGTCGCCGATGCCGAGCAGGTCGGTCAGCGTGGTGTTGACCGCCAGCACGTCCTCGACCTCGCCGCCGCTGGTGGCCGAGGCGCGCAGCGGCGCGAGCTGTCGGGCCAGCCCCTCCACCCGCAGGTAGTCGAGCTTGTCGGGGTTGCCGAGCCGGGTCTTGTTCTCCTTGCCGGCGTGGTCCAGCTTGATCATGTGGAAGCCGTCCGGCTGGATCTCCAGCCGCAGCATGGCCTTCTCCTCCACCGGCCCCGTGGCACCGGACAGGTCGATCACCGTGACGCCCTGGATGGCGTCCGTGCCGAGCTGCGAGTCGTGGGGCACGTGCCCGCCGTCGACGATGAGCACGTGGTACGGCAGGGCGTCCGCGGGCGAGCCGGGCCGGAACCTGGCTCGCTCCTTGAGCTCGGCGCCCACCAGGCGGTCCAGCTCGCTCATGTTCTCGGCCATCAGCCGCACCGGTCCGGCGGCGTCGACCTCGTCGGGGTGCAGCGCGTGGGGCAGCCACTTGACCCAGTCCCAGTGGCCCATCCACTCCTGGCCGGCGCACACCATGATGCGCAGGTCGTCCGGCGAGTGGAACACCGCCATCTGGGCGATCATGGCCCGTACCAGCTCCCGCATGGCCGCCGGGTCGCCGCTGAGCTTGATGCGCGCGAACGAGCCCAGCGCCACGGCCACGGGCAGCTCCGACACCGTCGCGTGCGCCCTGACGAACCTGCGCAGCGCGCCGGCCGACAGCGCGTCCAGGTCCTCCACCGGCTTGGAGTCCGGGGGGATGAGCTGGATGGCCAGCTTCTGTACGCCGGTGCCGAGCCGTACCGTGCTGAAGTCGTCGTCGCGCGGCCGGCGTTCCCACAGGCGGGGGCCCATCGCGATCCACCAGAGCGCGTCGGGCTCGGGGCCGCTCCACTCCAGCGCCTCGCGCTGCTGCTTGGCCGCCCGCCTGACCTTCTTGCGCACCTGCGACAGGTAGCGGAAGTAGTCGCGGCGGGCGCCGTTGAGCTTGTGCTTGCGCTCGCCCGACTGGCGGCCCATCTGTCCCAGCGTCATGCCGAGCATGGACACCGCGAACATGCCGCTCGCCACGTACATGATCGGGTTGGAGTTGCCGCCTGCGGTGAACATCAGGGCCATCGCCGCGGCGCCCGCCACCATGGGCAGGTACGTGAGCACCAGCATGAAGCCCTGCCCTTGGACCTCGGGGATCTCAGGGGGCGATTCGAGCAGGATCTCCCCGCGTGGCGGCTTGGGGCTGGGACGGCGTTCGGGTCGCCGGACAACGACAATGCTCACCGTGGGATGGTCCTCCGTATCGGTTGCTGACCTTCTTACCAGAAGCGACCCGATATGTTCTCTCTTGTCCATGATGCTCGTGGGACGGAGTCCAGCCATGGGATCGATGGTCCACGGACCGGCCGTTCAGGGGCCGTATCCGCAGGGTCCCCCGCGCCTGCCAGGCCCGCCGCACCTGCAGGGTGCCCCGCATTCGCAGGGACCCATGCAGGTGAGCTCGCTCGCCCAGGTGCACGTGCCGCTGCCCGCGCTGTGCCACGTGACGATCGTGGGACCGCGGCGCAAGGCCGACCTGGCGCTGCCCGCCGACATCCCGCTGCCGCACGTTCTGCCCGGCCTGCTGCGCGCCCTGGACGAGCTGGGCGGCGAGTCCGCCGCCGCGCCCGGCTGGACGCTGCAGCGGCTCGGCGGCTCCCCGCTCGACCTGGGCCAGAGCCTCGGCGCGCTGGGCATACTCGACGGCGAGGTGCTCTACCTGAGGCCGCGCGAGGCGATCCTGCCGCCCGCGCTGTACGACGACGTGGCCGACGTGGTCGCGACCGGAGTCAAGAATTCATCGGGCACCTGGGAGACCAGGCACACCCGGCTGATGGGCGCGAGCGGCGCGCTCGGGCTGCTGGTCCTGGGCGCGATCGCCCTGGCGCTGTCCGGAGCTCCCGCGCTGGTCGTCACGGTGGTGGCCGGGCTGATGGCGCTCGTAGTCGTGGCCACCGGCGCGGCCCTGTCGAGAGCGGTGGGCGACTCCTTGGCGGGCGCCCTGATCGGGCACGGGGCGCTGCCGTACGGCTTCATCGCGGGCCTGTTCGCGCCGGCCAGCGGCGGCACCCTGGCCGGTGTCGGCGCTCCCCACCTGCTGGCCGCGCTCGCCTGCACCGCGCTGGTGGCCACCATCGCGGGTGCGCTGATCTCCGACGGCGTGCCGGGATTCCTCGGTACGGCCATCGCCACGACGTTCGGGGCGATAGGCGCGGCCGTGGTCATGGTGTGGGGACCGCCACCCGCCGGAGTGGCCGCGGTGACGGTGTCGATCCTGCTGGCGTTGAGCCCGCTGGTCCCCACGCTGTCGTTCCGGCTGGCCAAGGTGCCGCTCCCGGCCATGCCCACCACCGCGGAGGAACTGCGGGCCGACAACCAGCGCCTGAACAGCGCGGCCATCCAGGAGCGGACGGTCATCGCCCAGCGCTACGCCACCGGGATGATCATCGCGGTCGGTCTGGTGGCGCTGGTCTCCGAGGTCCTGCTGGCCACGTACGGCGGCTGGATCGCCTCCCTCATGACCGGGACGCTCGGATTGACGCTGATGATGCGGGCCCGGGTCTTCCGCGGGGTACGCCAGCGGCTGTGGCTGATCACCGTCGGTCTGACCGCGTTCGGCCTGCTCGCGCTGACCCTCGGCCCGAAGTCCGGCGTCATCGGCGCCGTGGCCGTGGCGATCGGCATGCTGTGGCTGGCATTGACCGCCGTCGGCATCGGCCTCTGGCTGCCCACGGGCAAGCCGTCGCCGTTCTGGGGCCGCGCGGCGGACATCGTGGACGTCATCCTGATCGTCGAGCTCTTCCCGCTCGCGCTGGGCGTTCTCGAGGTCTATTCCTGGGTGCGCGGTTTGTCCGGGTGATAGGTTGCTGCGCGATTTAACAGTGTTGTGAGAGTGGAGTGAAGATGCAGGAGTTTGGGGACTTCGCGAACATCGACATCGAGAAGCTTCTCAAGGGCGCGGACGAGCAGTTCGCGCGCATCGAAGAGCTCCAGAAGAACATGACCGACCTCGTCGGGCGGGCCCAGGACGACGACGGCCTGGTCACGATCGAGTACGGCAGCGAGGGGCTGCGCGAGCTCCAGCTGCATCCCAAGGCGATGCGCCTGAGCTCGGGCGAGCTCGCCGAGATCATCAAGGAGCAGCTCCAGGCCGCGACCGCGGACCTGCAGCACCAGGTCACCGAGGCCATGGGCCAGGCGTTCGGTGACGAGGACAACCCGATGAAGTACGTCGAGGACCCCGACGCCGCCCTGAACAAGATCAAAGAGGCCGAGTCCGCCTACAACCGGACGTTCGAGGACGTCATGGGCGAGCTCGACCGCATCCGCCGCCGCCTGGACCTCTGACCTTTAGGCGTCCTTCTTCATGCCGAGGGCCTTGCCGTCCTTGCCGAACATCGGCAGGTTGGGGATAACGACCTGCTCGAACGCGGGCATCGACTTGGGGTCCGTGGGCGTGACGGCCTTGCCCATCTTCGTCGAGGAGTTCTGGACCATCTGCATGACTACCGCGACGAGGCCGGCGATAGCGGCGGCTTTCGCGAAGACGGCCATGCTGCTGGTCGCGACCGTCCTCAGCGTTCCGAGTGCCGCGCTGCCCGAAGCCGCGGTGGCGAGGTCCGCCGCCGCTCCGAAGCCGGGGATGAACTTGCTCACGACGCTGGCATGGGACAGGGTGACCAGGATCGTGGCTACGGAGAGACTGGCCACGGACATCTGGAAGGAATTCCGGGCGAGCTGGTCGAGCGCTCCCGCGAGCTCTTCGTAGACCTGCGAGCTGTTCTTGGCCTCGGAGGTGAACTTCTTCACTGCGGCGTCGACATCCGGACGCGCCATCTTCTCCCAGTCGTCGGAGTCGATGGTGTTCAGGGCGGTGTCGATGGACGTTGCCGCGTCGTGGATCGTCGTCTTCATGTCGCGGGTGTTTCTGGCCGCCTCGCGGATGTCGGAGGGGCTGGAGTACATCGTGCCGACGAGAGTCCCGGCGAACTTGGAGACCGTCCTTAGTACGGGATTGGACGGCACAAACGAGGCATAGAGGCAACCTGCCAACGCTAGGGAGTAGTAGAGTGAGCCGTTTGAGTAAGCGTCCATGTCGTCTCCGGGGTCATTACTTCGCGGTGCTCTTGTCGTTGGCCTGACGGACGATGTCGGCTCCGGTTCGGAGCTGTTCGTCCCAGACACCCAGTTGGTTCTTGGCGCTCTTGAGATAGTCGGCGGCCGACGAGCGGGCCGAGTGGTACGCGGGGGTGAACGCCATCGCGCCCAACAGGCCGAACCCCGGGAAGCCGATGTCGATGTTCCGTGCGGTGTTCTCCGCGGCGCCCATGTGGTCGCCCGGGGTGTTGCCGTCGCCGCCTTTGCTGGGGCCGATCTTCTTGCCGAGCTTCTCCAAGACCTCGGGGCGGGCCTTGCGCCAGCCGCCGCTGAGCCCGCTTCCGGCGAGTTTGTCGTCCTTCGCGGTGCCGCCGGTGTCCTTGCCACCCTTGCCGTCCTTGCCGTCCTTGCCGTCCTTGCCGTCTGACTTGCCGTCGCCCTGGCCGCCTCCGCCACCGCCGCCTCCGGAGGAGTCGGGAGAGGGGACGGACGGCGTGTCGGCGCCTCCGGTGCCGGGGGTCTCAGCGCTGGGCGTTTCCGGAGTCGGGGTGTCCGTAGCCGGCGTTTCGGTGTTCGGCGTCTCGGGAGTGGGGGTTTCCGGCGTTTCCGGGAGGCTGGAGCTGGGGTCTTCGGCGCCGCCGTCGGCCGGTGGGTCCGTCGAGGGAGTCTCGGGGACGGTCGTGTCGTCCTGGCCGCCGGGCTGGCTGGGGTCGGTCTGGCCGGGATCGGTCTGGCCGTTCGGATCGGTCTGCGGGTTCGCGGGGTCTTGCTGGGCGTTCGGGTCCGTCTGGCCTTGGGGGTCGGTCTCGGAGCCGGAGGGGTCCTGCTGGCCGTCGGAACTGCCGGGGTCGCTCTGCTGCGGGTCCGAGGTGTCGCCCTGGTCGCCGGTGTCCGTGCCGTCCTGGTCGCTTGGGTTGTCCGGGTTCCCGGTGTCGTCCTGGTTCTGCGGGGCGTCCGGGTCCTCGGTCGCGTCGTCCGAGCCGTCAGGGTTGTCCGGGTCGCCGCTCTCGTCGGCGTCCGAGGGCTCCCACGCCGGGTCACCTTCGGCGGCCTGCGGATCGACCGAGCCGGGCTCGCCGTCGGTCACGTCGTCCACCGTCTCGGGCCCGAAGCTCAGCTGGTCGGACTGGATCTCGGCCACCGTCGGATCCCCCTGACCGTCGGCCGGCCCCACCTGATCCGGCGGGATCTGGTCGTTGGCCGGCCCTACCTGGTCAGGCGGGATTTGGTCGTTGGCGGGGCCCACCTGGTCGGGCGGGATCGACGGATCGTCGACGGGACCCGCCTGATCCGGCCGTGGAGAGTCACCGCCGCCTGCGACAAGGACGGTCGTATTGCCGTCGACCGAGCCCGGGGGCGCGGTGCCCACCTGAACCTCACCCGGCCCGTCCTGCGGCGGGGGAGTGCTCCAGTTGAGCAGACTGTCGATGCTCGGACGCCCCATACTCCCGAATTCGGCCACCCTGTCGCCCTCCCCAGCAATCAACACAGAAGCGACAAAAGCGTAGCCGTGAGGCTGCTGAGCCGTACAGGTTGTGAGGTTTACGACCGGCCGCGACCGCAGGCCGGTAGCCGAGGTCAGAAATCGCCGAGCCGTCTACCTGCGCGTTTACCTAAAAGACGCCTAACAGTGATCTAGCCGTTATGTTAAGTATCTGTTATTTCTGGGGCAGATGGGGGCTAGCATGCCGTTTGATGTTGTTTGCGGGGGTACCCGGGTTGACCGGACCTACGGCGCCGCCGTACAGAACCAGACTAAGTTGACCTGGAGGTCCAATGGCGGACGGAACACTTGTAGGTACCGCTCCCTCAAAGCTCATCAAGGCCGCTGGCCAGTGCGAGTCTGCAGCTCAGTACATCGAGGGCATGCGCCAGAGGGTGCAGACCATCAAGGGTGAACTGATGGCCACCGGATGGAAGGGGAACGCCGGCGTGAAGTTCGGCCAAGCCCTTGACGCCTGGGATGTTGACTTCCACAAGGTGATCAAGCTCCTTGAGGACATCTACGACAAGATGAACATCAACGCCAAGGTGTATGCCGACGCCGCGCAGCACAACATGGACCTCTCCAGCGGGCTCAACAGCGCTGGCAGCGGCGGCCGTATCGACTCGCTCATCAACGCGTCGAACCGCTAAGCCCCCCCAACGCCTAGGACGGAGATACTCATGGCCGATCAGTCCACCCCAGACGATTACACCTTCGCCCACTTCCCCAACATGGAAGCGGCGTACGAGCAGCTGAAGTCGGTCGTCACCGAGCTGGACCGGGTGACGGACGATCTCTACGCGGACGTCAAGTCCACCCTCGGCGCGGACTGGGAGGGTGAGGCGCAGGCTCTCTTCGACGACAAGAAGCGCCAGTGGGACCTCCTCGAGGTGGAGATGGGCAAGCAGCTGTTCGACGCGGCCGCGGCTGTCAACATCGCTAAGGGCAACTACCAGAACGCTGAGCGGCGCAACATCAGCATCTGGACCAACTAGAAGTCCGTTGCGGCGATCGTGCCTCCCTCGGCCGGTGCCTCGAAGCGCCGGCCGGGTTCCTTTTTCTATGGGGGATGGGGATGACCCAGAAGGACGCAATGGAGGGCCAAGACCCTCTGTACATCGATCCTGATCTGTTCGACTCGGGAGCGGGGCGGGAGCATTCCCCCACCCAGATGCGGGCGATCGCCAAAGAGCTCAAGTCGTACCTCGGTGGTATGACGGGACCCGGCTCGGCGGAGGGCTACACCAACGGCTCCGTGAACGGCATCCTGGACCACTGCCAGCTGTCCGAGGCGCAGATCGGTACGTGGCACGACGCCAGTGCCTTCAGCCAGACCGTCGGCGCCAACAGCGGCGGCAAGAAGTTCGCGCAGGTTTATAAGGAATTCGTCGACGCCTACAAGGACGTGATCGCCGCCGTCGAGGCGTGCGCCGCCAACCACAGCGCCGGTGACAAGGCCAACGAGGGCAAGGGCTGATGGCCGAGGGCAAGGGCGGCAGGCATGTCGTCGTCATCCTGTCGTTCGACAAGATGCCGGAGGGCGGGACGGTAAACGCGTCCAGGGACGAGATCCTGACGATGCTGAAAAGTACCGAGCCCACCCAGATCGAGGACGCCGGGTTCGCCTACGAGAAGGCGTCGAGCGCGATCGAGTCGGCCGTCAACGCGCTGGAAGAGCACGCGGGCAAGATCCTCACTGTGTGGAAGGGCCCCGACGCCAGCAAGGCGCGCCACGCGCTGCAGATGCTGCACGCCTCCGGCGGCGAGCTGTCCACCAAGCTGGAGATGATGGGCTCCGCCCTGCGCCAGTACGCGGGCTACCTCCCTGAGACGATCTCGAAGGTCGAGGGCATCTCGACGAACACCGAGTCTAAGAACGACGTCCCCAGCTCTGAAATCATGGTGGACGAGGCCGCCAACGCGAAGGCCGCGAAGGCCGCCGCGGACCGCGAGGCCCAGAAGGCGATGCAGGAGCTCAACAAGAAGATCGTTGATCTCTACACGCTGCAGGTCCCGCACGACGTGTCGTACGAGCTGCCCGCCGTCTCGATTCCGGGTGGTACGGGCTCCTACCGCGACCCCGGATACCCGACCGGCGCGGGCGTCAACGCCGGCGGGAACGGGAACGGCTCCGGCGGGGCGGACGGCGGTTCTTCCGGAGGTACGGGCTCCACGGGCAGCGGTACAGGCTCTGACAGCTCGCGCGGCGGCAGCACGGGCGGCTCCAGCACCGGCGACCAGAACGGTTCCGACTCGGGCGGCAAGCCTGGCTCGGACACCGGCAACGGTCAGAACGGCAACAGCCAGAACGGCAGTGACCAGAACGGTGGCGACCAGAGCGGTAACGGCACCGGAGACCAGAGCGGCACCACGCCGGGCGACGGCACCGGCAGCCAGGACCCCTCGCAGACCGGCGATTCCGGCAAGCAGGACCAGACGGTCCCGCCGGTGCTCGGCCAGGACGACAAGACCAGCAGCGACAACCCCAAGGGCGGCCTGGACCCGAACGGGACGGAAGTGTCGTCCTACTCGCCGACCACGCCGGTCATCACCCCGACCGTGACCGGCAACCCGGTGAGCACCATCGCCCCCAACCCGGTGGGCGTCCTGTCGCCCACCGGCACGCCCAGCGTCCCCTCGGTGCTCGGCTCGCCGAACGGCGCCATGGGCGCCCCGGGCCAAGGGCTCGCGGCGGGCCTGCGGACCTCGGCGAACGGTATGAACGGCATGCCGTTCATGCCGATGTCCGGTGCTGGCGCGGGCCAGGACCAAGGGGACTTCGAACGGATGACCTGGCTCCCCGCGGACAAGGACGACTGGAACTCAGCGCACGACGTGACCGACCCGGTCATCTGCTGACCGCGCTACAGGGAGTGGGATGGGCGACTCGGGGCAAAACTCCAGCCAGGCGGCTCAGCTTGCGCAGTTGCAGAACGGCGGGCAACTGCCGACGATGTCGCCTGGCGTCTCGTTCAAGGCCAGTGCACTCGACACCAATAGCAAGTCCATAGACGATCACACTTGGGTCATCACCACGCTCGAGGGCAAGACGGAGAACCTGCGCGTTCAGTGGCCGCACTTCGGCGTGATCGGCATGGGCGTCAGCAGCGTCCACGACAAGGCGATCGAACGGCAGGCGGACGCGCTGGCCAAGGGACGCAAGGCGCTGCAGAGCTGGAAGACCGCGCTCAAGCAGGCCGCCAACAACTACCAGGCGGCCGAGGATGCCAACGGAGACGGGGTCAAGAACATCAACTTCGACCCGAACAGCCTTGGCGGCGGGCCCAATGGCCTCGGCAATCTCGGGAACCTCGGCAACCCCCGCCTGCCGGACGGCGGCGCCGGAGTGCCTGACCTGTCCGGCATAGGCAAACCGCCGGGGACAGACACCGATCTGCCCAAGCCGGACCTTCCCTCGACGGATCTGCCGAAGACCGATCTGCCGAAGACCGATCTGCCGTCGAGCGACCTCCCTTCGACGAACCTGCCCAACACGGACCTGCCATCGTCTCCTGGGGGGAACCAGGCCGACATGAAGGTGCCGAGTATCGACTCGGCGCTCAACGGCCAGCCGAAAATGCCCGACCAGACGATGCCCGACGTCGACAGCAAGCTTCCCGACGGTACGCAGCTGTCTCAGTTCGACCCCAATTCGCTGAACACCTCGCAGGTCAAGAACCCGGACCTCAGCACCCTGTCGCCGGACCTGAACGGTGCCACCACCAGGACCGGCCCCGGCTCGGGCATCGGCAGTGGCGGCGGCACCGGTACCGGGTTCGGCACGGGCATCGGGGGAGGAGCGGGTGCGGGTGCGGGTGCCGTACCGGCTGGGCTGCGAGGCCTGAACGGTACGAACGGCATGCCCATGATGCCGATGATGCCGATGAGCGGCGCCGGGACCGGTGGCGACAAGGAAAACGAGCGCCAGAACGCGCTTCTCGGCGAGGACGAGGGTGTCTGGGGCGGCGACGATGAGATCGCGCCTGAAGTAATCGGGCGGGATTCCAGGTGAGTTATGAGTCAGACGCGTCGTCCTACCAGGCGGCGGCGACCATGGCGACCATCGCGGCTGGCTGGATGCTACAGCCCTGGGCCTTCTACGTCGCCGCCGGCATCGGTGTGCTGGTGTCGAACCCCGGCGCGATGTCGGACGCCGCCAAAGCCTGGCAGAGCATCGACCACGCCGGCCTGATGTCCGAGCTGGACGAACTGGCCGACGGGCTGGACCACCTCAAGAAGCAGCTGAAGACCTCGGGCAAGTGGGATGGCGCGGCCTTCGACACCTTCGAGGGCATCCACACGGCCTTCAGGAATGGCGTCAAGTCCCTCAAGGACACCCGTAACGACACCGGTGACGCCGTCAACTCGGTGGCCAAGGCTTACCACTACGGCGCTCTCGTGGCCCTGGCGGTGGCCACCAGCATGTACCTCATGGCCATATGGAAGCTGGCCATGGGCGCCACCCCTTGGACCAAGATGACGGCCGAGGGGCTCGCGGCCGCGCGGGGCTCCATCACGCTGAAGGCGGTCAGGGGTCTGCTCGTCAAGCATGGTCTGATCGTCGGAGGTCTCGGCACCGTTCTCTACATGTGCGCCCAGCAGACCGAGATGACCGGAAAGCTCTTCCCCATGCTGGAGGCTTCCATCCCCACCGAGATGACCGCCATGAAGTCAGGTGGCATGCCGCCGTTCTCCGACGCCGGCATGACGTACGACGAGAAGATGGGCGGCCTCTCCGTGAAGATGGACGACTCCCTGGCCGGGAAACTGCCCGGCGGCAGCACGACTCCAGAAAGGGAGACCTCCGAAAGGACGGCCGAGGCCTGACCCTCACCCAGGAGGAAGCTTCACTCGTCCAGCGGGATCCGCAGCACCTGGCCGGGTACCAGTTTGCGCGGGTCGTCACCGATGATGTCCCGGTTGGCGTTGTAGATCTCCTGCCACCGGTTCGGGTCCCCGTACACCTTCTGGGCGATGTCGTACAGCGAGCCGTTGTCGACCGGCCAATAGCCGACCCTCGCCGTGCCGACCCGTGCGGGCGGAGTCGCATGGCCATTGGCGACGGGCACATTCGACTGGGGCAGCTCGCCGAAGTCGGGGTTGGTCTGCAGGGGCCGCCACACCCGGAAGAGGGACGTCGGGATGCCACTCCAGAACTGCTTGTGAATGTTGCCCGGCTTCCCGGCGACCCTGGCTCCGGGCAGCTTGAGCTTGATCTGCTCGTAGGCCCAGTTACGCATCCCGACGAAGCCGCCGAAGGCCATGCCGGACTCGCCGACGGCGGCGCCTGTCTTGGTCAGGGTCGCCGCCCAGCTCGCCGCGGCACCGCCCTGGAGGATCCCCTTGCCGAAGAATCCGCCTATGGGGGTGAAGGTGCCCACCAGCGTGGCGCCCGTGGTGATGCGGGCCGCCTGGGTGAAGGTCAGGGGGGCGAGGTTGAAGAGGCTGTGGCCGCTGATGCCCTGGGCCACCATCTGCGTGCCGATGACGCCCGCGTACACGCTGCCGGAGGTCTTGGCGTACGCCTTGAAGTTCGCCGCGCCGAACTTCTCGGCGTAGGCCGAGTACTTCTTGAACTTCGCGACCTTCAGCTCCGCCTTCGTCATGGCCGTCGCGGTGCGCGTCGCGGAGCCGAGCTTGGCCACCCACTTCAGTCGGCCGACCACGGGCAGGACCTTGAGGGCGCCGGCACAGATCCTGAGGACGGACGCGAACCTGGTGAGGACCTGGGCCGCCAGCAGCACGATCTTCGTCGTCCGCATGTAGGCGGCCCCCGCGGCCAGCCAGCCGCCCCACATGCCGGCCGCCCACCGAAGGGCGTAGAAGGCGACGTACCAGATGATCGCCGTCTCGAGCAGCTCGATGATGGCCTTCCTGGTGTGGGCGGCCGAGTCGGCGACCATCCTGAGGATGTTGGCGATCTCCGTGCAGCTCTTCATGAGCGCGACGCGGTTGTCGTGCCTCAGTACGAGGCCCCAGACCTTCCTGAAGTCGTCGGCGGCCTTCCCCTTCCACTCCTTCACGATCTTGTCGACGTAGCCGTCGTGCTGGCCATGGGCGCGCGAGTCGAGGACCTCGAAGACCTTGTTCAGGCTGCTGGCGAGGTTGTCGTGCGCCGCGGCGGCGGCCTTGAGTCGTCCTTCGGTCTCATCGCCGCCGATGAGCGTGGGGAGCGCGCGCCACATGGACCTGATCGTGTCGAGCAGTGGGGCGGGATTGAGCAGTGAGCCCCAGTTGATCTCGAAGTGCCAGGCCGTCCAGTCCCATTCGAGCGGGTTGATGCTGCCGTGCTGGCTCATCTGGGGCCTCCGACGTCGCTGGCCTGGTGGGCCGCCTTGTAGTTGTACGCCGAGACCTCAAGGGCCGTGCTGATGAACTCCAGGGCATCGGCCAGGTCGCCGAGGTAGCCGTAGACCGACTCGTACCGCTTGTCCTTGTGCTCGTTCTCCGCGGTGCCGTCGACGTACGCGGCGCCCAGCTCGTCGGCGCCGGGCGCGAGGCCGAAGTCGCTCTTGTGCAGCTTCGCGGGCGCGAAGGAGATCATGGCGTTGCGGACGATCGGGGCCTGATGGGCACAGGTCTCCATGGCCTTCTTCAGGTCCGGCGGTATGACCTCATATCCCTCGGTCTTGTCCCCCATGAGCCCCCCAGGTATCACAAAGTACTAACTGCACCTTTGATACTAATGTTTACAAGTATTTGCGTCCAGGAAACCTCCTGTTTAGGAGCCGGTTGGGCTCCTGTTCAGGAGCCCGTCGGGCGGATGGCCGGGGTGTCCGAGACCGGCGTCCTGGCGGCCGCCGGGTCGAGCGTCGGCCCCTCGGGGATCAGGCGCAGGAGGTGGGCGGGTATCGGGGCCACGTTCGAGGCGTCGTAGCCCAGCTTGGTCAGTACGTCGGGCGTGGCCAGCCGGTATTTCTTCCCCTGGTCGGTGACCAGGTAGAACTGCTGCACGTTGGAGAGCTGGTTCTCGCCGGGCAGCAGCCCCGCCAGGGCCGCCGCGCCCGGTGGCAGCAGCACCTGGTCGAACCGCTCCGGGTTGCCGCTCGACCCCGGCGTCGGGATGCCGATCCGGCTCCCGACCGTGAGCGTGCCCTTCACGGACCCCTTCACGGTGTTGGCGTAGACCATGCACAGCGGTGCCGAGCCGGCGGGCACCTGGAAGCGCGGCATCGTCGCCGGCATGCCGCCGCCGGTGATCCGCTGGGCCGAGACTTTCGCCGCGTTGGCGTTCGCCGCGTCGATCGGGATCTCCCGTACGTGCTGCTTGCCGTACGCCGTCTGGCTGGCCGGATCCTGGATCAGCAGCGTGGCCTGCGTCTGGGTGATCGGCGCGAGGCCGTCGGCGAGCATGACGTACCAGCGCGCGGGGGCGCCCGCGACCGCCGCGACCTTGAAGACCTGCCCGACCTTGAACGTCGCGCCGCCGGGGCCGTGGATGTTGCGGCCGCGCTGGGGGATCGGCGGCGCGGCGAAGTCCGACCCCTCGGCGATGGCGTTGATCCACGAGATCGGCACCCGCCGGGGCGTCTGGTCGGTGAGCCGGTCCACGTTCCGCACGGCCATGCGCTGGTTGCCCCAGAGCGCCCAGTTCTGCCGCCCGTCGCTGACGACCAGCGCGTCGTTTCCGGCGGGTCTGCCGCCGACGTCGGTCCCGCCCACCAGCGTCACGTACGACTTGCGCCCCCCGGAGGGGTCGGTGGCCTCCACCACGCAGGCGGACCAGGGTGACTTGATGAGCCGCTCGGGCTTGGGCAGCGAGTCGGGAGCACCCGCGATGCCCACCTGCCCGCCGCGCGCGAACCCGGCCAGCGACTCCGCGGACACCGTCTTGACCTTGATGGCGTCGCTGTCCAGCAGGAGTCGGGCGGAGACATAGTTGGCCACGGGCAGCAGTCGGCCGGTCTGCTGGCTGTAGACGTAGGCGGCGCCGGTCTCCTCCTCGACGATGAGCTGACCGGCGTCCCTCAGGTTGGTCGCCCCGCCCGGCTTGAGCATGCCCCAGATGCCGAACCCCGCGATGATGAGAACGCCGACCATGATCCCGGCGAACGTCGCCACGTTGTGCCGCCGCATCGGCGACTCGGGCAGGTCTGGCTCGCCCTGCAACAGGGCCATACCCAGGCGCTGGGTCATGAGCCGATGTGCCTGGTAGAGATCCTTGCGGGTCTGCATCCCACTCCGTTCCGATCCGGCCTGAGGACAGCATAGAAGTGTTGCCTATGGGGGTAGTGGGGGTTATGTCGCAAATGAGGCCATGAGATCGTGATATATGAGTAAACTTCGTTACCAGTAGTGTTCGGGGAGGGTGCTGTGTCAGATCCCGATAAGTTGAGTCCGCCGCCGGCCCAGGGCTGGCGTCTGGAGTCGGATTGGGCCGGGCTCGATCCCGACCGCGAGGGCGTCACGTACAGCGCCAGCAAGCTCAAAAAGCTCGCCGAGCAGCTCACGGATGAGTTCGCCAAGTTCGTCGGGGACAAGCCCGGGTCGGTCAACGACCTGGACATGAAGGCCAACCTCCTCGGCTTGAAGATGGCCGTCGAGCAGATCAAGCGATGGGAAGGCGGCCAGACCTTCGTCGCCACGGTCCAGAACGGCCACAAAGAGTTCACCGAGGCTTACCGCGAGATCGCCGAGAAGACGCGGATCGCCATCGAACTGATCAACGCGGGCGCCGGCAACTACGAGCGCGTGGACATCGCCAACGTCGGCACGAAGGACGTGTAGGAGCCCTCATGGCCGAGGACAAGAAGCTCAAGATCCAGAAGAAGACGCACATGATCAAGACGTCATGCCCGCCTCTTGAGGTGGACG
Source organism: Nonomuraea sp. NPDC052129 (assembly GCF_040680095.1). Lineage (NCBI taxonomy): Bacteria > Bacillati > Actinomycetota > Actinomycetes > Streptosporangiales > Streptosporangiaceae > Nonomuraea > Nonomuraea sp. NPDC052129. Next base: position 218,893 of record NZ_JBFAVX010000004.1, on the reverse strand, counting down.
ACGACGGCAGAAGCGTCGCCGAGATCAAGAACTTCATCCAGTCGCTGGACCCGTCGGCCGTCAAGAAGGCGGGCAACGCCTATCTCGACGCCTGCTCGACCCTGGCCGGCGCCCAGAAGGTCATCGAGCAGATCAACGTCGAGATGGCCAAGTGCTGGGGAGGCAAGGCGTCGGTCGAGGCGCAGGAGGCCCTCCGGGTGCTGCACGCGACGGTCCGCGAGGTGTCGGACAAGCTCAACTGGATGGGCCGCCCGCTGCAGTCCCTCGGTGACAGGCTGGTCGAGCACCAGGAGTTCATGAACCAGAAGGGCCTGGCCTGGAGCGACAACACGTTCACCTTCGACGACTCCAGCCCCGGCGTGTATCGCACCATGGACAAGGGCAAGGAATGGGGCTCCCAGGACGAACTCGCCGGCCAGCACCTGCGCCTGCTGAACGACGACCTCACCCAGACCTACCAGCAACTGCCGGACTCCTTCCACAAAGAGATCCCGGACATCAAAGACCCCACCGCGGTACCCCCTCCGGTCACGCCCCTGAACACGGACTTCTCCAACCCCGGAGGCACCCGCGGATTGGGAGACGGCTACAACGGCACGGGCGGCTACAACGGCACGGGTGACAACGGCAGCCACGGCGGCATCGACTCTGGCGGCTCGAACTGGAACGGCGTCGACACCCCCACCACGCCCAAGCCCTCGACCGACACGCAGACCCCCGACCCGACCGGCAACGGCACCACAGACCCGACCAAGGGCACCACGGACCCAGGGGCGACGGATCCGACGAAGGGTGCGAGTGTCCCCACGGGCAGCGTCACGGACCCCACCAAGGGCATGACGGACCCGACGAAGGGCATGACGGACCCCACGTCCGGCCTGACCGACCCCACCAAGGGCCTGTCCACCCCCACCTCCACCAAGCTGGAGGACTTCCAGCGCCCCTCGGACTGGAACCAGACCAACACCCCCACCCCCAACTCCCACGCCAACCCCACGAGCACCAGCCCGAACGTCAACTCCCCAAGTTCCCCTTACTCCTCCTCTCCTTCATCCGGCCCCGTCACGAGCGCCCGAGGCGACAGCGGCATGGTCTCGGGCCTGTCGAACACCGCGGGCATGCCCAAGGCAGGCACCGGCGGGAACGGGATGGGCGGCATGCCGTTCATGCCCATGGGCGGCGCCGGCGCCGGTGCCCAGGAGAGCACCAATGAGGGCAGCACCTGGTTGACCGAGGACGACGACGTGTGGGGCGGCGAAACCGACGGCGTAGTCACCGACCGCATCGGCTGACCCCCACAAAGGGCTCGCCATCGGCGCGTCGCGCTCCTGGAAGCTCGGCGCCGCAGAGCCGTGGCGAGACTGCGGGGAGGGAGCGTCGTCGTCAGCGACCGGATCGGCTGACAGCTTCGGGGGCGGCGAGGGCACTCGTACGCATCAGCCTCTTGTCCAGTACAGCGGACAACCCCACGGTCCCGAGCGCGGCGACCCCAAGCCCGGCCCCGATCCAGGCCACCACCGGATACCCGAACCCCGCCCCGATCGCCAGGCCGCCCACCCACGGCCCCACGGTGATCCCGACGTTGAACGCCGAGAAGTTGGTGGCGGCGGCCAGCGTCGGAGCATTCTTGCCCACGGTGAACACCCGCGTGTTCAGGGCCGGATTCGTGGAAAACCCGAACGCCCCCAGCAGGAAGATCAGCCCGATGGCCACCCCCGGCATCCCGGCGAACACTCCCAAACCTGCCGAGATAACAACAACTCCCGCTACACCCACGTACAACGTCGTAAAGGGCCGCGCGTCAGCATGACGCCCACCCAGGCCGATGCCGATCAGCGACCCCACCCCGTACAACGCCAGCACCGCAGGAACCCACCCCGCCGCCAGTCCGGTGGTGTCGATGAGCATCGCGCCGAGATAGCTGAACGTGACCAGCACCGCGCCGGTCGCCAGCGCCGTCGTCCCGTATGAGAGCCAGAGCCGCGAGTTGAGCATGTTCCGCAGCTCCTGCCCCAGTTGCGGCACGCTCCCCGGCTCGGGCCGCCCGCCGGGAATGGTGGCCATCACTCCGATCGCCGCCAGGCCCGACAGCACCGTGACCGCCCAGAACGCCGCCCGCCATCCGAACTGCTGCCCGATGACCGTCCCCGCGGGCAGCCCCACGATGGTGGCCACGGTAAGTCCGCCCGCCACGATGCTCATGGCCTTGCCCCGCGCCCCTTCCGGAACGAGCCCCACGGCTGTCACCGCGGCCACCGCCCAGAAACCCGCGTACACGAACGCTCCCACCACCCGCGTGCCGAACAGCACTCCATAGCTCGGGGTCACCGCCCCTACGACATGCGTAAGGGCAAAGATCGCCAGAAACGTCAGCAACGCCGTACGACGCGGCCAGCGCAAGGTCACCACGGCCAGCACCGGCGACCCCACCAGCATCCCGAGCGCGAACCCGGAGATCAGCAACCCCGCCTGGGGGACGGACACCCCCAGGTCAGCCGCCATTTCGGGCAACAGCCCGGCGAGCAAGAGCTCGGAAGTGCCCTGGGCGAATATCGACAACCCAAGGATGTACACGGCCAACGGCATGGGAACTCCTCCTAGTTTTGGATAGAACAGTGCAAAATCAAGAGACGCGAAAGGACGCGTGCTCGTCTGGAGCGGTGGACCCCTGTCCGGCCTGCTCACGCGCAGCCGCGCCAGCCCGCCCGCGTGGCGCCGCATCGGGCCGTTCGCGTTGGGCCTCCCGCGTGAGGCCGCGCCAGGCTGCCCGCGCTGCTCGCGCGCGTGAGGCCACGTCGGGCTGCTCACGCGCGGCTGCTCCAGGCGCTTGCATGGTGCGTGTCCGGGGCGTCAACTGCTCGCGTGGTGCGTGTCTGGGGTGCCGGAGAAGCGTGTGATCGTGTGTGGGGCGTCAGGGAAGCGTGTGGTGCGTGTCTGGGGCGTCAGCTGCTCACGTGGTGCTGTGCCCGGGAAGTCAGAGAAGCAGCGCATCGAGCGTGGTCTTCGCGACCGACTCCAGCGCCCCCCGATCCGAACCCCCGCGCGCCATCACCCGCATGCCACTGATCGCCGCGACCACGAAATGCGCCAGCGCGACCGGATCCTTACCGGCTTGCAACTCGCCCCGGCTCTGCCCGAGCTCAAACGCCGCCCGAAGCGCCGCCAGCCGCCGCTCGCCGTCCCGCCGAAGCTGCTCGGCCACCTCCGGATCTCGCGGCGCCAACTCCACCAGCGAGTTGACCACCAGACACCCGACCGGATCGCCAGTCTCAACATCGACGGCCTGCCACAACAGAGTCCGCACCTTCTCCCGAACCGGAAGATCGCCTTCGAGCAGTTCCATCAGCCAGGCGGTCTTGCTGTCCATGTAGTGCCGCAGGGCCTTGTCGAACAGATCATGCTTGCTCTTGAACGTGTTGTAGATGCTGCTCCGCCCCAGCCCGGTGGCCTCACACAGGTCCTGGGTCGAGGTTCCTTCGTAGCCCGCGCTCCAGAATGCCCGCATGGCCGCCTCGATCGCCCGCTCCTCCTCAAACTCCCTCGGTCGCGCCATACCGCGACGGTAGCACGTTTTGGACAGATCAGTGCAATATGGCCTGCGCGCCGGTCGTCGCGGCCGGACGCAATGTAGCTCTGCGGGCCCTCCTGGACTTCACGTGAGCGGGGGTGGTGTTCGTTGGGGATGGCGGGAGCGGCGGCGCCGGAGAGGATCGGCTTCGGCGGAGATGCGGGCGGAGGTCTCCTGGTCGTTTCGAGCTGGACTGGGGTACGGCCGCTCCCTGGCCGGGCACGCCGGATGGACCGGGCCCACTTGTTCTTCGTGGACCGGGGCTGAAGCGGATTGGAGCGAGCGGGTTTCCGAAGGTGGTCAGCACGTCGAACTGCCACTCCGGTGGTATCCGAGACTTCTCTCCAACCGCACAGTAGATCTCGCGGACGATGGACAGGCCGATGCGCGCCTCGTCCGGGTAGCGATCGGTCTCGTGCTGAAGTTCTCGATCTCGCAGCCGGCGAGCCAGAAAATGGTCCGCTGGGCGCAGCCGACCTCACGCATCGCCGAGCGGGCCGAGGTGGGTGGTCGCACCAGTGAAGTGACGCGGCAGGACCTCGGTGGAGGCGATGCCCTGCCGGACCGCCGAGGTCCGGTCCGTCTGGTTCTATGGCGGGTCGAGGTCCGGTCCGCCTGGCTCTACGGCGGGCCGGTGTCCGAGATGGCCGCTTGGATGGGGGTTGTGTTGCCCATGGTGATCAGCAGGCCGCGTCCCGGTGGGCCTCCGACGGCGCCGCGCGGTAGGCGGACCGTGAACAGGTCGCCGTCGGCCGGGCTCTGCACCGACAGGAGTACGCCGGTGCGCGACTTGCGGGTCTCGGCGACGAAGCCGCGGTAGGCCGTCGCCAGGTCGCCTGTCGCGCCCGCGATGATGAGGCCGTGGTCTCCGTCTCGGCCTGATCGGAGGACTTCTTCCAGGACCGTCCCTAGGGGGGAGTCCGGGTTGATCAGCTCGGCGTCGTCCACGATCACCACGTAGCGGTCGCGGTCGGCGAGTAGTTCCTGCAGGCCCGCTCCGTCGCCGCCGAGGATGGCGAGGGCGCCCTCCAGCGTACGTAGCGGGCTACGCCGGGGAGCGATGGCGATGACCGGCGTGCCGTACGAGATGAGCGATCTGGCGGCCGTGACCAGCACCGAGGAGCGACCGGAGCGGGCCGGTCCGGCGACGACGGCGCCGGGGCCGTGGGCGAGGAGGTCCAGGCCCATCGGAGCCAGGGCGTCGCCGCCTGCGCCGATCAGGGCCCACAGTGGCGATGGATGGGTGAAGTTCGGTTCCAGGTCCATGGCCTGGCCGGCGGTGATACGCATGGGAAGCGCGTCGACCCGAAGCGGCGGCTCTCCCTCCCAGAGCCACGCGCCGCGTCCCAGCCGAGTCGACCGACCCCTTCCGCCCGCCCCCTCTGGCAGATCGCCCCGGAAGCCGCCACCCGACGTTCTGCCTGAGGCGCCGCTTGCCATGCCACCCGGAATGTTGTCGCCCGAAGTGTCACCTGGCGTGCCACCTGAGGTGCCGCCCGAGGTGCCGCTTGGCGCGTCACCTGAGGCGCCGCCCGCGACGTTGCCAGCTGACGCGCCCGCGTTGCCCGTTGCACCGCCTGACAAGCTGCTCGGGACGCCGTCCGGGAGATCGCCGTGTGGGGAGCTCGCGCTGCCCGACATCCCCCTCGACGCGCCGTCTGGGGCGCCCACCAGGGCTTCGTGGAGGTTTGTCGCAGATGTCGTAGAGGCGGTCGCGCTGGGCTGGGGGGTGGCTCTCCCGGGTGAAGCCGTGGACGCGTACGTCGGGACGCTGCGGAGCGGGGCCGCGGCGCGGGCGAGGGACTGGAGGGCGGCTACCTGGGCTGGGCCCGACGGGTCGTGGGTCAGGAGGGCGATCTGGCTTTCGATGATGCCGTGTTCGCCGATCGAGAGGGCGCGGCCGGCGGGCATCGACGCGGGCAGACCCTTCATCGGCAGCCCGGCCAGCCCGTAGTCGGCCGGGTCCGCCAGACGGAGGAGGAGGCGGTCGTCGAAGACCGTGGAGACCTGGCCGAGCAGGCACGAACGGTCACCCGTCACCACCGCCCGCAGCCCCACCGCCGGACCCTCCCTGAGGAGTTGCAGGAGCGCCTCCGTAAGGCGGCCATAGTCGTAGCCCTCGAAGGCCGCCACGTAGCCCTCCCAGCGGTCGACCATGAGCACCAGCCAGGGGAGGCGGTGGCCCGCCTGGCGGTATTCGGCCAGTGAGGCGTGTCCGGCCTCGGCGAGCAGTTGCTGGCGGCGGCCCACCTCGGCGCGGAGGCGGGACAGCAGACGTTCGACGCGGTCGAGTTGGTCGCGGGTGACGACCGCGCCACAGTGCGGCATGGCCATCAGCGGGAGCAGTGCGCCCGATCCGCAGTCGATGGCGTGCAGGTGGACATCGGCAGGGGAGGCTTGTGCGGCGATGGCGCCCGCGATCGTCCGTAGCGCGGTGGATCTGCCGCTGCGGGCCGCTCCCGCGATGAGCAGGTGGCCGCCCTGGGCCAGGTCCAGCGCGAGCGGGCGCCGATCCTGCGCCCAGGGCCGATCGATCACCCCGAAGGCCAGCGGACCGACTTCGGCGAATGTCCCCGATCCGGTGGACTTTTTCAGCGGCCCAGTCGTCAAGGAAGCGGTGACCTCGTCGAGGGTCACGGCCGGGGGCAGCGGCTCCAGCCAAGGGCTTGGTTGCTCCGGTACGCCGGTCAGGCGCGCGGCCTCGATGAGCGCGTCGGCGAGGACGGTGAGGTCGGTGATCGTCGACCCCTCCGGCGGCTCCGGGAGCGGCGGCAGCGCCCTGCCCAAGGACCGCCAGTCCACGTCGACCACCCGCAGTTGACCGCCCGCGCCCGCCAAGCCGCCTGCCGGGCCGCCCGCGCCCGCCAAGCTACCGCCGCCCGTCAGACCGCCGCCCGCGCCCGCCACGCGGCCCGGACCGAGGGTCGAACCCGGGCCGAGCATCGCGCCTGGGCCGAGTGTCGCGCCCGCGCCCGTCGGGTCGGCTCTGAGCGAGGCGCTTGCCACTGGGCTGCGCCCGCCCACCCGGGCCGTCTGTACGGCCGCCGCCGCCCCCACCCCTGACTTCACGTAGCACCGGCCAGGCGTCGACTTGGAGATGTGCGCCGCGTCCGGTAGGTCGATGACGTCGGAGGATTCGGCGGGCTCGGTGACCCGCAGCGCGATCCGCAGCGAGGTGTTGGCCTGGATGTCGGCCGTGACCACGCCCGCCGGCCGCTGGGTGGCCAGGATCAGGTGGATGCCGAGCGAACGGCCCCTGCGGGCGATGTCGACCAGGCCGTTGACGAAGTCGGGCAGTTCGGCCACCAGGGCGGCGAACTCGTCGATGATCAGCACGAGCCTGGGCAGCGGCTCGCCGGTGTAGTCGTCGATGTCCTTGGCGCCCGCGGCCAGCAGCAGGCGTTCGCGGCGCCGGATCTCGGCGGCCAGGGAGTCGAGAGCCCGCTGCGTCAGGTGCCCGTCGAGGTCGCTGACCATGCCGACCGTGTGCGGCAGCCGTACGCACTCCTTGAACGCGGCCCCGCCCTTGTAGTCGACCAGCACGAACGTCAGCTGGTCCGGCCGGTTGGCCACCGCCAGCGAGCAGATGAGCGTCTGCAGCAGCTCCGACTTGCCCGCGCCCGTGGTGCCGGCGATCAGGCCGTGCGGACCGTCCACCCGCAGGTCGACCGAGAACGGGCCGTCGGGGCCGATGCCGATGACCGCCTTCGTGGAGCCGTGGCCGTGCCAGCGGGTGGCGAGGTCGTGGCCGGAAGGGGCGGGCAGGCGCAGGAGGTCGAGGAGGCGGACCGCCTCGGGGAGGTGGCCGGCCGGGTCGTCCCTGCTCACGTCGCGGATCGGGCCGAGCGCCCTGGCCACGCGGTCGCACCACGACGGTGAGACCAGGTCGGCCAGAACCGGGCCGATGACCTCCAGGCCGCCGCCGAGGAGGCGCACCTGACCGTCGGCGGCGCACGCGGCGACGGTGGCGCACTCCTCGGGGAGCAGGCGCTGGTCGTCGTCGATGGCGAGGGTGAAGACGCCCGAGCGGGGGCCCTGGCGCAGGATCTGCGGCATGCCGGGCAGGCCACGCAGGACCTGGGCGCCGTCGAGCACGACCAGGACGTCGTAGGGGCGTACGTCATAGGAGGTCAGAGCCGGGGTCTCCGGGCCGCCCAGGTCGTCCCAGCCGGTGGGGATCTTGCCGAGTTCGGGGATGGCGGTGTTCTGGCGTTCGTCGATGAGGGCGGCCAGTTCGGCGACACGGTGGGCGGCGGACTCCGGGTCGGTGCCGACCAGGGCCACGCAGTCCTCGCCGCCGCGCGGGGCACAGTGCGGCAGCCAGCGGACCCAGCCCCAGCGGCGCTCGCCGTCGGCGTGCGCGGACAGGACCACGATGGCCAGGTCACGGGGGCTGTGCAGGGTCGCCGACTGGCCGATCAGCCAGCCGGCCAGGCCGGTCGCGGTGTCGCGCGGGCCGGTGACGCCCGCCACGCCGAGCCTGCGCATGGCCAGGGCCACCGGCACGGACCGGCAGACCGGCGGGGAGATCGCGCCGCCCTTCTCCTCGGACAGCTCCAGGTTGGCCGGCAGGTCGGCCAGCCCGACCCTGAGTCGCAGCGCGTCGGGATCGTGGATGCGGCGCTCCCACAGCCGCCGGCGCGGGCCGGTGGCGGTGAGCAGCACCTGCGCCGGGTCGGGCGCGTCGGATCGGCGGATCAGCTCGTCCTCGGCCCTGGCCTGCTCGACCGCCAGTTCGTACGCCTCCAGGCGCTCTTTGTATTTCTTGGCGGCCTTCCGGTGCTGCTTCTTGCCGTGGCGGCGGTCGCTCCACCACTGCCCGATCATGATGAGGGGGGTCATCAGGGCGATGAGCAGGTAGTAGGGCTGGCGCATGACGTAGGCCAGCGTGACGCCCATCACCGCGGGCAGGAGCGCGGCCAGCAACTGCAGGCGCATCCCCTCTGCACGGCTGGGCTCCAGGGGGCGTTCGAAGGTGCGCTCGGGCTCTGGCCTGCGCAGCCGCGGCGGCCGGTTGTAGGCGACGCCGCCCTCGGGGAGAGGCGCCAGGTGCGCGTCCTGCGGCTCGATCGCGGTCAGCGTGAACACCGAAGAACCGCAGGTCAGCAGCGTGTGCTCGGCCCAGTCGGTAGCTTCGGTGAGAGTCTGGGCGGCCAGCTCGGGCGGCTCGTAGTGGACGGGCTCCGCCTCCGCCGCCTCGCGCTCGGCGACCCGGGCGGTGAGCTCGGCGACCTCGTCGGCCCACCGGCCCTTGAGCTTGAGTCGCTGCGCCTGCTGGGGCGCGCGGTGCCGGGCCGGCTCGACCGTGATCGCGTCGGGGGTTACGCGCAGGATGGCGGCTTCGGGGGCGAGGGACGGGTCGGCGACGGTTATCGCGCACATCGGGTCGGATCCGATGACGTGCACACCCAGGCCCAGGCGGTGTACGGCGCCCGCGGCCGGACCGCCCACCACTCGCACCTCGGCCACACCGCCGGGCTCCTCGATGATCGTGGCGCGGGCGAGATGGGCGTCGAGGGTGACCTTGTCGCCGTCGCGCAGCACCGCTCCGGCCAGGGCGCGCGGGTCGAGCGGCCGCCCGTTGCGCCAGAGCACGGCGCCCGCCCGGCCGAACCCATCGCCTGCCCGGCCGAACCCGTCGCCTGCCCGGCCGAACCCGTCGCCCGACCTGCCAAGCCCGTCGCCCCGATCCCGGATGGACGCGCCGCCGACCTCACGCCGATCAGGATCGCGGGCGCCCGGAATGTCAGGTGAGTGGGGGGCGTCGAACCGGCTGGACTCGGACGATCCGTCGGACCGGGTGTGCCGCGCCGAGGGGCGGGCGCCGGGCTCGGTCGCCGACATGCCGTAGGGGGCTCGCGCCCTGGGCAGGCGGACGACCTCGGCCAGCGGCGCCTGACCGCTGAGGGCTTCACTCACCCTCGCCACCGTGGCGCCGTTGTCACCCTCGATCACAACGTCACGATCGCCTTGCTCGCCGAGCACGGTGAGCATGATCCGCATGTGCCGTCTCCTCGATCGGGCCTGGGCGCAAAGGTAACGCCAGAACAAAGGGTAGGTCCCGAGGTTGTCGGCAATGGCATGGATGGGCTGACCTGTGGATAACCGCGGACGGTAATTACGGCCTGTGGAAAGCAGCTGATTCGGCTGCCCATTTAGGGTCCAGCCGCCATCGCGTGTTAAGGGAGGGAATGGTGTGAGAAAAGGGACGCAAGGTATCGCTCCACGTCAGCAACCTTCGGTTCGCCAAAAAACCCTGCTCTGTCCCGCCATCGCCGCGCTTATCCCGAAAAACCACCCAGGTCAACTCACTGTAAACAATAGGCATTGATTATTTCTTGTTGACACCACGCCACCTGCGAAACGAGCATGGTTCCTCGCATTCCAGCCCCGCCCCCACCGGCGGGTGCACATAATGGCGTGAATTCGACAATTCACAATGGGAGCCCCCCACCCATGAGGACCAGTGAAAAGCCTGCCGTCAACACGGCGGGGTTGTCCGGCCCTGCCTCGCGCAAGCTCCCCGTGCCACCCCGCGAACGCAAACCCGCCCTGGCCGCTCTCGCCGTGCTCCTGATCCTCGGCGGCGCGCTCGCCACGACGCTGCTCGTGCTGCGCAGCGGCGACCGCGTCTCGGCGATCAGGGTCACCCAGCAGATCGGCGCCGGCCAGCAGTTCACCCCGGCCGCGCTCGAAGAGGTGCAGATCGCCAACACCGGCCTCGACTACGTCTCCTGGTCACAGAGGTTCGAGGTGGTCAAGAGCTTCGCGGCCGTCACGATCGTGCCCGGCACCCTGCTGACCCACAACATGGGCGTCAGAGCCAGCAGCGAGCTGGTGCCCGGCAAGGCCAAGGTGGGCCTCTCCCTGAAACCGGGACAGTTCCCAGCGGGCCTGGACAGAAGCCATCGGGTCCAGGTCGTATACGTCCCCGGCCGCACCGACCAGGCGGAAAGCCGCGTACTCGCACAGAGCGCCCTCGTCGAGAGCGTCAGCGACGGCGGCAGAGCCGGCGGATCCATCCTGATCACCGTGATCGTCGACGCCCCGGCGGCGAAGACCATCGTCCAATACGCCTCCAGCGGTGAGATCGCCGTGGCCGACCTGCCCGGAGTAAGTTGACGTGGCGCTGATCGTACTGGCCGCCGACAAGGGCGCGCCTGGTGTGACCACTGCCGCGACGGCCCTCGCGGCGGTGTGGCCGCGTCCCGTACTCCTCGCCGAATGCGACCCCGCGGGCGGCGATCTCGCCTACCGGCTGCCCGCGGCCGACGGCGGCGTGCTCAACCCGGGCAAGGGCCTGCTCACGCTGGCCGCGACCGCCCGGCGCGGCCTGGAGCCCGCGCAGATCCACCAGCACACCCAGAAGATCGTCGGTGGCCTCGACGTGCTGGCCGGGCTCACCCACGGCGAGCAGGCGGCCGGGCTCACCTGGCTGTGGGGTCCGCTGGGCAGGGCGCTGGCCGCCATCCCCAACGCCGACGTGATCGCCGACTGCGGCCGTCTCGGCGGCCATCCGCAGCTCGGCGACCTGATGGCGCAGGCCGAGCAGGTTGTGCTGCTCACCAGGGCCACTCTCGACCACGTCGCCCACCTGCGCGAACGCCTGTCCATCACCAAGGCCCACGGCGTGGCCGTGATCGCCGACCCGCGCAACTACCGTTCCTCGATCGACGACGTACGCAGGATCGTCGGTCCGAGCGTCAAGTTCGTCCACGGTCTCGCGCACGACCCCAAGGGCGCTGAGCTGCTGCGCGGCCAGTGGGGCGGGCGCCTCGACCGCTGTCTGCTCATCCGCACGGCGCGCGATCTCGCGGGACGGCTGGTGAGCAACCTATGAATTTCGGCATGGCATTCAACCTCGCGAGAGGTCCGCTACGTACAACCGGGAGTACGACACGCGTCCTCGCGAAAGTGAGCAGCCCGTGATCGATCACTCCCTGGTCAAGCGCTTCCGCCAAGAAGTCGGCGACCGCCTGGCCCACCAGCGCCGCCTCGACCAGGTCAACGGCCTGGTCTCGATGACCGGAGAAGACGAGCGCCAGTTCGCCAGGGCGCTGATCTCCCAGGTCCTGGAGGAGCACGCGCGCAGCGAGATCGGCCTGGGCCGCACTCCTCCCACGGTCGAGGAGGAGGAGGCGCTGGCGGCCGGGATCCACGCCGCGCTGTTCGGGGTGGGCCGCCTGCAGCCGCTGCTCGACGACACCGAGGTCGAGAACATCGACATCAACGGCTGCGACCGCGTCTTCGTCAGCTACGCCGACGGCCAGGAGCTCATGCGGGAGCCGGTCGCCGAGTCCGACGACGAGCTCATCGAGCTGATCCAGATCCTGGCGGCCTACTCAGGGCTGTCGAGCAGGCCGTTCGACACCGCCAACCCGCAGCTCGACCTGCGCCTGCCCGACGGCTCGCGGCTGAGCGCCGTCATGGACGTCACGCTCAGGCCGGCCGTCTCGATCCGCCGCGCCCGTCTGGGCAAGGTGTTCATGTCGGACCTCGTGGGCAACGGCACGTTGAGCCCGGAGGTGGGCAGGTTCCTCAGCGCGGTGGTCGGCGCCCGCAAGAACATCATGATCGCCGGCTCCACGAACGCCGGTAAGACGACCCTGCTCAGGGCCCTGGCCAACGAGATCCAGCCGCACGAGCGCCTGATCACCGTCGAACGCGCCCTGGAGCTCGGCCTCGACCAGTTCCCCGAGCTCCACCCCAACGTCGTCGCCTTCGAGCAGCGCCTGCCCAACTCCGAGGGCCAGGGCGAGATCAGCATGGCCGAGCTGGTCAGGAGATCGCTCCGGATGAACCCCAGCCGGGTGATCGTCGGCGAGGTGCTCGGCGACGAGATCGTCACGATGCTCAACGCGATGACCCAGGGCAACGACGGCTCCCTGTCCACCATCCACGCCAACTCCAGCATGGAGGTGTTCAACCGCATCTCCACCTACGCCCTGCAGGCCCGCGAGCGGCTGCCGATCGACGCCACTCACATGCTCATCGCGGGCGCGATCGACTTCGTGGTCTTCGTCGAGAAGCGCAACGACTACAGCCGCGGCGGCACGTTGCGGCGCTACGTCTCCAGCATCCGCGAGGTCAACGGCTGCGACGGCCGCGTCCTGTCGAGCGAGGTGTTCATCCCGGGCCCAGACGGCGCCGCCCTGCCCCACGCCCCCGTCTCCTGCCTGGAGGAGCTCGCCGCCCACGGATACAACCCCGGAGGCTGGCTGTGATCGACCTCGATCCCCTCGCCCTGCTCGCCGGCGCGCTCGTCGGCGGCGGACTGTTCCTGTTCTTCCTCTCCCTGTACGGCATGCGCGTCCGGCCCGCCCGCCCCAAGCGCGAACTGCTCAAGACGCTCACCACCCGCACCGCGATCGCCGCGGTGGCCGCCACCCTGGTGCTGGTCGTGACCGGCTGGGCGGTCGCGGCGGTGGGCACGGTGCTGCTGGTGTTCGCCTGGCGCGGCCTGTCGGGCGGCGCCGCCGAGGAACGAGCCGCGATGCGCCGCCTCGAAGGGCTGGCCGCCTGGACGGAGTCGCTGCGTGACACGATCGCCGGCGCGGCCGGGCTCGAACAGGCCATCCCGTCGTCGATCAGGGCGGCCGCGCCCACGCTCAAACCGCACCTGCGCGCCCTGGTCGACCGCCTGCACACCCGCATGGCGCTGCCGGAGGCGCTCGCGCTCTTCGCCGACGAGCTCGACGACCCCTCGGCCGACCTGGTGGTGGCCGCGCTGATACTCAACTCCAAGCTGCGCGGCCCCGGCCTGCGCGACGTGCTCGGGGCGCTGGCCGTGTCCGCCCGCGAGGAGCTCGACATGCGCCGCCGCGTCGAGGCCGAACGCCGGGCCACCAGGCGCAGCGTCCAGATCGTGGTGATCACCGCGCTGGTCTTCGCCGGGCTGCTCGTCGTCTTCAACCCCTCCTACGTCAGCGAATACCGCGGCCTCCTCGGCCAGGCCGTGCTGGCGGTAGTGGCGGGGCTGTTCGGCGCCGGATTCGCCTGGATGCGGCGGCTGGCCCGGTTCGACAAGCCCACCCGCCTGCTCGTAGGAGGCGGCAATGGATAGAAGGGGCCGACATGGTTGAGGGTGTGCTGGCGGGCTGCGTTCTGGGCCTCGGCCTGTTCCTGCTGCTCCGGGCGCTGTTCCCGGCCCGCCCCGGCCTCGTGTCGCGGCTGCTGGCGATCGAGGCCGTCCGCGAGGACGCCGACGCGCCGCGCATCCAGCTCGCCCTGCCCGACGAGGAGGTCTCCGCCTTCCGCCGCGGCCTGGGCGTCCGGCTGGCCCGCCTCTATCACGCGCGGGGGTGGGAGGTCCGGTCGGTCAAGGCCGACCTGGCGCTGGTCGGGCGGTCGTTCGAGGGCTACCTGGCCACGAAGGCGCTGCTCGCGTCGGCCGGGCTGCTGGCTTTCCCGGTGCTGCTCGGCTGGCTGGTGCTGATGGAGTGGGGCACATCCCTGACCATCCCGTTCTGGTCGGCCGTGCTCGTGTCGCTGGTCTTCTTCTTCCTGCCCGACGTTCAGGTACGGCGCGACGCGGCGGCCAAGCGGCGCGACTTCCGGCACGTCGTCGGCGCCTTCCTCGACCTGGTCTCGATGAACCTCGCGGGCGGCCGCGGCGTGCCCGAGGCGCTGATGATGGCGGTCTCGGTCAGCGGTGACCAGCCCAACTGGGCGATGTCGCGCATCCGCGAGGCGCTGGCCGGCGCCAGGATCGTCGGCATCACCCCCTGGCAGGCGCTCGGCCAGCTCGGCGAGGAGATCAACGTCGACGAGCTGCGCGACCTGTCCGCCGCGCTCGGCCTGGTCGCCGACGACGGCGCCAAGGTACGTGCTTCCCTGACCGCGAGGGCCGCCACGCTGCGCCGCCGCGAGCTGGCCGAGATCGAGGGCCGCGCCGGTGAGCGCTCCCAGTCGATGCTCGTCGCTCAGCTGCTGCTCTGCGCGGGCTTCGTGATCTTTCTCAGTTATCCCGCCGCTATGAAGATGTTGGGGTCCTAATGAACCATCCCTGGATCAGCTACCTGCAGGCATACCTCGGCGTGCGTATCCAGCGCGCCCGCACCGCCCCCAGCCGGGGCGCCTCGGCGGTCGAGTGGGTGATCATCTCCGCGATCATCGCGGGCGTCGCCCTCGGCCTGGCCACGCTGATCAAGCAGCTGGTCGAGGGGAAGCAGAACGACCTCCAAACCAGCTTCGGCCAGACCGGCGGGCGCACGTGACAGGTGCCCGGCGCCCGCGCGGGCAACCTCGGCGACCAAGCCGGCCTCCGGGGCGGCGCCGCCGAGCTCGACGCGACCGCGGCGCCTCCGTGATCGAGCTCGCGCTGCTGATGCCGGTCATCCTGGCGGTCGTGCTGCTCATCGTGCAGGTGGCGCTCTGGTTCCACGGCCGTCAGGTGGCCGAGGCGGCCGCCAAGGAAGGCGCCAGGGTGGCCAGGTCGGCCCCCTTCGACTCGGGCGACTGGGAGGGCGCGGCCTCGACGAAGGCCACCGACATCGTCCGGGCCATCGGGCCCCGCCTGCTCTCGAACGCCGCGGTCACGACCGCGGAGAAGGATCCCGACGAGCGCTTCGTCACCGTGACCGGCAGCGCCGTACAGGTCATCCCGCTCCTGCCGGAGCTCACGTTCACGATCACGGCCACCTCGGGCGGTCCCGTCGAGTGCTTCCGCCCGGACGACGGGGGTGACGACTGCGGATGAACCAGACCCGGCTGCGGACGAGCCAAAACCGGCTGTGGACGAGCCAGAACCGGCGGCGGATGAGCCAGAACCGGTGGCGTGAGCGCGGTTCGATGGCCGTGGAGACGGTCATGCTGGCGCCCATCTTCCTGCTGTTCCTGATGTTCCTGGCCGGGGCGGGCCGGCTGGTCGAGGCGCAGGGCGAGGTCAACGGCGCGGCACGCGACGCGGCGCGGGCCGCCTCGGTGCGGCGGTCGTTCGGCGACGCGGGCGACGCGGCCGACAGGAGCGTCAAGGCCGCGCTCGACGGGCGGTGCCAGAGCCCGGCGGTGTCCCTCGGCGGCTCCAAGTGGGAGGAAGGCGGCCAGGTGCAGGCCGAGGTCACCTGCGAGCTGGACCTGAGCTTCCTGGGGTTCTCCGGCACCAAACGGATGACCGGCACCTCGGTGGTACCCCTGGAACAGTTCAGGAGGACCGAATGAGCCGCGGTGTTTCTGGAGCGATGCAAGAGGGCCGAATGAGCCGCCGCGACCGCGGGACGATGTCGGTCTTCACCGTGCTGTTCTCCGTGGCGGTGTTCCTGCTGGCGGGGCTGCTCGTCGACGGCGGCGGGGCGATCAACGCGCGGCTGCGGGCCGCCGACGTCGCCGAGCAGGCCGCGCGGGCGGGCGCCGACCAGATCGACGCCGACCACCTCCACGAGACGGGCGAGATCCGGCTGCTCGGCGACGGCCAGGTGTGCGACCGGGCCGACGAGGTGATCGCGGCGGCGGGCAGCGCCGACGTGACCAGGGGCACGTGCACCGTCGCGCAGGGACAGGACGGCGTGACCGTCTCCGTGAAGGTGCGGTGGACGGCCTTCTTCCTGCAGGCCATCGGCTTCCCCGGCACCGAGATGGAGGGCGAGGCCACGGCTGGGCCGCAGGCCAGGTGAGCCAGACCGATTCCGCTCACTCGATGGATCAGAACACCACCACGCAGGACCCTGAACACGGAGAAGGGAGAGGCGATGCCGACGCGAGACCCAGCGCGTCCAGCGGGCCGGCCGCACGGGCCCGGGCAGGCGCCCGTGCGCATCCCGGCCAGGCGGAGCGTGGGCGACGTGCTGGCCGGCCTCGGCGCGCTCGCGGTGCTCGTGGCGATCGTCGGTGGTGTGCCGTACGCGCTGCTCACGTTCGTCGGGCCGCCGATCTCTCCCGAACTGCTCGATCTCGACGTGCTCAACAGCCGTGTGGGGCCGAGCACGATCATGGCCGTACTGGTGCTGTTCGTGTGGCTGGCCTGGCTGCAGTTCTTCTCGTGCGTGATCGTCGAGGTCTACGCGGGCGTACGCAGGGTGGGCATGCCCGCCAGGGTGCCGCTCTCCGGCGGGTCCCAGGCGCTGGCCAACAAGCTCGTCTCGGCCGTACTTGTGCTGTTCACCGCCGGGGCCATGGTCGTGCCCATCATCAAGCTGGCGGCGCCGCCGCCCACCGCGCCGCCCATGACGACGGTCGCCTACTCCGCGCCGATCGTGGAGCAGCCGGTGCAGGCGCAGGCCACCAAGAAGGTGTACGTGGTCCAGCCGCCCCACGGCCGGCACCACGAGAGCCTGTGGGAGATCGCCGAGAAGTGCCTGGGTGACGGGCGCCGATATCCGGAGATCTACCGGCTCAACCAGCACAAAGAGCAGCCCGACGGCACCCGCCTGCGCATGGCCGACCTGATCAGGCCGGGCTGGGTGCTCGACATGCCCGACGACGCGCGCCACGCGCACGTCGTACCCGTGAACCAGGCGCGGGCCCAGACGCTGAAGCAGCACCCTGCGGGGTCGCACGGCGAACACCGGCGAGTCGCCGACGAGGCGCGCCAGACCTCCAGCGTCAAGCAGGGCCCGGCGCACGCGCGACACGAGACCGGAGCCGAGCAGCCCGTGGTGCAGAGCCCAGGAGTCGACCTGACCGACTACCTGGCCGCCGCGTCGCTGGCCGCGGCCGGTCTGCTGGTGGTGCTGGCCAGGCGGCGGCGCGAGCAGTTGTGGCGGCGCGCGTTCGGCCGCCGCATCGTCCGGCCGCGCGACGACGCGGCCCAGGCCGAGGTCGCGCTGAGGCTGGGCGCCGACGCGCCGGGCACGCGCATCCTCGACATCGGGCTCAGGCTGCTCGGCGCCGAGCTGGCCACGCAGGGCCGCACGCCGCCGACCGTCTACGCCGCCCACCTGTCGCCACGCAACCTCGACCTGTGGATCCACCCGCCTGACGGCGACGCGCCCGCGCCGTGGATCGCCCAGGACGGCGGCCAGGTGTGGCGGCTGGCCGCGCACGAGGGCCGCCTGCTGGAGGAGCAGCCCGGCGGCGCCCCGTACCCCGGACTGGTCTCGCTCGGCGCCGACGAGAGCGGCCGGGTGCTGATCGACCTGGAGGCGGCGCAGGGCCTGATCAACATCCGCGGCCCGCAGACCACCGCGGCGCTCGCGGCGCTGGCCGTGGAGCTGGCGACCAACCGCTGGTCCGACCGGATGCGCATCACGCTCGTCGGCTTCGGCGACGAGCTGACGGCGATCGCGCCCGACCGGATCAGGGCCGTGGGCAGCCTGGCCGAGGTGCTGCCCGAGCTGGAGGCGACCGCCGCCCCGCGCCAGGAGGTGCTCACCGGGCGAGTCACCGGCAGCCCGCGCGACGCCCACTACCTGCTGTCCGCCGTGGCCCCCACCCATGAGGAGGCGCGCCGCCTGGCGCTGCTCGCCCGCAAGGACACCGCCGGATATGTGGTGACGGGCGACGTGCCGCACGCCACCTGGACCCTGGAGATCACCGAGGACGGCAAGGCGAAGATCGCGGAGCTGGGCTTCGAGGTGACCGCGCAACTGCTGCCGCGCCGCCACTACCAGGCGCTGATCGACCTCTTCCGTACGGCGGAGCAGCTCGACGGCGAGGCGGTGCCCGAGGCGGAGCCGCTGGAGGAACTGGCTCCGCCCGCGGTGGAGGTCAGGATGCTCGGCCCCATCGAGATCGTCGGCCGCGACCCGCTCGAAGAGGGGCGGATGGCGCTGGCCACCGAGCTGCTGGTCTACCTGGCCACGCATCCCGGCGGTGTGCACCCGGTCGTGCTGGGCGGCGTCCTGTGGCCGCGTGGCGTGCAGCCCATGGTCAGGGACGCCACGATCGCCAGGGTCGTCGACTGGCTGGGCCGCGAGCACCTGCACGTCGACGAGGCGGGCAGGCTGCGGCTGGGGCCCGCGGTACGCACCGACTGGGCGCTCTTCCGCGAGCTGGTCCGCCGCTCGCACGGCGATCCCACGGCGCGGACCCTACTCCTGGAGAAGGCGCTCGGTCTGGTCAGAGGCCCGCTGCTGAGCGGGCGGCCGCTCGGGAGATACGCGTGGCTGGCGGGCGACGACCTTGAGTACGACGTCGCGGCCGGGGTCGCCGACGCCGCCCACCGGCTGTGCGAGCTGCGGCTGGCGCACGGCGAGCCGGACGCCGCGGTCGCGGCCGTACGCGCGGCCCTGCTGCTGGCCACCGACGACGAGGGGCTCTGGCGCGACCTGCTGCGGGCCACGCACGCCACCGGGGACGTCCTGCGGCTCCGGACGGTCGTCGAGGGGCTGACCAGGCGCTCGTCCTCCCACCCCTATGGCGGCGGGATGGCGCCCGAGACCGAGGCGCTGATCGACGAGCTGCTGCCGTCGTGGCGCATCCACATAGTGAGGGAGTCGACGGCATGAGGCGGATGGCGGTAATGCTGGCGCTCCTGCTCGCGGCGGGCTGCGGCCCGCCCGACCGGCCGTACACCCCCGGCGACGTGGCGACCCCCGTCACCGGCGAGACCACCGCGGCGCCCGCTCCCACGCCCGCCCAGGGCAAGACGGTCGATGTCGGCGACGAGCTGAAGGTCAAGGTGGAGAAGGGACCGTCGGCCGGCGCGCTGCAGCGGCTCTTCGCCGACTACTACGTGGAGCGGTGGAAGGCGGTCGTCACCGGTGACACCGGCTACCTGCGTCATGTCGAGCCGTCCGTGATTCCGCAGGCCGGCGAATGGGTGCGCGGGTTCGCCGACCGGCAGGAGTCGGCGCGCGGCGTCGCGCGTCTCTCCAGACTGCGGATCACGTCGGTCATGGGCAAGGGTGCCCAGGTCGACACCTGCGTGGACGAGCGGGGCGTACGCCTCGTCTCCACGCCCACCGGTAAGGCGGTCGCGCCCCAGCCCGACTGGGTGCGCGCTCCTTACCTCCAAACCGTGCTCGCGCATCGCGGCGACGACGGTGTGTGGCGGATCAGGGAATTCCGCCAGGACAAAGAAGGGTGCAGCTGATGAATCCCCTGATCCCGGTGCTCATGGCAGGGTCGCTCCTGCTGGCCACGCCCACGCCCGCCCCCCAATCCACGACGGAGGTCAGGACCGGCCAGCAGGGCAGAACGGCGTCCGTCAAGCTCACGCACTCCGGCATCGTGGTCACCGGCGACGTGGGCAAGGGTGGCAAGAGCGACGGCTACCGGATCAAACGGCCCTGCTGGTATGAGCCGGGGCTCAGCGCCGACGAGATGCTCAAGTTCCAGACGGACTCGAAGACCCAGTTCGCCAGGGTGAAGGCCGACGAGGACAGTTTCAATAAGTTCGTCCAGCAGTTCAAGGACAAGAAGGGGCAACCGGGGAACTGGTGGACGCCCGCCTACGACGCGTCCGACCCCAACGGCGCCACCTGCTGGGCCGGGCTGGACCTGTTCGTCTTCGTCCCGCCGAACGACACGCCGCCCTCCGGCATCACCATCGAGCAGCTGGCCGAGATCGCGCGGGCGGCGATCACCGTGCCCCAGCCGACGGTCAAGCTGAGCCCGGACGCCAAGAGCTTCGTCAACCTGCCGACGTTCGTGTGGCTCGAAGGGATCGGTCAGCCTCGGCGTACGGCGACCGCGACGCTGCCTGGCGTCATGAGCGCGACCGTGGTCGCCACGCTCCAGGACATCAAGATCGACGCGGGTACCGGCAAGGACCGGGCCGAGGTGCGCGAGCAGTGCGGGGCCACCGGCAAGCCGTACGCCAAGGGGGCCGCGTTCACCTGCGGCGTGCAGTATCTGCGCTCGTCGATCGACCAGCCGCGCCAGGTCTACCAGCTGACCGTGACGACCGTGTGGCCGGTGACGGTGGCGGGCCAGGCGGTGCCGGTCCAGTTCGCGCCGGTCGAGGTGGGGGTGACCCGCGATGTGCCGGTGGGTGAGGTACAGAGCAACGTCAAACCGTAGCCGGTGCCTCAGGCGATGACGGCGGCGAGCGGCGCGAGCTCCGGCAGCTCCGCCGCCTCCGCCAGCACCTCCTTGAGCACGGTGTCGTGCGTGGGGCTCGCCTGGGCGAGCAGCTCGCGGCCGGCCGGGGTGACCTCGGTGTAGATGCCCCTGCGGTCGTCATCGCACAGGTAGCGGGACAGCAGCCCACGGTTCTCCAGCCGCGTCACCAGCCGTGTCGTGGCGCTCTGGCTCAGCACGACCGCGCGGGCGAGCTGCTGCATGCGCATGTGCCAGCCGTCCTGGCGGCCCAGCACGTCGAGCACGGTGTACTCGCTCACACTCAGCTCGTGCTCCTTCTGCAGGGCCCGCTCCAGCCGGTCCTCGATCCTTGCGTGCAGCGCGGCGAGCGTGCGCCAGCCCTGGGCGCGCGCCTCGACGGCGTCATCGGCTAGCGGCATGTGACACCTTCCTGGACAAGGTTGTATGGTCAGTTAGTCGGCGTGTGCAAATAATGTCTACGCTGACTAACGTCGTCTGAGGAGTATTCTATGCCACTCGCCCTGTTCGCCCTCGCGATCAGCGCCTTCGGCATCGGCACCACCGAGTTCATCATCAACGGGCTGCTGCCGGAGCTGGCCGCGGACTTCGCCGTCACGATCCCCGCCGCCGGCCTGCTCGTGTCCGGCTACGCCCTGGGCGTGGCCATCGGCGGGCCGCCACTGACCATGCTCGGCGGCCGGTTGTCCCGCAAGACCATGCTGCTGTCGCTGATGGTGCTGTTCATCGTGGGCAACCTGCTCTCCGCGCTCGCCCCCTCGTACGGCGTGCTCATGGTCGGCCGGTTCCTGTCGGCGTTCGCGCACGGCGCCTACTTCGGCGTCGGATCCGTGGTGGCCGCCGACCTGGTCGCTCCGCAGAAGCGGGCCAGCGCCATCGCGCTCATGTTCACCGGTTTGACCCTGGCGAACGTGCTCGGGGTGCCGCTCGGCACCTGGATCGGGCAGGCGTTCGGCTGGCGGGCGACGTTCTGGGTCGTGGTGGCCATCGGCGTCGCCGGGCTGATCGGCGTGCTCGCCCTGGTGCCCGCCCAGCCGCGGCCCGAGGGCGGCGGGATGCTGCGCGAGCTGGCGACCTTCCGCAAGGGCGGCGTATGGCTGGCGCTGGCCATGACCGTGTTCGGGTTCGCGCCGGTGTTCGCGGTGATCACCTTCATCTCGCCGATCATGACGGACGTCGGCGGGTTCTCTCCCGGTGCCGTGCCGGTCGTCATGGCCCTGTTCGGGGTGGGGCTCGTCGTCGGCAACCTGATCGGCGGCCGGCTCGCCGACCGCGCCGTCATGCCGAGCATCTACGGCTCGGTGGCCCTGCTCACGCTGCTGGGTGTGGTCCTCGCGCTGGTGGCGGGGAACCAGGTCGCGTTCATCGTGACGATCACCCTGTTCGGGGTGGCCGCCTTCGCGACCGTGCCGCCGCTGCAGACCCGGGTCCTGGACGCCGCCGCGGGTGCGCCGACGCTGGCCTCCGCGGCCAACATCGGCGCCTTCAACCTGGGTAACGCGATCGGGTCGTTCGTGGCGGGGCTGACCATCGACGCGGGCTTCGGCTACACGGCTCCGGCCTGGACCGCCGCGCTGCTCGGGCTGACCGGGCTGGCGGTGGCGGGACTCGCCGGCGTGCAGGCCCGCCGCCAACTCGTCCCGGCCACCTGACGACAACGCCAGAGGACCGCTGAAAGCGGCGGCTCAGCTGAACAGCTCGTCCACGCTCAGCGCGGTCACGGCCCTGACAGTCCAGCGGTCGAGGAGGCTCTGATCCGTGCATGTGCGGATGCGGGCCCGAGCCTCCTCGGGCACCGAGATGTCACGTGCGTCCAGAAATCCCAGGATCAACTGAGCCGGTGTCCGCTCCGGCTCGCCCCTGTATTCGTGTGCTCCGGCCATCCACCCAATCGTACAGAGCGCTGCCGCGCCATGACGGGGAGTTGCTAGAGCCGGCCGGACTCGTGGGCGAGCAGCCACTCCTTGACCGGTACGCCGTAGTAGTAGCCGCCATAGCCGCCCGAGCCGGGCAGCACCCGGTGGCAGGGGACGAAGGGGGCGATGAGGTTCTGGGAGCAGGCCGACCCGGCCGCGCGGGCCGCCGTCCTGGGCATGCCGGCGCGTTCGGCCAGCTCGGCGTACGTCACCGTGGTGCCCGGCTTGACCTCGCGAAGCGCCTGGTGGAGACGCTTGCGGGTGGCCGTGCCCGGCTGCTCGACCGGGATGGCGTCCAGGGCCAGGAGGTCGCCGTCCAGATAGTCGCGTACGGCCTGCGCGGCGGGGCCGAGATCGTCGACCACGTCCAGGCCCTCGGCCTGCAGCGCGGGCGACAGCCGGACGAACATGTCCGAGGGGTCAGCGGTGAAGCCGGCCGCGACCAGGACGCCGTCGCGGCACAGCAGGGCCAGCGGGCCGATCGGGGTCGGCATGACTTGGGCGTCGATCATGAGGAGCTCCAGAGATGCAGGGCGGCGTAGGCCCGCCAGGGCCGCCACCGTTCGATGTGGTCGTCGGGAATGCCCAGGCAGGCCATGCGCTTCTTGAGCACCAGGTCGCCGATGGGCCAGGCGTCGGGGTCGCGCAGCGCGCGCAGCGCGACATAGCTGGCGGTCCAGGGGCCGATGCCGGGAACGTCGAGCAGCTCGGCCACGGCCTCACCCGGATCCTGGCCGCCGTCGAGGTCGATCCGGCCTTCGGAGACGGCGATGGCCAGCTCCTTGAGCGTCGCGACACGGCGGTTGGTGAGCCCCAGCCCCGTGAGGTCCGCTTCGAGCAGCTCCGCGGCGCTGGGGAACAGGTGGGTCAGGCCGGGGCGCTCGGTGAGCCGCCCGGCCCGCTCGACGATCCGGCCGAGCAGGGTGCGGGCGCCCGCGACGGAGATCTGCTGGCCCACGACGGCGCGTACGGCCAGCTCGAAGCCGTCGAACGTGCCCGGCACCCGCAGGCCGGGCCGGGACTCGATGAGCGGGCGCAGGGAGGTCTCGCCCAGCGCGGCCGCGATGGCGTCGGGGTCGGCGTCGAGGTCGAGCAGGCGGCGGCAGCGGGCCACGATGCGGGCCAGCTGCCGGGTGTCGTCCACGGCGACGTCGAGCGCGATGTAACCGGGCTCGGGGGTGAGCGTGATCGTCCCGCCGGGGACGGCCCGGCTGTAGGACGTCGGGCTCGCCACCTCCAGGCCGGGGATCGCGCGCGAGGTCAGGAAGGAGAGCACGCCCGCGATGTCGTACGGCTCCCGCCGGTGCAGGCGCAACCGGAGCGTCGCGGGTCCGGCCACGACCTCGACCGCCGGCGGCGCGGAAACAGCGGAAACGGCGGGGCCTGAAGGGCCGCCCGCGGTCGCGCGGAGCTCGCTCGGCGTGAACCCGTACGTCTCCCGCATCGTGGCGTTGAACTGCCGCACACTCCCGAACCCGGCCGCGAATGCCACCTCGGTGACCGGCAGCCGCGTCTCGGTCAGCAACTGCTTGGCCAGCAGCAGCCGCTTGGTCCTGGCCACCGCCAGCGGCCCCACCCCGATCTCGGCCACGAACAGCCGGTGCAGGTGCCGCTCGGTGATGTGCAGCCGTGTGGCCAGCCCCGCCACGCCACGCTCGTCGGCGGCCCCGTCGTCGATCAGCCGCAGCGCCCGTCCGATGAGGTCACCGCGCAGGTCCCACCCCGGATCGCCGGGGGAGAGCTCCGGGCGGCAGCGCTTGCACGGGCGGAAGCCCGCAGCCTCCGCCGACGCGGCGTGCCGGTAGAACCGGACGTTGCGCGAGGCCGGCGTGCGAGCCGGGCAGATCGGACGGCAGTAGATCCGCGTCGAGGTCACCGCCGTGTAGAAGCGCCCGTCGAATCGGGCGTCCCGGGCGGCTACCGCCCGGTAGCAGGAGTCGAAGTCGAGCTCAAGTGGTGACATGACACCGAGCGTATGCGTTCGCCCGGCCTGTCGACTGGCGGGAATCGGACCTGATCGTTAAATCGCTGGTCAGCAGGTCAAACCCGCCGACCAGCGGAAATCAGACGTTACCTAAGCGAGTCGCCCACGGTCACTTCGACGAGACGCCCACACCCAGGTCGAACTCCCGGTAGACACGCGCCCAGAACCCGTCGCGCAGCCACACCCGCGCCTCGGGGAACGGCCGCAACGAGTGGCCGAGCTCCTTCTCCGCCTCGATGAGCAGTTCGGTGTCGATGACCGTCGGCAGGATCGGCCCCGGCAGCAGGTCGCGGATGTTGTCGCGGCCACGCGTGAGGATCCACTTCTGCGCCACGTGCTCGCCCACGTCCTCGACACGTGGCCGGCTGGGCCCGAGCTTGGCCACCTGGCCGGGCTTGACGTGCGGTTTGACGGGCGCGCGCCCGGCGAACACCTGCGCGGGCGACGGAGCGGCCACCGGCGGGGCGACCGGAACGGGTTGCGGAGCACGACTGAAAAAGGGCCTCAGGAATTCAGCAGTGATCACTTCCACGGTGTCCGACTCCCAAACCAGCCGTTCGGCCTGGTTGGTGCCGTACGGCGGCTCGACGCCCCACAAGTGGATGCGCACCCCGTACGCCTGCGCCGCCTCCACCGCGGGAACCATGTCCTCGTCGCCGGCGAGCAAGATCGTGTCAGTCACCGCATGATGCCGGGCCAGGGCCTCCAGATCGCTCCTGATCTGCGCGTCCACGCCCTTCTGCTGGCCACGGGCGTTCAGGTTGCCAAGCCGTACCTTGACCCAGGGCAACTGGGCGATGACCCGCTGATCGACGGTCGGCACACGGTCGCGAGCGGCGTCATACCAATAGATCCGCAGCAGTTCGCCAGATATACGTTCCAGCGCATGTTTCTGTAGACTCTGGATCAGCTCATCGGCGGCAACTCGATATTCTTTGCGCTCCTTGGCGCCCAGCAGCACTTCGCCTGCGGCAGCATAGAGATAACCGACGTCCACCAGGACGGCGTACTTCGCTGCCACAGCATGCGGCATGAGGTCTGGGATGGCCATGTGTCCTCCAGGCCGCGGTTAGTTGATCGGCTGACTATATACGCCTACTTTCTCTAGATAGTCCCAACTCCTCGAGAACTTGACACCCGATTCCCGGGATCTATCTAGGGCAGGGCGCTCATCCGCCAACCCGACTTCCCCGGTGCGGCTGCCTTACGCATCGCTCTCGCCGGGTTTCGCCATGTTTGACTTCGCCGTATGACCGCCGGCTCCGGCGCGGCCTGCCGCGTCGCGAGAACGGTCACGAGGGCGGCGATCTCCTCCGGCGTGGCGTCCCCACGAACAATCCGCAGATAGGCGTTCATAGCGGGATGTTCCCATGCTTCTTCGGCGGCAGCGAGGCCCGCTTGTTCCGTAGCGCCCGTAGCGCCCTGACGACCTGAGCCCGGGTCTCGGCGGGTCGGATCACCGCGTCGACGTAGCCGCGCTCGGCCGCGATGTACGGGTTGGCCAGCGTGTCCTCATATTCGGTCACCAGCCTGGCCCGCTCGGCGTCGGCATCGTCGCCCGCCGCGGTGAGCTCGCGCCGGTAGAGGATGTTGACGGCGCCCTGCGCGCCCATGACCGCGATCTGCGCCGTGGGCCACGCCAGGTTGACGTCGGCGCCCAGGTGTTTGGACCCCATGACGTCGTACGCCCCACCGTACGCCTTGCGGGTGATGACCGTCACCAGTGGCACGGTCGCCTCGGCGTAGGCGTAGAGGAGCTTGGCGCCGCGGCGGATGATTCCGTTCCATTCCTGATCGGTCCCTGGGAGGAATCCCGGGACATCTACAAAAGTCAGGATTGGGATATTAAAAGCGTCACATGTTCGAATAAAACGGGCTGCCTTCTCGGAGGCGTTGATATCCAGGCACCCGGCGAAATGCATGGGCTGGTTGGCCACCACGCCCACCGCCTGCCCGTCGACCCGGCCGTACCCGACCACCACGTTGGGCGCGAACAGTGCGTGGACCTCCAGGAACTCACCGTCGTCGAGCACGTGCTCGATCACCCGGTGCATGTCGTAGGGCTGGTTCGCCGAGTCAGGAATCAGCAGGTCGAGCTCGGGATCCGGCTCCAGATCGCCGGCGCCTTCGAACACCGGCGCCTCGTCCAGGTTGTTGGAGGGCAGGTAGGACAGCAGCGCCTTGACGTAGTCGAGCGCGTCGCTCTCGTCGGTGGCCTGGTAGTGGGCCACACCCGACTTGGTGTTGTGCGTGTGCGCGCCGCCGAGCTCCTCGAACGTGACCTCCTCGCCGGTCACGGTCTTGATCACGTCAGGCCCGGTGATGAACATCTGCGACGTCTGGTCGACCATCACCACGAAGTCGGTCAGTGCGGGGGAGTAGACGTGCCCGCCGGCCGCGGCGCCCATGATGAGCGAGATCTGCGGGATCACGCCCGAGGCGTGCACGTTGCGCTTGAAGATCTCGGCGTAGAGGCCGAGCGCGACCACGCCCTCCTGGATGCGGGCGCCGCCGCCCTCGTTGATGCCGATGATCGGGCAGCCGGTCTTCAGCGCCAGGTCGAGCACCTTGACGATCTTCTCGCCGTAGACCTCGCCGAGCGAGCCGCCGAACACGGTCACGTCCTGCGAGAACACGCATACCTGACGCCCGTCGATCGTGCCGTGGCCGGTGATCACGCCGTCGCCGTACGGTCGCCTGCTCTCCAGCCCGAACATCGTGGACCGGTGCCGGGCGAACTCGTCGAACTCCACGAACGAGTCCTCGTCGAGCAGCGCCAGCACCCGCTCCCGCGCGGTCATCTTGCCCTTGGCGCGCTGCTTGTCCACGGCCGCCGCCGACCCGGCGTGGACCGCCTCGTCGAGCCGGCGCTCGAGGTCGGCGATTTTCCCGGCGGTGGTGTGAATGTCCGGCGGGTCCGGTACGGCCTCGGCAGCAGTCATGCGCGCAACATTAACCCGGCTCCTACAGTGGATCCATGACGGAGGCGGTTCACACGCACGGCCTGTTCAAGCGATACGGCCCGCAGATCGCGGTGGCCGGCATCGACCTCGTGGTCCCGGCGGGCAGCTTCGCCGGGCTCGTCGGCCCCAACGGCGCCGGCAAGACGACTTCCCTGAGCATGATCACCGGGCTGCTCCGCCCTGACGGCGGCCAGGCCGAGATCGACGGCTTCAACGTGTGGCGCGATCCCGTCGAGGTCAAGGCCCGCATCGGCGTGCTGCCCGAGGGGTTGCGGCTGTTCGAACGCCTGTCGGGCCGCGAGTTACTCCTCTACAACGGCAGGCTGCGCGGCATCGCCAAGGCCGACGTCGAGCAGCGCGCCGAGGAACTGCTGCTGGTGATGGACCTGGCCGACGCCGCTGACAAGCTCGTCGTCGACTACTCCACCGGCATGCGCAAGAAGATCGGCCTGGCGGCGGCGCTGCTGCACAACCCCTCCGTGCTCTTCCTCGACGAGCCGTTCGAGGGCGTCGATCCGGTCAGCGCCAACACGCTCACCGAGGTGCTCCGGCGCTTCACCGCCTCGGGCTCGACCGTCATCTTCTCCAGCCACGTGATGGACCTCGTCGAGCGGCTCTGCGACTGGGTGTCGGTGATGAGCGCCGGGCACATCGTGGCCCAGGGCCCGCTGGAGAAGGTACGCGCCGGACGCAGCCTCAACCAGGCGTTCCTGGAGCTGGTCGGCGGTCCGCGTGACAACGGCGACTCGGGTCTGACCTGGCTCGGCCGGGGCAAGCAGGAGCCGGCGTGAGTACCGTCGCGCTCTTCGCCCAGCTCAAGCTCCGGCTGTTGGTCGGCAACCTCCGCGGTGACATCCAGCGCAAGCTCGGCTTCATGTTCACCCTCATCATGTCCGTGTTCGTGAGCGTCATCGGCTTCTTGCTCATGAGCCTGCTCCGGCTGGCGCCGCACGACGTCGCGGCGTCGATCGTCGTTGTGGTGTTCTCGGCCATGCTCATCGGCTGGACGGTCGTGCCGCTGCTGGCGTTCGGCCTGGACGACACGCTCGACCCGGCGCGCCTGTCGCTGTTCCCGCTGCCCACCCACCGGCTCGCGGTCGGCATGTTCACCGCCTCCGCCACCGGCGTCTGGCCGCTGGCCACCCTGATCATCACGGCGGGCGCCCTGGCCGGGCTCGCCACCGGCGTCGGCGGCGTCCTGCTCGGGATCGTCGCGGTGCTCCTGCAGTTCGCGCTCTGCCTGGTCGCCTCCCGGCTGGTCACCACGGCGCTGTCCAGCGCCATGCGCACCAGGCGCGGTCGGGACGTGCTGGCCGTGGCCGCGATCTTCGTCGTGCTGCTCGCGCAGCTGCCGAACCTGCTGCTCAACAGCAACATCGGCGACCCGGCGGGGATGCTGCGCCAAGTCGCGGCCCTGCTCAGGTGGACGCCCTCGGGCATGGCCGCGCACGCGATGGCCGACGGTGGCCTGACCGGGCTGGCCGAGCTCGTCGTGGTGGCGCTCGTGGTCGTGGTGGTCGGCTGGCTGTGGATCAAGGCGCTGAGCCGGGCCCTGGTCACACCCGACTCCTCCACCCGCGCGGCCTCCGTACGCAGGGGGAGCGGCCTGGTCGACCGGTTCGTGCCGAGTGGGCCGCTGGCCGCCGTGGTCACCAAGGAGCTCAAGTACATCATGCGCGAGCCCCGCTACCGGGTCGGCTGGTTCTCCTCCGTCCTGGTGGCAGTCGTGCTGGGCTTCTCGGTCACCCGTTCCGGAGACGCCGGGGCGTCGACGCCGATCCTGCTCACCGCGTCGGCCGGGATGATGATCGCCCTGCAGGCGGCCAACTCGTTCGGCATCGACGGCCGCTCGCTCTGGATGAATGCCGTGACCATCGGCTCGGAGCGCGGTCTCAGCACCGATCTGGCCGGGCGCCACCTGGCCGGCGCGCTGGTCGCGGCGCCGCTGCTCACGCTGATCGCCGTCGCCGCCGGGCTGTTCGCCGGCCACCCGGAAGGGATCGTCCCGGCGGTGCTCATCGGCCTGGGCGCGCTCGGGACCGGGTTCGGCGTCGGCTCCGTGACCAGCGTCGTCATCCCCTACACCATGCCCGAGCGGATGAACGCCTTCAGCGGGGCCGCACCCGGTCAGGGTGGCCAGGCGTTCGTCTCCGGCCTGGGCGCGCTGCTGGGCATCTCCCTCCTGTCGTTGCCGTTCGTGGTGCCGCTGCTCTTCGGGCTGCTCTGGGTGTCCGTGCTCGCGCCGTTCTACGGGCTGCTGGCCGAGGTGCTGGGCCGGCGGCTCGGCGCGAAGATCGGCTTCCCCCGCCTTCCTGAGCTGCTCTCCGCCGTGTCCCGGCCCACCTGAGCATTGGTCTAGTCCAATACGTGAGACCGCCTTACGGACATTCCACGCTTGTGGATACCTTTGAAGCATGATTGACCAGGGGATTGAGCGTCGCAGTGCCGCGGTCACCGAGATGCCCGATGAGCTGCGCAAGGACGTGCGATTGCTCGGCAAGCTGCTCGGGCAGGTGATCGCCGAGCAGGGCGGCGAGGATCTGCTGGCCGACGTCGAACGCCTGCGCAAGGCCGTGATCGCCGCCCGCAGGGGCGAGGTCACCGGCGACGAGATCACGGCCATGGTCGCGCAGTGGGAGATCGACCGGGCCGTGCAGATCGCCCGCGCGTTCACCTGTTACTTCCATCTGGCCAACCTGGCCGAGGAGCACTACCGCATCCGCATCCTGCGCGAACGTGACACCGAGGGCCGGGTGGAGCGGGAGTCGCTGGCGCAGGCCGTACACGAGCTGGGCCACGAGCGCGTCGCCGAGCTGGTCGAGGGGCTGGAGCTGCACCCGGTCCTGACCGCGCATCCGACGGAGGCGCGCCGGCGCGCGGTCGTCACCGCGATCCAGCGGGTCAGCGGCCAGCTCAGCGAGTACAACGCCGCCGAGCGCGGCGCCTCCGAGCGCGCCGAGAGCCGCCGGCGGCTGCTGGAGGAGATCGACCTGCTGTGGCGTACGGCCCAGCTGCGCTCCACCAAGCTCGACCCGCTCGACGAGGTACGCACCGCCATGGCCGCCTTCGACGAGACGCTGTTCCGCATGGTGCCGCAGGTCTACCGCTCGCTCGACGCGGCGCTCGGCGAGGGCACCGGCACCCGCCCGCCGCTGGCCAGGCCCTTCATCCGCTACGGCAGCTGGATCGGCGGCGACCGCGACGGCAACCCCAACGTGACCGCCAAGGTCACCCGCGAGACCGTCCAGATCCAGTCCGACCACGTGCTGACCGCCCTGGAGACGGCGTGCACGCGCATCGCCCGCACGCTCACCTCGGCCGAGCAGTTCGCGCCGCCGTCGCCGGAGCTCAGGGCGGCGCTGGCCGCGGCCGTCGACGCCCATCCCGAGGTGGTCTCGGAGATGGCCACCCGCTCACCGAGCGAGCCGCACCGGCAGTGGCTGATGTTCGTGGCCGCCCGCATCGCCGCCACCCTCCGCCGCGACCTCGACCTCGCCTACCGCGCCCCGGCCGAGCTGCTCGCCGACCTGCGCCTGGCCCAGGACTCGCTCTCCGGCCACGCCGCGCGTCAGGCGTACGGGGAGCTGCAGCAGCTCATCTGGCAGGTCGAGACATTCGGCTTCCACCTGGCCGAGCTGGAGGTACGCCAGCACTCCGCGGTGCACGCGGCCGCGCTGGAGGAGATCAGGGCGGGCGGCGAGCTGTCGGAGCGCACCGAGGAGGTACTGGCCACGATCCGGGTGATCGCCTGGATCCAGGAGCGGTTCGGCGTCACGGCCTGCTCCCGCTACGTCGTCTCCTTCACCCGCTCCGCCGACGACATCGCCGCCGTCTACGAGCTGGCCGAGCACGCGCTCGGCACGCGCGCGCCCGTGCTCGACGTGGTGCCGCTGTTCGAGTCGGGCCAGGACCTGGCCAATTCCCCGGACGTGCTGTCAGGCATGCTGGAGCTGCCGCCGATGCGCGAGCGGCTGGCCGCCAACGGCCGGCGCATGGAGATCATGCTCGGCTACTCCGACTCGGCCAAGGAGCTCGGCCCGGCCGCCGCGACACTGCGCCTGTACGAGGCGCAGGAGCAGCTGACCGCATGGGCGCTGGAGCACGAGGTGAAGCTGCGCATGTTCCACGGCCGCGGCGGCGCGCTCGGCCGTGGCGGCGGCCCCGCCAACCGCGCGGTGCTCGCCCAGGCGCCCGGCTCGGTCGCCGGTCGCTTCAAGGTCACCGAGCAGGGCGAGGTCATCTTCGCCCGCTACGGCCACATCGCCATCGCCCGCCGCCATCTGGAGCAGGTCACCAACGCGGTGCTGATGGCCTCCTCACCCACGGTCGGCTCCCGCACTGCCGCCGCGGCCGACCGCTTCCGCTCGCTCGCCGAGCAGGTGGCCACGGCCTCGGAGCAGGCCTACCGCTCGCTCACCGAAGCCCCCGGCTTCCCGGAGTGGTTCGCCCTGGTCAGCCCGCTAGAGGAGATCGGCTCCCTGCGCCTCGGCTCCCGCCCCGCCCGCCGCGGCCTCGGCGCGCCCCGCTCACTCGACGACCTGCGCGCCATCCCCTGGGTCTTCGCCTGGGCCCAGACCCGGGTCAACCTGCCCGGCTGGTACGGCCTGGGCACCGGCCTGGCCGCGGTCGCCTCACTCGACGAGCTGAAGGCGGCCTACGCCGAGTGGCCGCTGTTCAACGCGCTGCTCGACAACGCGGAGATGTCGCTGGCCAAGACCGACAGATCGATCGCCGAACGCTACCTGGCACTCGGCGGCCGCGACGACTTCGCCCGCCAGGTCATGGAGGAGTATGACCGGACCCGCAGCCTGGTGCTGCAGGTCACCGGCCACACCCGCCTCCTGGAGAACCGCAAGGTCCTCTCCCGCGCCGTCCAGCTCCGCGACCCGTATGTGGACGCGCTGTCCCACCTGCAGCTACGCGCGCTGACGGCCATGCGCACCGGCACTTTGTCGGACCACGAACGCGAACGCCTGTCGACGCTGCTCCTGCTGTCGGTAAACGGGGTGGCGGCGGGCCTGCAGAACACCGGCTGAGACGCCTCCCGGATGAGAAGATGACCAGCATGGCGGAGCAGCGGCTTTCCGAACTACGGGTGGAGAACTTTCGCAGTCTGCGACAGATCACCATGCCCCTCGGGCCCGTCAACGTGCTGGTCGGGCCGAATGGCGCGGGTAAGACGAATGTGCTGAAGGTCTTCGAGTTCCTCGCCGACATCGTCAGGACCGACCTGGAGCCTGTTCTGGCCGCCCGTGGTGGCTTCGAAGAGCTGGTGTTCAGGGGCGGCGCCGATC
This sequence comes from Nonomuraea sp. NPDC052129, assembly GCF_040680095.1. NCBI lineage: Bacteria > Bacillati > Actinomycetota > Actinomycetes > Streptosporangiales > Streptosporangiaceae > Nonomuraea > Nonomuraea sp. NPDC052129. The sequence continues at coordinate 186,230 of NZ_JBFAVX010000004.1, read as the reverse complement.
GGCCTGACCATCTTCTCATCGGGATCAAAGGAGCGTGGTCTTCCTCCTTGGCCGGGGCTCCCGACGAATACGTATTGAAGATCACAAATGCTCCTCTCGCCAGGGAGGAGGTTTTCAGGTCCGCCGACGTGCAGCATCGGTTGCGGACCATCACCGTGGAAGGGACGAGGGCGAAGGCTCAGCTACGGACCCTCGGCCAAGGCGGCTTCGAGAGTCGCTCCGAATGGCCGCCGCTCGGAGTCGGCACCGCCGACCGGAAATCGGACGAGGTTGGCATCCAGCCCCTGAGTAGTGGACTTTCCACACTCCCCCGACTGGCGGAAAAGAAGTTCAGCATGGCGCCCACCCTCGTGGCGGACATGCTGCGGGCCTTCAGGGTCTTCGACGTTGACGTCTCCAAAGCGAGCATGCCATCGCGGGTGCATCGTGGCGGGCAAGAACCGATCGCCGACAACGCCGCCAATCTCGCGGCCTTCCTCCTCGCCCTCCGAAACTCGGATGAGGATGCGTGGAGTCGGCTCCAGGCCGACGCCGTGGAGGCGCTTCCCCAAGTCGAATCTCTCGATTTCGACTATCCGTCCGGGGGAGCCCACTCGGTCGTGGTCGTACTCAGGGAGCGTGGCCTGCGCGAACCCACCTCCCTGCTTGATGCCTCCTACGGAACCATCCGCCTGCTTGGCCTCCTGGCCATGCTGTACGACCCCGCTCCACCCGCACTGACCTGCGTTGAGGAGATCGACCACGGTCTTCACCCACAGGCGCTCGAACTGCTGGTGGAACGGGTCCGGGAGGCGAGTGAGAAGACCCAGTTCATCATCGCCACCCACTCTCCCGCTCTCGCCGACCGGCTCAAGCCCGAGGAGATCGTGATCTGCGAGCGTGGTGACGACGGTTCCTCCTTGATCCCGGCCATCTCCACGGTCAAGGTCGAGGAGATCGTCCGGGCCAGCGAAGGACTCCCGCTTGGCGAGCTGTGGTTTTCCGGAGTGCTGGGTGGCGATCTGTGAGCCGGCGGGGAGGCACCCGTGTCCGGCCCACGAAGAAGCCTGTCGTGGTCGTAGCGGGAGAGGACAGGAACGACCGCCTCGCCCTGCGTGTGCTCTTGGAGGAGTTTTGCCCGCAGATGGCGGGCCGGATTGTGGAGATAAACGACAAGGTGCGGTTGCACCAGGCCAGTGACGCGAACCTCGCCGCCCGCGCGGAGACCCTGGCGAGCAAGGTGCGGGCGCGAGCTGTACGGGATGACACCAGCGTGGCATGCGTGTTCGTCCACGAGGACCTCGACAACACCGATAGCGATGCCTATCCGATCATCCGCGAACGCGTCCAGAAGGCACTGGAATCCGCCCTCGGCAACGTCCACTACGCCCTCGCGGTGTCGGAGATCGAAGCCTGGCTGCTGCTCTTCCCCGATGCGCTGTCGGCCATCGCCGCGTCCTGGTCTCTCCCCGCCAAGCACAAGGGCAAGGACACAGGGCGGCTCCCAGACCCCAAGAAGATCTTGATGAACGAGGTCAGTGGAGCCGGCCGCCGCTACCGCGAGTCCGATGCTCCCGAGATCCTCGATCGGGCGGCGAAGCTTGGTGTGCTGGACAGGCCGGTGGGCCGCAACCGATCGTTCGACCAGATACGTGTGGATGTGGCGCGATGCTGCACGGAACATATACGTAAGTGAGGGGCCCGGTCACAGGAGTGTGATCGGGCCGCTTCTTGCTTGCCGAACGCTCAGCGGAGGCCGTCGAAGAAGGCGCTGATGTCGGCGGTGATGGCCTCTGTGGCGGTGTGGGCCGTGTAGTGGCCGTGGGCCGGGGCTTCCAGAGTCTTCCAGGAGACGATGCCGGTGTGGTCGCGCTCGGCGAACGCGCGGATGGACTTGAAGTCGCCCTCCGCCATGGCCAGCGCCGTCGGCGCCGTGGTGGGTTCCTTCGGCGTCTCGGCGCGGGCGTTCTCCCAGTACAGGCGCAGGGCCGAGCCGGCGGTGCCGGTGAACCAGTGGATCGCCGCGTTGGTCAGCACGAAGTCGTCGTCCAGGTCCTCGTCGAAGAGCTGGGCGAGCCAGCCGAGCAGCCCGGCGGGCGAGTCGGTGATGGCGTGGGCGAGCGTCTGCGGCTGCTGCGACTGCAGGACGTTGAAAGCGCCCTTCTCCTTCCAGAACCAGTCGAGTACGGCCAGCCCGGCCTGGTCCTCCTCGCTCAGGTTCGCGAACTCGGCCGGGTCGCCGGAGGGGAAGGAGAACAGCTGGGTCACATGGACGCCGACGACGTGCTCGGGAGCGAGCCTGCCGAGCTCAGGGGAGATCATCGAGCCCGCGTCGTTGCCCACCGCGCCATAGCGGTCGTAGCCCAGGCGGGACATCAGCTCGGCCCAGGCCCGGGCGATGCGCTGGTTGTTCCAGCCCAGCTCGGTGGTCGGGCCGGAGAAGCCGTAGCCGGGGAGCGAGGGCACGACGAGGTGGAAGTGCCGCGACAGCGGTTCGATGGCATCGAGGTATTCGACGATCGAGCCCGGCCAGCCGTGGGTCAAAATCAGGGGAAGAGCGTCAGCCGAAGACGAGCGGACGTGGATGAAGTGGATGTTCTGCCCGTCGATCTCCGTGGTGAACTGCGGGTAGGCGTTGAGCCTGGCCTCCTGGGCCCGCCAGTCGAAGCCGTCGAGCCAGTGGCCGACCAGGCGGCGTACCCGCGCCACGCCCACACCCTGGCCGGCGTCCGCGATCTCGTCGGTGAAGCGGGTCATGGCGAGCCGGGTCCGCAGGTCGTCGAGGTCGGCCTGCGGGATCTCGACGCGGAAGGGGTGAACGCTCATCGCTGGCTCCTTGTCGGAACGGGTTGTTCTGTTCCAACAATAGCAGAACGGAATGCTTCATTCCACTAATACTCGCTCCTGACCCGCGTACACGTTGCACCGCTGCCCGCGCAGGAACCCGACGAGCGTCATGTCGAACTCCCTGGCCAGGTCCACGGCCAGCGACGAGGGGGCCGAGACCGCGCACACCGCCGGTATGCCCGCGGCCAGCGCCTTCTGCATGATCTCGTAGCTGGCCCGGCCGCTGACCATCAGCACGTGCTCGGTCAGGGGGAGCCGCTGGCCGAGTGATGCCCAGCCGACCAGTTTGTCCACCGCGTTGTGCCGGCCCACGTCCTCCCTGAGCGCCACCAGCGTCCCGTCGGGCCGGAACAGCCCGGCTGCGTGCAGGCCCCCCGTCTTGCCGAACACGCCCTGGCCCGCCCGCAGCGCGTCCGGCAGGCCGTACAGGATCTCGGGGGTGAGGACGAGATCGCCGCGGGGAAGCGGCGAGCAGCGGTCGTGCAGGTCGTCGAGGCTGGCCGAGCCGCACACGCCGCAGGCGCTGGAGGTGAGGAAATGGCGGTCCAGCGTGGGCAGGTCGGGGATGGGGCCGTGCAGGCGTACGGTGACCGTGTTGTAGCGCGCCTCCGGCGGGAGGTCCTCGTCGGTGCAGTACGCAATGGCCGCGATGCCGCCGGGCTTGACCAGGCCCTCGCCGTGCAGGAACCCGGCGGCCAGCTCGAAGTCGTGGCCGGGGGTGCGCATGGTGATGGCGACGGTCTTGCGCGTCCCGTCCAGCGCGGTGAGGCGGATCTCCAGCGGCTCCTCGGTGGCCAGGTCGTCGCGCCGGTCGCGGACCGTGGACCCGGACAGCTCGCGGACGCGGATGCGGGTGGTGGGACCCACGCGGGTCAGCCGGTCGGTCATAGCCGCCGCACAGTGACGAGCGCGTTGTAGTCGGGGATCCTGGCCTGGGGTGAGCGTCTGGTCTCGTCGAGGAGTACGTTGCCCTCCGGCCAGTGGATCTGCAGGTTGCCCGGCATCAGGGGCGCGCGGAGGATTTTGCCCCCGTACGTACGCTCGCCCGAACGCAGCTCGACCGGAGTGCCGTCCGGCAGGCCGAGGCGATCGGCGTCATAGGGGCTCATCAGCACGGCCTCCCGCATCGCGCCGTTGAAGCCGTCGAGGCGCTCGTGGACCATGCTGTTGAACTGCTTGCCGCGCCGCGTGGCCACCATGAACGTGCCGTCGGGGCGCTCCAGCGCGGGCGGCTCGACGGCGGAGAACACGCCGCGCCCGTCAGGGGTGTTGAAGCGGCCGTCGGCGAACAGGTGGCGCCCGCCGTACTGAACGTTGTCCCCGAAAGCCTTGAGGTCGGAAATGCCCTGGTAGAACGGCACCGCCTGCTCGATCTCCGCACGGATCCGCGAGGTCCCGGTGAAGCGGACTTTTGCCGAAATTTCGGGGTTTGTGTGGGCGGCCAGTTCGCCGAAGATCTTCCACTCCGGCCACGCCTCGCCGATCCGGGGCCCCTCGATCTCGGGCGAGAAGATGATCCGGCGCTCGGTGGACGTCTCGGTCACCCCGCCGGTCATCTCGTAGCGGGTCTGGGCGGGCAGCAGCAGCACGTCGCCCTCGGACGGCACCAGCATCTGCGAGGACAGCACGATGTCGATGTGCACCCGGAGCTTGAGCCGGGACAGCGCCTCCCGGCAGTAACTGGGGTCGGGCAGCACCTCCAGGAAGTTGCCGCCCGAGGAGATGAGCGCGTCGAGGTCGCCCGAGTGGGCCGCGTCGATCATGTCGGTCGCGGTCAGACCCGGCGCCGTCGGCACCTCAAATCCCCAAATATCGGTAAATCTTGCGGCGTTTTCTGGGGTGATCGGCAGGCCACCCGGCAGGCCGGTGGCGTACGCGCCCATCTCGGCCCCGCCCTGCACCCCGCTGTGCCCGCGGATCGGCATCAGCCCGCAGTTGTCGCGCCCCAGGAACCCGCGCGCCAGGGCCAGGTTCACGATCGACCGGACGTTGTCCTCGCCGAAGGCGTGCTGCGTGATGCCCATCGACCAGACCAGCACCGCCGACTTCGCCTCGCCGAGCAGCCGGGCCAGCCGGAGCATCTCGTCACGGGTCGCCCCGGACAGCGCCTCCAGGGCCTCCCACGACTGCTCCGCCAGCGCCTGGCGTACCTCCTCGAAACCGGAGGTCCGCTGGTCGACGAACGCCTTGTCCACCCAGTCGTTCTCGATCAGGTGCTTGAGCACGCCGTTGAGGAAACCGATGTCGCCGCCCACGTTCACGCCGAAGAACTCATCGGTGATCTTCGTCCCGAACACCGCCGACTCGGCGTTCGACGGCACCCAGTAGCGGTCCATGCCGGGCTCGCGGTAGGCGTTGACCATGGCCACGCGGGTGCCGGCCTTCTTGGCGTGATAGAGGTACTTCATCGCCACGGGCTGGTTGTTGGACGGGTTCGACCCGATGAAGACGATCAGGTCGGAGCCGATCCAGTCGGTGTAGGAGCAGGTGGTGGCCGCCGCGCCGATCGTCTGCTTGAGCGCGACGGTCGAGGGGGAGTGGCAGATGCGCGCCGCGTTGTCCACGCTGTTGGTGCCCAGCGCGCGGACCGCCTTCTGCGCCACGTAGTAGTTCTCGTTCGGCATGCCGCGGCTGGTCAGGTAGGCGCCGAAGCGCGCGTCCCGCAGCCCGCCGGCGGCCACCCCCAGCGCCTCGTCCCACGAGATCCGCCGGAAGCCCGGCTCTCCCGCCCGCCGGAGCATGGGGTACGGAAGCCGCCCCAGCTCCCGAAGCTCGGCGCTCTTCTTACCGGCCAGCCCGGAGACGTCGCCCAGCAGCGAGACGTCGAGCGCCGGCATCGTGTTCAGCGGCAGCAGTCGCAGCCGGATGTTGCACAGGTGGATCTCGTCCATCGTCCAGTCGCGCATGCCTCGCGTGCCCAACGCGCACCCGTCGCACGTGCCCTGCTGGAGAATCCGCCAGGCGTAACGCCTGTTGCCCTTGACCGATCGAAACGCCTTCAGCAGTTCCAGATAGTTGTTCGGCTTGCGCAACCCGAGGCCGAACGGTCGCCACGAGGCCCAGTTACGTGGATCCAGACGTCTGCTCATCTCCCCATCTTCACCCGCGTGGGGCGCCAGAGGACAGCCGAGCTTGGGCGAAGATGGAGGAATGCCGGACTCGCGCTACTCCGACCTCGACCGCCCGCCCCTGTCCGAGGCGGCGCTCAACCGCGCCCTCGTACACCCCGGCAGCCTGTGGACCGGCGTGAGCGTCGTCGAGAGCACCGGCTCGACCAACGCCGACCTCGCCGAGGCCGCGAGACAGGGCGCCGAGGAGGGCCGGGTCCTGGTCGCCGAGTCGCAGGTGGCCGGTCGGGGCAGGCTGGGCCGCACCTGGACCGCGCCGCCGCGCTCCGGCCTGACCGTCTCCGCTCTGCTGCGCCCACAGGTGCCCATCGCCGCGCAGGGGTGGCTGGCGCTGCTGTACGGCGTGGCGGCGGCCTCGGCCGTGCGCCGGCTGGCCGAGGTGGACGTACGGCTCAAGTGGCCGAACGACCTGCTGATCGGCGAGCGCAAGCTGGCCGGGATCCTGGCCGAGCGGGCAGAGGATGCCGTGATCATCGGGATGGGCCTGAACGTCTCGCTCAAGCCCGAGGAGCTCCCCGTGGAGACGGCAACCTCGCTGGCCATCGAGCAGGCCGCGTGCGTGGACCGGGATCCGCTGCTCAGGGCCGTGCTCAGGGAGGTCGAGCGGCACTACCGCGACTGGTCCGAGGCGGGCGGCGACGCCGACGCGTGCGGCCTGCGCGCCGCCTACCAGGCGTCTAGCGCCACCATCGGGCGGCAGGTCCGGATCGAGCTGCCCGGCGACCAGGTGCTGAGCGGCCAGGCGACCGGCATCGACCAGGCCGGACATCTCCAGGTGACCGCCAACGGCCAGCGGCACACATTGAGCGCGGGCGACGTCGTCCACGTTCGCGCGTCCTCGTAGCCGCGAGGGCGCGGAGGTGGCACCATTTGCCCATGACCCTCCCCGACCACCACTTGACGCAGGGTGAGCGACGCATCAGGTCGTTCCACCCGCACTGGAAGCGGCTCGTGGTGCCTTTCATCGCGCTCGTGCTGATCGTCGCCGCCTCGGGCGTGGCGCTCTTCCTCATCCCCGGCAGCTTCGAGTACGCCAACTACGCCAGGATCGCCGTCGGCGTCGTCGCCGTGCTCCTGCTGACGGTCTGGTCGTTCGTGCCGTACCTGCAGTGGAAGAACACCGGCTACGTGCTCACCACCCACCGCTTCACGATCAGCACGGGCGTGCTCAACAAGTCGACGGACGAGATCCCGATGGCCAAGGTCAACACGGTCAGCTCCGACCAGACCTTCTTCGAGCGCATCCTCGGCTGCGGCACGCTCACCGTCGAGTCGGCGGGCGACCGGGGGCAGATCGCCCTGCGCGACATCCCCCACATCCAGGACGTCAGGACCGACCTGTTCCGCCTCCTGGAGGACGCCTCCGACGGAGATATCGACGGCCATTGAACAGGCCCACCGCTGAGGAGATCGACCGGCTGCTGGTCGGCATGCCCGCCCGTCACACCAAGGCGGAGGTGTCGGCCGAGGCCGGCGTGTCGCCGGCGCTGGCCGAGCGCATCTGGCGGGCGCTGGGCTTCGCCTCGCTCGCCGACGACGCGGTGGCGTTCTCCGACGGTGACGTAGACGCGCTGCGGCGGGTGAGCAGGATGCTCGGCAACGGCCTGCTCGACGAGCCGACCGTCATCCGGATGGCCCGCGCGCTCGGCCAGACCACGGCCAGGCTGGCCCAGTGGCAGGCCGAGATCATGATCGGCGCGATGCTGCCGCCCGGCGAGCGGCCGTCCGACGACGACCTCGGCCGGGTGCTCGACACGGCCCGGCTACTGCTGCCCGACTTCGAGCAGGTGCTGATCCACGTCTGGCGGGCCCAGCTGGCCGCCGCGGGCACCCGGCTGCTGTCCGTCGCCGACCTCGACGAGGAGAACATCCCCGCCCGCGTGTCGATCGCCGTGGGCTTCGCCGACCTCGTCTCCTTCACCCGGCGCGCCCGCGAACTCGACGAGCGGGAGCTGGCCGCGCTGGTCGAGGGGTTCGAGGCGCGGGCCTCCGACGTGGTGGCCGCGCACGGCGGCCGGCTGGTCAAGACGCTCGGCGACGAGGTCCTGTTCACCGCCCAGACCCCGGCCGACGCGGCGGCGATCGCGCTCGACCTGGTCGAGCCGGGCGACCTGCGCATCGGCCTGGCCTACGGGCCGGTGCTGCCCATGATGGGCGACGTCTTCGGCACGACGGTAAATCTTGCCGCCCGGCTCACCGCCATCGCCCGGCCCGGCACCATCGTCGTGGACGCCGAACTGGCCGAGGGTCTCGACGGCGACACGAGCTTCGAGCTCCGCAGGATCCGGCGCAGGCCGGCGCGGGGGATCGGGATGGTGCAGCCCTACGCCTTGCGGAGATCATCCCCTTGACACAAGATGGCTGCCATGCCGTACGAAGTGCAGGGAGTCATCGCCCGAGGTAAGGGCCAGGAAGTATCGGTCGAGACGGTGCTCGTGCCCGACCCCGGACCAGGGGAGGCGGTGGTGACCGTCAAGGCCTGTGGGGTCTGCCATACCGACCTGCACTACCGGGAGGGCGGCATCAACGACGACTTCCCGTTCCTGCTCGGGCACGAGGCCGCGGGCGTGGTCGAGGCGGTGGGCGAGGGTGTCACCGGGGTCGCGCCCGGCGACTTCGTGATCCTCAACTGGCGGGCCGTGTGCGGCCAGTGCCGGGCCTGCCTGCGCGGGCGCCCTTGGTACTGCTTCAACACCCACAACGCCGCCCAGAAGATGACGCTGGCCGACGGCACCGAGCTCTCGCCCGCGCTGGGCATCGGCGCGTTCCTGGGCAAGACGCTGGTCGCCGCGGGGCAGTGCACCAAGGTCTCCGCCGACGCGCCCGCCGAGGTGGCCGGGCTGCTCGGCTGCGGCGTCATGGCCGGGCTGGGGGCCGCGCTCAACACGGGCAACGTCTCCAGGGGCGACACGGTCGCCGTCATCGGCTGCGGCGGCGTGGGCGACGCCGCGGTCCTGGGCGCGTCGCTCGCCGGCGCCGCGAAGATCATCGCGGTCGACGTGGACGACAACAAGCTCGAATGGGCCCGTGGCTTCGGCGCCACCGACACGGTCAACTCGCGGGCGAACGACCCGGTCGAGGCGATTCGCGACCTCACCGGCGGCTTCGGCGCCGACGTGGTCATCGAGGCCGTAGGCCGCCCCGAGACGTACAAGCAGGCGTTCTACGCCCGCGACCTGGCCGGCACCGTCGTGCTCGTCGGCGTGCCGACGCCCGAGATGGCGCTGGAGCTGCCGCTGCTGGATGTGTTCGGGCGCGGCGGCTCGCTCAAGTCCTCGTGGTACGGCGACTGCCTGCCCTCGCGCGACTTCCCCATGCTGATCGACCTGTTCCTGCAGGGGCGGCTCCCGCTCGACAAGTTCGTGACGGAGACCATCGCGCTGGACGAGGTCGAGGAGGCCTTCGCCAAGATGCACCGCGGCGAGGTCCTGCGCTCGGTGGTGGTCCTCTAGATGATCGACAGGGTCATCACCTCGGGGACGTTCTCGCTCGACGGCGGCACGTGGGACGTCGACAACAACGTCTGGCTGGTCGGCGACGCCCGCGAGGTGGTCGTCATCGACGCGGCGCACGACGCGCGCGCCATCGCCGACCGCGTCGGCGAGCGTACGGTCAAGGCCGTCGTCTGCACGCACGCGCACAACGACCACATCAACGCCGCGAAGGAGCTCGCCGAGCTGACCGGGGCGCCGATCCGGCTGCACCCGGCCGACCAGGTCCTCTGGGACCAGGTGTACGGCCAGGATGTGCCGTACGAGCCCCTGGCCGACGGCGAGAAGGTCGAGGTCGGCGGGATCGCGCTGGAGGTGCTCCACACCCCCGGCCACGCGCCGGGCGCGGTCTGCCTGTACGCCCCCGACCTCGGCGTCCTGTTCAGCGGCGACACGCTGTTCAAGGGCGGGCCCGGCGCGACCGGCCGGTCCTACTCGTCGTTCGACACCATCGTCGACTCGATCGCCCGGCGGCTGCTGGGGCTGCCCGGCGAGACGGTCGTGCACACCGGTCACGGCGACTCGACGTCGATCGGGGCCGAGGCGCCGCACCTGGAGGAGTGGATCGCCCGGGGTCACTGATCTGTGTCGTACCTAACATAGGCAAGCCTTACCGAAGTGGGTTACCTTAGGTGTGCCTAACCTTTGGTGTCCCGTCGTCGTGAGAGGCTTTCCCCGCATGTACGTCTGTGTCTGTCGTGCCGTGACCGAGAACGAGGTCCACGACTGCATTGCCGCGGGCGCGAGGAGTGCCAAGCAGATCCGCGACACCACGGGCGCCGGGGGCGACTGTGCGACTTGTGTCAGGAAGATATGTGCGATCCTGAAGCGGTCTGAGGAACTCACAACCGCATAGCACGAGGAGCCCGTTCATGCAGGGCGACATCCAGATCATCGAGCTGCTCAACGAGCAGCTCACCGCGGAGCTGACCGCGATCAACCAGTACTTCCTGCACGCCAAAATGCAGGAGAACTGGGGCTACACCAAGCTCGCCGAGCACACCCGAGCCGAATCCATCGATGAGATGCGCCACGCCGAGCGCCTCACCGATCGCATCCTTTTCCTTGAGGGACTGCCCAACTACCAGCGCCTCGGCACGCTGCACATCGGCCAGACGGTCGAGGAGCAGCTGCGGGCCGACCTGGAGGTGGAGCTGTCGGTCGTGGCCCGGCTGCGGCCGGGCATCCAGCTCATGCGGGAGAAGGGCGACGCGACCTCCGCGCGGATCTTCGAGGACATCCTCGCGGACGAGGAGCTCCACATCGACTACCTGGAGACCGAGCTGTCCCTGATCAGGGCGCTGGGCGAGCAGCTCTACCTCGCCCGCTACGCCGAGCCGCCCGCCAGCGACGACTGAATCTCCATCGAGCCCGTCCCACGCGCCCGCCGGTACTCCCGGCGGGCGCGCGCGTTTTCGCGACACGCCGGGCGGCACAGAAGGTTTTGCGATTCTGCAAGATCGGAAATCGCCGTTGTCTCCGACGAGTGCGGTAATTTAAGCGGGACTAACTGACATTTATCTGTGTTTGCCCAGGTCAATGGATAGGTCAACGACGAGTCAAACCGCGCGCTGTGACCGGGAAACGATCGCCTAAGGTCCTACGATCGCTTTATGACCTGCGTACTTCTCGCCGAGGATGACACCTCGATTTCCGAGCCGCTCGCGCGTGCGCTGCGCCGCGAGGGCTATCAGGTTGAGGTGAGCCCCGACGGCCCGCAGGCCCTGGAAAGGGCTCTGTCGGGTGGCATCGACCTCATCGTTCTAGACCTCGGCCTGCCAGAGATGGACGGGCTGGAGGTTGCGCGCCGGATCCGCGCCGAAGGGCACGGCACCCCGGTCCTGATACTCACCGCCCGCGTTGACGAGGTCGACACCGTCGTCGGCCTCGACGCCGGCGCCGACGACTACGTCACCAAGCCGTTCCGGCTCGCCGAGCTGCTCGCCAGGGTGCGTGCGCTGCTGCGCCGGGGCACCTCGGAGACGCCGGTGGTGCAGGGCGTCCGCATCGACGCCGACTCCCGCCGAGCCTGGATGGGAGAGAAGGAGCTGCATCTTACGACCAAGGAATTCGACCTGCTGCGCGTGCTCGTCCGCGACGCGGGCAAGGTCGTCACCCGTGAGCAGATCATGCGGGAGGTGTGGGACACCAACTGGTGGGGCTCCACCAAGACCCTGGACATGCACATTTCCTGGCTGCGCCGCAAGCTGGGCGACGACGCGGCCAAGCCTCGCTACATCACCACCGTCCGAGGAGTCGGCTTCCGCTTCGAACGCGAGTAGGAGATGCGCCGACGCCTGCTCACATCCACCCTGCTCGTCGCGGTCATCGCGGTCCTGCTGCTGGGGGTCCCCCTGGGCATCGTGGTCAGCCGTCTGATCGTCGACGAGGCGGCCCAGGAGCTCAGGGCGGAGGCGACGCGCCTGGTGGGGGAGGTCGAATACGCCCGCATCCAGGACACACCTCTCGATCCTCAGCAACTCAAACAGAAGTACCCCGACCGCTACATCCAGATCTACGAGCGCGCCACCCAGCCCAAGGCGACCATCGTCGGCCCCCCACCGCCGCCCGGCCACGAGATGACCGCGGACGCCCAGTCCGAGAACGGGATCTATGTCCGGGTGAGCCGCGACCGGGACCAGGTGGAGCAGGATGTTCGAGCACGCCTGCTCCTGATCGTGGCCCTGGCCGTCGCGGCTCTGGCGGTGGCGGTGGGCCTGGCCATCGTGCAGTCACGTCGCTTGACGCTGCCCTTGCAGGACCTGGCGAAGATCGCCGACCGGCTCGGGTCCGGGGACGCCCGGCCCAGCAAACATCGCTACGGCATACCCGAGCTCGACCGGGTGGCTCAGGTGCTCGACCGCAGCGCCACCCGCATCTCCGACCTGCTCACCAGAGAACGCGAGTTCGCCACCGACGCCTCCCACCAGCTCCGCACCCCGCTGACCGGCCTCACCATGCGCCTGGAGGAGATCGTCGCCGCCTGCGAGGAGCCGGAGGTGGTCCGTGAGGAGGGTGAGGCGGCCATCGTGCAGGCCGAGCGGCTCACCGCCGTGATCGACGAACTGCTGGCGGCCGCCCGCCGCCAGCGGCACGCCCAGGCCAAGCCCGTCGGCATCGACGAGGTCCTGGTCCAGCAGGTCACCGAGTGGGAGCCGGTCTTCCGCGGCGAGGGCCGCTCGCTGCTGCTCGAAGGCTCGCGCGGGCTCAGGGCGCTGGCCACCACCGGCGGGTTCGGCCAGGTCATCGCCTCACTGCTGGAGAACTCCCTGCGCCACGGCGGCGGCACCGTCACCGTCACCACGACCAGCGGCGACAACTACGTGGTGACCGAGGTCTCCGACGAGGGCCCCGGCATCGCCGACGACATCGCCCCCAAAGTCTTCGAACGCAACGTCAGCGGGGCTGGGGGCACCGGCCTGGGGCTGACCCTGGCCCGCGCGCTGGCCGCCGCCGACGGCGGCCGTCTGGAGCTCGTACGGCGCCGACCGGCGACGTTCGCCATCTTCCTGCGCCACGCCGAGGAGAACGACAGGACCCGCGTGGTCAGCGGTCCTGCTTGACCCCGGGCAGCTCCGTGGGGATGGGCTCGGTGGCCTCCAGGAACACCCACTTCTTGTACGACCAGTAGCGGAACAGCGTGCCGAGGCCGACGCCGACGAAGTTGGCGATGTTGAGGCTGAGCAGGTCGTGCAGGTGCAGGGTGTACTTGGTGAACCCGATGGTCAGCAGCCCGAACAGCAGGGCGATGCCGTTGAGCAGGAAGAACAGGAAGTATTCGCGGCCCAGGCCGCTCTGCTCGCGATGCCGGAAGGTCCAGAAGCGGTTGCCCAGGTAGGCGAACGTCGCCGAGATGACCGTGGCCGCCACCTTGGAGGTCAGCGGACCCATGCCGAGCGCCAGGAACACGTTGTACAGGCCGGTGTCGACCACGAACGCGATGGCACCGATGGTCCCGAACTTCGTCAGCTCATGCAGGAGAGACGAGAACCGCTGGTAGAGCCCCTTGGCGAAGTTCACGTCTGCTACTCGGCCCTTCCCGGTCGTGGCGCAAATCAGGTCATGACCACTTCAGCGTACCGGCCGTCAGGCTGGTGGTGGGCCACTGCGGATGACATCCCACCCCTATCAACACGCTTACAAATATCGCCTTATGCCCGACAATTACGAATCTGGAGCGTTACGCTGCGGTGGCAGATCGCCGGTACGTACCGGCGATGGGCTCAGACGGACCGCCGTCGCAGACGGCCACGACCCTCGGGGTTCACCTGTGCCGTTTCGACTGCTCGTCCTGCTCGTCGGCCTGACCGTCATGGCGGCCGGTTGCGGCACCACAGGCGTCGCCACGGTGGCGCCCCCCGAGGATCCGACCTCCGCTCCGGCGGCCGCCCACAGCGTCGACACGGCGACGGCCGAACAGGCGTTCCAGCTGCTCGGCCAGCTCGACCAGGCATGGAAGCGGCGGGACTGCGCCGCCGTCGCCGACCTGACCACGTGGGTGGAGAGGACGCTGGGCGGTCGTGCCTGTGAGGCGACCCGGAACGGCCGCCCGGCTCTCTACAGCGAGCCCAGCTTCTTCCTGCCCGGCGAGGGCGACTGGTTCGCCGCCCTGGCGAGCAAGCCGTCACCGGCGTACTTCGTGTTCCTGCGCGAAGGCGGACGCTGGCGGCTCGGCGCGGGACCCATCCCCGCACGTGGGGCGGCTCCGGAGACGCCGACCACCATCACCCCCGACGCGGGGCTGATCAGCCAGGCCCGCGTGGTGGCGCAGCGTCACCTCACCTACCTCACCGACCCGGCCGGGGTGGCGGGCGTGCGCTTCCCGGCAGGGGATCCCGTACGCGGCCTGCGGGACGAGCTGGCCGCGCTTCCCGGGCGGGTACGGCCGGACCGGCTCGACATCGACGTCGAGCTGCCCGAACAGCCCACGATGGCGCTCCCCCTGTCGGCCGACACCATGCTCGCCTTCGACGCGCTGCGCGTCGTCTACCGGCAGCGCCCGAAGGCGGGCGCGTCGGCCCTGGCCCACCCGCTGAAGAAGGAGGCCGAGATCATCGTCCTGGCCGGCGTCATCAAGGCGGCGGAGGGCCTGACCACGGTCGGCGTGCGGCGCGGCCCCGCCTGAGCGGGTTGGGTAAGCTCAGCTGGCGTGAGTGCAAACAGTCCTATCGGGCCGGTCGTCGGCATGGTCGGCGCCGGCCAGCTGGCCAGGATGACGCAGCAGTCCGCCATCGCGCTGGGCGTCGAGTTGCGGGTGCTGGCCAACACCTCTGACGAGAGCGCCGCCAGGGTCATCGTCGACACGCGACTCGGCGACTACCGCGAGCTGGCCGACCTGCGCGAGTTCGCCACGGGCTGTCACGCGATCACGTTCGACCACGAGCACGTGCCGACCGAGCACATCAGGGCGCTGGCCGCCGAGGGCTACGCGGTGCGGCCCGGGGCCGACGCGCTGGTGCACGCCCAGGACAAGGCTGTGATGCGCGAGCGGCTGACCTCGTTCGGTGCGCCCTGTCCGGCCTGGGCCCGCGTGTCGGGCGGCGCTTCGGCGTCCGCCGCCGAGGGCGTTGAGGACGTCTCCGCCTTCGCCGCCGAGCACGGGTGGCCGGTCGTGCTGAAGGCGATCAGGGGCGGCTACGACGGGCGCGGAGTGTGGGTCTGCCGGACTCCCGCCGAGGTCGCGGAGGCCCTGAGTAGTGGTGTGCCGATGATGGTCGAGGCGTTCGTGCCGTTCGAGCGGGAACTGGCTGTACTCGTCGCCCGCTCGCCCCACGGACAGGGCGTCAGCTACCCGGTCGTGGAGACCGTGCAGCAGGACGGGATCTGCGTCGAGGTGCTCGCGCCCGCCCCCGGCCTCGACCCGGAGGAGGCCGCCGAGGCCCAGCGGATCGCGTTGCAGATCGCGCACGAGCTGGGCGTGACCGGGCTGCTGGCCGTGGAGATGTTCCAGACGGCCGACGGGCTGCTGGTCAACGAGCTGGCCATGCGGCCGCACAACAGCGGCCACTGGACGATCGACGGCTCTCGCACTTCGCAGTTCGAGCAGCACCTGCGGGCCGTGCTCGACCTGCCGCTCGGCTCGCCGTCGATGAGCGCGCCCGTCGTCGTCATGGCCAACCTGCTCGGTGGCGACGACCCCGACCTGTTCAAGCGGTACGAGCACGTGATGGCTCACGACCCCGGCATCAAACTGCACTTCTACGGCAAAGAGGTCCGGCCCGGCCGCAAGATCGGCCACGTGACCGCTGTGGGCGACGACCTCGAGACCGTACGCGCCCGTGCCAGGCACGCCGCCGTCTATCTGACCACTGGGGAGTACACGTGAGATCTCTGTGGGCATGGGGGGCATCGCGATGATCGGCATTGTGATGGGCAGTGACTCCGACTGGCCGGTGATGAAGGCCGCGGCTGAGGCGGTGGCGGAGTTCGGCGTGCCGTTCGAGGCCGACGTGGTCTCCGCGCACCGGATGCCGACCGAGATGATCGAGTACGGCCGTCAGGCCGCGGCGCGCGGCGTCAAGGTCATCATCGCCGGCGCGGGGGGCGCGGCCCACCTGCCAGGGATGCTGGCCTCGGTGACGCCGCTGCCGGTGATCGGGGTGCCGGTGCCCCTGAAGTACCTGGACGGGATGGACTCGCTGCTGTCGATCGTCCAGATGCCGGCCGGGGTGCCGGTGGCCACTGTGGCGGTGGGTGGTGCGCGTAACGCGGGGCTGCTGGCCGTACGCATCTTGGGGGTGTCTGACCCTGAGCTGCGGGAACGCATGGAGAAGTTCCAGGGCGAGCTGAAGGAACAGGCCCACGCCAAGGGCGAACGCCTGCGCGCCGAAGCGGCTCGGCTGGGCGGTTAGTACCTCGCTGGCCGGCCGTTGGGCAGCTGCCTTTCGGCCGGCGAGCGTGGTCTTGATGCTTTGTGGTGCTTTACGGTGCTTTAGGGGCGGCCCAGGGCGCGGTAGTGCCAGCCGGCCGAGCGCCAGGTTTCGGTGTTCAGGGCGTTGCGGCCGTCGACGATGCGGCGGGCCGCGACCACCTGGCCGAGCTCCTCCGGGTCCAGGTCGACGAATTCCGGCCACTCCGTGAGCAGCAGCACCACATGTGCCCCTCGGACGGCCTCCAGAGCCGATTCGCCGTAGTGCAGCTCGGGGTGCGCCTTTCGGGCGTTGTCCAGGGCGATCGGGTCGTACACGGTCACCTGGCCGCCCTGCTGGCCGATCGTGACGGCCACGTCGAGCGCGGGGGAGTCGCGGATGTCGTCGGAGTTCGGCTTGAAGGCGGCGCCGAGCACGCCGACCGTACATCCGTGGAAGGAACCGCCCGCCAGCTCGCGGGCCAGGTCGACCATGCGGGCGCGGCGGCGCAGGTTGATCGCGTCGACCTCGCGCAGGAACGTCAGCGCCTGATCCGCGCCCAGCTCGCCCGCCCGCGCCATGAACGCGCGGATGTCCTTGGGCAGGCAGCCGCCGCCGAACCCGAGCCCGGCGTTGAGGTACCGGCCGCCGATGCGGTCGTCGTACGACAGCGCCTCCGACAGCTTTGTGACGTCGGCGTGGGCGGCCTCGCAGACCTCGGCCATCGCGTTGATGAAGGAGATCTTGGTGGCGAGGAACGCGTTGGCGGCCGTCTTGACCAGCTCGGACGTCGCGAAGTCGGTGACCACCATCGGGATCTCCCCGAGCGGTTGGTAGACGTCGCGCAGCACCTTCTCCGCCCGCTCGGAACGCACGCCGATCACGATGCGGTCGGGCTTGAGCGTGTCCTCTACGGCAAAACCCTCACGCAGGAACTCGGGGTTCCAGGCGAGCTCGACCTCGGCTCCGGCCGGGGCGAGCCGGGCCAGCTTGTCGGCGAGCCGCTCCGCGGTGCCCACCGGCACCGTCGACTTGCCCACCACCAGGCACTCGCGGTCGAGGTGCGGGGCCAGCGACTCGATGGCGCTGTCCATGTAGGAGACGTCGGCGGCGTACTCGCCGCGCTTCTGTGGCGTGCCCACACAGACGAAGTGCACGTCGCCGAAGGCCGCCGCCTCCTCGTAGGAGGTGGTGAAGCGAAGGCGGCCGGAGTCGAGTCCACGGCGGAGAACGGGTTCGAGCCCCGGTTCGTGGATCGGGAGCTCACCGCTGTTGAGCCGGCGAACCTTGTCGGCGTCTATATCGAGGCCCAGGACGTCGAATCCTAGATCCGCCATGCAGGACGCATGCGTGATGCCCAGGTATCCGGTCCCGATCACCGTGAGGCGATATGGCACGAGAGAGCTCCTTTCGAGTGCCAGGCATGTTACCGGCCCGCGCTACCTCGTTCTGTGCCACCTGGGCATTTCCGCAAACTGTACCGCCTAGTAACAAGATGGTCGGACGTCCTAGTATTTCGCCATGGACTTCCCTTTGTACGCGCCCGCCGAAGAGCACGACATGCTCCGGGAGACGATCCGAGCCCTCGCTGACGAGAAGATCGCCCCGCGCGCCGCCGAGACGGACGAGACCGAGGAGTTCCCCTGGGACGTCTACAAGGCGCTCGTGGCGGCCGACCTGCACGCCGTTCACGTACCGGAGGAGTACGGGGGCGCTGGGGCGGACGCGCTGGCCACGGTGATCGTGATCGAGGAGGTGGCCCGCGCCTGCGCGTCGTCCTCGCTCATCCCGGCGGTGAACAAACTCGGCACGGTGCCCCTGCTGCTGTCGGCCTCGGCCGACCTCAAGGCCCGTTACCTGGCGCCGGTGGCGCGGGGGGACGCGATGTTCTCGTACGCGCTCTCTGAGGGGGAGGCCGGCTCGGACGCCGCGGCCATGCGCACCCGGGCGGTGCTGGACGGCGACCACTATGTGCTCAACGGCACAAAAATGTGGATCACGAACGCGGGCGTCTCGGAGTACTACACGCTGATGGCGGTCACGGACCCGACAGCCGGCCCTCGCGGCATTTCCGCATTTATCGTGGAAAAATCCGACGAAGGCGTCTCTTTCGGGCCAAAGGAGAAGAAGCTGGGGATCAAGGGCTCGCCCACCCGCCAGGTGATCCTGGAGAACGTCCGCATCCCCACCTCCCGCATGATCGGCGACCCGGGCACCGGCTTCAAGACCGCCCTGGCGACCCTCGACCACACCCGCATCACCATCGCCGCCCAGGCCCTGGGAATCGCGCAGGGGGCGCTGGACTACGCCATCGGGTACATCAAGGAACGCAAGCAGTTCGGCCGGCCGATCGCGGACTTCCAGGGACTGCAGTTCATGGTCGCGGACATGGCGATGAAACTGGAGGCGGCGCGGCAGCTGACGTACCACGCGGCGGCCAAGTCCGAACTGGCCATGCACGGCCGGCCCCAGAAGGACCTCACGTTCCTGTCGAGCGCCGCGAAGTGCGCGGCATCGGACGCGGCAATGGAGATCACCACTGATGCGGTGCAGTTGCTGGGCGGGTACGGGTACACGCGAGACTTCCCGGTGGAACGAATGATGCGCGACGCCAAGATCACCCAAATCTACGAGGGCACCAACCAGATCCAGCGCATGGTGATGGCCCGACAGTTGCTGAAGTAAGGGATGACCAGCGAAGACCCCGCCTGCTGGGCTTGCAAGGCGGGGTTGGCTACTGCTGGGTTCACGCTGAACGATCACTGTTCCGTGGCTGTTCCGTCAGATCTCGCGCACGTCGGCCAGGTGATCGCTGCTGCTCGCAGGGTGTGGGTGATCTGAGAAGCATGGTGCGCGGCCGGCGTGAGAAGGACGCTCGGCTGAGACTTCGGCCGCACGAGGTTGACGTGAGGGCGGGTCAGGGCGAGTCGGTTGGCCCCCGTCCATGCGAAGGCGATGCTGCCTCACCGTACTTGCGAAGTCAGACTTTGCTTATCCTGCTCCAATAGCCGGGCACCAGGTATTCTGATGCCTCGTATCTCTTGACCAGATACTCGAAGTGGACGCTTTCGAGTGGTGTGATCGACTGGCGCCTCTTCTTGATATATGGACTGATAGAGTTCCAGACCATGGGGGGTGACCTGTGGAAACTTGCCAACACCAACTCGAAGTCGATCAATTTTCGTTTGGTCAGGACTCCCAGGACCTCCAATTGGTCGTGTAGCTGCCAAAACCTGTGAAGATCGTCTTCTTGAAGATCTTCAGGGTCGAAGTGGTCGGGATCGCCAAAAGCTCCGGAAATCAGTTTTCGGCGAAATTCGCGAGACTCGATCGAATGGTAGCTCTGCTGAAAGGCTAGGAGCAGCGTCACATGTCTTACTTGTCGCGCTTCTCGTACCTGTTTGCCAGCGTAAACGCAAGCGGCGATAACCACTAGTGTGCCTATCGCGGTACTGATGGCTTCTAGCGCCGCCCAAAACTCCGACATGGTGATCCTCGCGTGTGCATATCGCTCGGGGTTTGGGAACCGGTCGGTGGTCGTCGATGCTTATCTGCCTGTGAGGCTCCGTTCATTGGCCTGTTTCACGGGCGTCACCCTGGTCTCACTGGGTCGTGCAGACTTGGCGGATCCCTTGGGCGATCCGCCTCGGTGTCTTTATACGCCGTATTGGATAACTCTGGTAGCCCGGGGTTGAGCAAGCGATCATCGATCGCCTTGCGGGCTCGTTCGTGAGAACCGGGCACCAAGTGCGCGTACACGCGGAGGGTGAACCCTGGGTCTGCGTGGCCTAGGTAATCGGCGAGCTCTTTGACCGAGACGCCGCCGGCCAGCATGACACTGGCGTAGTAGTGCCGGAGCTGGTGCAGTCCCTCTTTGCGGGAAGTGACGTAGCGGCTTCGCTGGCGGGTGTCCTTGTCCGGTGCCGGGATCACGCCCGCTTCCACAAGGGCGGGCTTCCAGATGGTTTCGCTGTAGCTTCTGGCCTTGATGAAGCAGTCGTCCGTCCAGCGGAACAGCAGGTTGTGCGTACGGAGCTGGCCGTCCACCCTCTCCCAGGGCAGCGAGCAGGCCAGCGGGGGATAGGTCGAGACGTGCCGTTTGATGGCCTCGGCCGCCCAGCCAGGCAGCGGTACGACGCGCTCACGGTCGTTCTTCGGCAGGGCGAAGACGTGGTCGGCTCCCAACTTCTTGATCTGCCGTCGTACACGGAGAAGGCGCTCCTCGAAGTCGATGTCTTCGAGGGCCAAGCCGAACAATTCACCCTGCCGTAGCCCGCATGCGGCTCCGAGCATCGGGAGCAGACGGAAGAGGGCGGGGTGAGCGTCGATCAGGGCGTGGACCCGTTCGTCCGACCACGCCGTGATCTCTTCGGTGGTGCGCTTCGGCACCTGGACGATCGGCGACTTGGCGGGACTTCGCTTGATCGCCTCGTCGGCGACGGCCAGGTCGAGAATGCCCTGAAGGACCAGAAAGGCCGTCTGTACGGTCGAGGTCCCGAAACGGCTGCTGAGGTCACTGATCCACGCCTGGATCTGGGATGGCTTGATGCTCTTCACCTGGCGCTTGGCGTAGGTCGGGGCGACGTGCAGGCGGTGGATGTACTCGTATCTGATCTTCGTTGATGGGTCCACGATGCGGGAGGCGAGCCAGCGTTCGGCGAGGTCGGCGAAGAGCACCTTGCCGGCGTTTGGGTCGATGTAGTCGCCACGGGCGATGTCGGCGCCCATGGTGGCGATCTTTCGCTCGGCGTCGGCCTTGCGGTCGTACGCGGTCGAGCGCTCGTTACCATCGGGGTCCACCCAGACGGCGAGCCAGCGCTTGCCTTTGCCATGGCGCGTGGTCTTGACCTTCTGCGGCTTGCCGTCCGGGTTCCGGACTGTCTTGGTCCACAGGTCCTTGACGAAGGCCATGGGCTACTCCTGGTCCTGGACCCAAGACATGACGTCCTCGGGCATGTAGCGCAGGTGTCGGCCGATCTTGCGGCCTCTCGGACCCGTCCTGTGGTGTCGCCACTGGTAGAGCGTCGCGATCGGAACACCGAGGAAGGTGGACACGTCTTCGACCGTCCAGAGCTTGTGTAGGGCGTTCATCGATAACCTCCCTCGATCGCCGCAGCGAGGATCGCCTCACCGAGGGACAGCCCTTGCCCGGAGTACTGCCAGTGGGTGACGACGAGGACGGTGTCCTCGTCGAAGAGCGGGAGCCGTCCGGTGGTGATCTGTTCGGTGCGCATGTGTTCTTCGCGTGCGGCGCGGAGCGCGCCGAGCGTGGTGGAGTAGTGACGACTCTTGGTGGAGAAGTGGCCGCGGAAGCCGAGCATGTGAGCCCAGTGAGTGAGCCGCAGGTCGGCCAGGCCGGGGTGCTCGCCCAGGCGCATGCAGGCGGTGATGAGTCGGCGGGCGTGGTCGCGGATTGGTAGGGCGTCGAGGTTGTCGAGGGGTTGGATGCGGCGGTCCAGGGTGCCGACGCATTCGGCGGCCTTTGTTGCATATTTGGCGATGTAGGCGGCGACTGCCTGTTCGGTGAGATCGCCGTCCATGGTGATGCGGCGGACGTCGAGTTGGGTGCCCCACTGGAAGGTGCGGCTGAGCGGTTTGACCTCCGCTGTCACGGCTGCTGCCGCGTGCTGGACGGCTTGGGTCAGAGCATCGGCTGTTGCCCAGGTCGGTGGTGGTGAGGTGGGGCCGTCGGGTCCGTCGAGACGGATGACGGCGTGGAAGTGGACGACGCCACGTCGCTGGTATTCGGCGACCTTGGCGAAGGCGATGGTGACGTGTTCGCGCAGGGCCTTGACGGTCAGGCCGTTGAGCTTGGCGAAGCGGTGGCGCAGGGCGAGCGTGAAGCGGCGCCACAGCTCCGGGCTGATGGCGTTGAACAGAACTGAGCCGTCGTAGTCGTAGCAGTCGGGGCACAGCGGTTCGCCGAGCCGTGGGTCGTCGGGGCTGTGCCGGTCGGTGCAGGACATCACTTGCCCGTGTGGGCAGGTCTGGGCGTCGCGGCGGGCGTGGCAGGGCAGGACCTTGCCGTTCTTCTCCCGCCGGGTGTGGACTGCTCCGAAGGAGGGTGCGGTGAGGGTGATGAACAGGCACGGGTGGCTGCTGACGGTGTCGGGCACGCCTTTGCCGCCGATGAGGCCGGCGCGTACGAGCTGGTAGGTGTCGGCCCGGTAGACCTCGGCGCAGGCCGGGCAGCGGGAGGCGCGGCGGGTCTTGCACGGGACGCGCAGGATGCCGTTGGGTTCGGTGGTGGTGCTGTAGCGGTGCAGGAGGTGGCCGGTGGCCTGGTCGTAGTGTTCGACCTTGCCGCGTAGGTGGATGGGCTGTCGGCAGCCGCCGGTGCGCTTGATCTGGCTGGCCCAGCGGTCGTAGTCGGGTTGGTTGAGCCGGTCGATCATTCCGGCGACGGCATGGCTGTGGGCAAGGTGGGGCACGATGGGTTACGTCCTATCCAGTGACGCTGGTGGGATGGCCTCCGGCCTGGCGCGGATCTTGGCGGATGTGTGGCCAGGCGGGGGGCGCTTGCGGCTATGCGCCGTGGTTGTCGATGCCGCTGCCGTGGCAGTCGGCGCAGTTCTGGTCGTCGGTGAGGCCGGTGCCGTTGCAGGTGCAGCAGCGGTAGTGGGCGAGTGCGGCGTCCATGGGTCAGTGGTCCTTGCGCGGGATGATGTGGACGTAGACGCGGTAGGTGTGCGGGCGGGAGCGGGCGGGGTAGGCGCGTGACATCGCGGTGACGGTGAACGCTTCGCGCAGGTGGATCATGCCGAGGGTGATTTCGGCGCGGTTTCCTTCGAGGCGGAGGCGCATGGTCGGGTTCTCCTTGGTTCAGTGGGTGTCGGGTGTGACGCAGCCGCGGTAGCTGTCGTGGGCGGCGTAGCGGGCGCGGGCGGCGGACAGGATGGCCACGGCGCGGTATTCCACGGGGCCGAAGGTCAGGGAGGTCGTCACGTGGCCGCCGTCGCTGTCGACAGGCGTGCCGAGCAGGGCGGCGAGGTGTTCGATTCCGGCGCGCATGTCGGCGTCGTCGGCTCGCGGGATGAAGTGGTGGACGATGACCCCGTCGGGGGTGGGGATGTCGGGGCGTACCTCCAGGAATCCGGCCAGAGCGTGCAGGCCGATGATGAGGTGAAGACGCGGGTGTGCGACGGGCATGGGGTTCTCTCTTTCAGTGGATGTCGGTGGTGCCGAGGGTGTGGAGCAGGTCCGCGGCGAGTTGGCTGGACACGCCCAGGCGGGCGCGGAGCTGGTCGCGGGTGATGGGCTTGCCGTGGGTGGTGTGGTGTTCGCCGGCGACGCGGCGGGCGTAGTCGACCAACGCGGGGTCAGGAGCGGGGCCGTCGCCGGAGGGGCCGTCCTGGTCGTTGTCGTTGTCGTGGCCGGGGATGAGCGCGGGCCGGTCGGCTTGCGGGACGGCTTGGGGACGCTCCGGGACGGGCGGGGACGCCGTCGTCCAGGGCGGGGGCGTCTGCGTGACGTCCGAGGGCGGCTCGGGAGGGGCTGTGGTGGCGCGACGCTCCAGCATGGAGATGGCGACGATGAAGGCGGCGGCTGGGGTGGCGGCGGTGATTCGGCCCCAGGCGGTCGGGTCGGCTTGTTGCAGGTTGGCGGCCAGGGACAAGACGATGCCGCCGGTCAGTACGAGTACCGGCCAGGACACGGGCCCGTGCCGGACGCGGCCGGTCTTCTTGTCGCGTTGGCGTTCGCGGGCGGCCATGACGCAGGTCAGGTCGATGCACACCGCGATGGCCCAGGACATCCATCCGTGCTGGCCGTGTTCGGTGGCGGTGTCGCGGATGTGGGTGAACGATCCGGCTCCAGCGATGAGGGCCAGGACCAGGATGGGGCCGGTGTCGAGTAGTCGGGCGGCGAAGTGGCGCATGGTCTGTCCTCCTCTCAGTAGTTCCGGTCAGGCTGTTTGCTGGTCGGGCGTCTCGTATGGCTGGCCGGCCATGACGTCGGTCCAGGCTGGGGCGAGGTCGGCGTGGGTGTGGGCGGCGTGTTCGGCCGCTTTCTCGCTGACGTAGAAGGAGCGGGCGCGGTACCACTGGCCGTCTTGGCTGGCGACGATGGCGACGCCAGGTGTCTCGGCGGCGATGGCCCGTGCGGAGTCCAGCGCAGCGGGGTCGAGGTCGCCGAGCGTCATGGTGGCGGTTTCGGGGTCGTTGACCCGGTGGCAGATCCGGCCGGAGCACTGGGCGCGCAGGGCGGTGACGCCGGGGCCGAGGTCGGAGCCGATCCGTTGGCCGCAGCAGAACAGGTAGATGCCGAACGCCCGCCCGAGTTGGGCGACCCGCAGCAGGGCAGTGGAGGTTTTGGCGATCTCGTCTTTCTCGGACTTGTCGGCCATCAGGTAGAGCTCGGCCAGCTCGTCCACCAGGACCACGACGGGGACCGGGCGCAGGGTGGGCGGGAGTTGCCAGATGTTGCGGGCGCCGGTCATCCGGCACACGCCCATTCGGTCGGCCATCAGCGTCACCAGGTCATCGAGCAGCCCGCCGCATTCAGCCCTGCTCGTCGCGAGCGCGGACAGGCGGGGAGCGTACGGGGTGAACTCCACCCCGCCTTTGAGGTCAAACCCGACCAGCGCCACCGGCTGCGGCGCCAGGCCGACGATGAGGGCGTTGGCCAGGTTGGACTTGCCCGACTGCGTCGCCCCGGCATTCAGCCAGTGCGGCACCGTACGGAAGTCGACGACCCACGGGCGGCCGGTCTCCAGACGGCCCACGGTGATCTTGAGCAGTTCGGTCGAAGGCGGCAGTTCATCGACCTTGACCAGCGGGTCGCGGATGGTCGCGGCCAGGCGTACCCGGCCGGGTTTGTCGGAGGTGACGCGGACGGCGTGCACGCCCCAGGAGTGCGCCAGCCGTTCGGCGACGTCGGCGTAGTCGGCCGGGATCTGCCCTTCCAGGGTGTGCAGGGTGACCCGCCAGCCGTGCCGGGTGGGCAGGGGCAGCCCCATGAACGGCTTGGTGTCCACGGCGATGCGCTGCCACTTGCGCCGTACCCGGACGACGCCGGTCGAGGCGACCAGGCCGGGGACGGTGGTGAACCAGAAGCGCTGCCGCTTCTTGGTCAGGCCGCAGCCGAGGGCGACCTTGCGCCATGAGGCCCGCACGCTGATCGCTGTGAGGGGGAACCCGACGACGAGCCAGAACGACGGGTAGTGGAGGCGGCGCCAGGCCCAGAGCCCGGCCGCGACAGCGGCCAGGACTCCGAGCATCGACATGAGCTGGTCAGACATCGGCGGCCTCCCGTAGCGGGAGGAGCGCGGTGGCGCGGTAGGAGATGCCCCAGCGGCCGGCGATCTCCCAGACGTAGCCGAGCAGGCCGACCGCGTTGACCGGGTCTCCGGCGGTGATGGGCGGCTCACCGGTGATGCCGATCTTGACGAGTTCGATCCGGCCGAACTCGTCCTCCACGGAGACGGTGACCTCGTAGACGGTGTTGCCGTTCTTGTCGGTCTTGATCTCGCCGGTGTCGCGGTTGAGCACGCGAGGCCGCGGGGCCTTCACGCAGGTGATGGTGAGCTTGCTGGTGTCCACGGGGATGGGGACGGTGCGCATGATCGGTTCCTTTGAGTAGTCGAGACGTCACTCTATGAATACATAGAACGCTTAGGATTCTAAGTTGTCAAGGGCTTCCACGCAGACTTGGTTGGCATGTCAGGTGGGCTGTGCTGAACTGGAGGAGGTACACACCCCACGGAAGGCGTTGGATGGTCGAGAAGACCGGTCGGCCCGGCTATCTCCAGATAGCCGATGACCTGCGCACACAGATCAGGACGGGCTCACTCGCGCCCGGTGCCGCTCTGCCGTCGACCGCCCAGCTCTGCCAGCGCTACGACGTATCCGCCAGCGTGGTCAAAGCGGCCATCAGCGTGCTGCGCACCGAGAACCTGATCGTGGGCCAGCAGGGCAAGGGCGTATTCGTCCGCGAGGACGCCGCCGCGGTCGCCGCCGCCGTCGAGGCGAGGGCCGGCGATGAGGGGGACGGCTCGTCGGCGGTCATGGAGCAGCTCGCTCAGATGCGGCACACGATGGCGGTTCTCGGAGACCGGATCGCCGATCTGGAGAAGGCCGTGTTCCAAGAGCCGAAGCGATCTCGCTGACCCGGCAGGCCAACTCCTCCATTTCAGACCGGATGGCCTGAAGCTCGTCCAAAATCCGCTCGTTTGTGGTCACTCCCGGCACCCCTTTTCTGGTCGGTCGTTATCCCGGCGGGGATGCCGTAAGTTCATCGCGAATTCGCACTGTCGAGTATCACGGAGCGTTAGCTAAGCTTCTGCATTGCCGCCTGCACGGCGGTTACACATGCGCTTACACGCGCCTGCCCCTCAAAGCGCGCAAAAGGATGCGATGAAGACAATTCACCGCCCCGGATGGCAACCCGTGATCCTGCGCCGGCACCGCGAAGCGCACGGCCTCACCCTCGAAGCCGCAGGTGACCAGCTCCGCCAGGTCGCCCACCGACACGGCCTGACCGCGCCGGCCGCCAACTTCCAGACACTCTGGGCACACGAACAGGGATCGGTATATCCAGGACCTCACTACCGACGCGCCTATTGCCTCCTATACCAGGCGAATGAGCCGACCCTTGGTTTCCGCCTGCCGCTTCCCGGCGAAATACCCGAAGTGGAAAATTCCATCTCGGATTTGCCTGCCCCCACCGACCCCGCCGCGGACACAGCCGCCGCCCAGGTCATCGAACAAACACTGATCAAAGTTTCCGGCGCACCCTCGAATGGCGAGCAGAACGCACTGCTGAATCGCGTCGTGGACGCGTGGCGACGCCGTCACGGTCAGGGCAGCCCCAAACCGATCCTCACCCTCGTCGGCGGCTACGCCGGATGCGGCAAGACCGAGTTCTCCCGCTTCCTGTCCGACATCACAGGATGGGCATTCCTGGACAAGGACTCGCTGACCCGCGCCATGGTCGAACGGCTACTCGTCTCCCTCGGCGGCGATCCGCATGACCGGCACACCGAGTTGTACCTACGCGAGGTCCGGCCGCTGGAGTACCGGTGCCTCATGGAGACCGCGTTCGACAACCTGAAGGTGGGGACATCAGCCATCCTGTCCGCACCCTTCATCGCCGAACTCGCCGATCCCGACTGGGTGTCACGGCTGACCAACCGGTGCGCGGCCAAGGGCATCGACGTGGCAGCCGTGTGGGTCCGCTGCGATGTCGCGTCCATGCGCGAGTACATCGAGTTCCGCGGAGCCCCTCGCGACACGTGGAAGCTCCAGAACTGGGAAACGTACGTCAGCGGCATCACCACCGACACGAGCCCCGCGACCGCGCACATCACCGTGGACAACCGTCTGGGGGCCGCAATCAGCCTCGCCGACCAGACCCGCGAGACGCTGAAGCGGATCTTGTCGTGATCGGCATCATCCTGTACGGCCCGCCCGCCAGCGGAAAGAGCACCGTCACCGCCGCCCTGACCGCACTCGATCCACGCTTCACCCTGCTGCGAAAACTCAAGGCCGGCAACCGGCGCGGCAGCGAATACGACTTCGTCACCATCGAGCAACTGGGAGAGCTGCGGGCCACCGGACGACTGCTGGTCGAGACCCACCGCTACCGCAACACCTATGCCGTCGACCGCCACCAGGTCGAGCAGATGAGACAGGCCGGGCAGGTGCCCATCGTCCACATGGGCAACGTCCCCGACATCCGGCGCCTCATGGAATCCCACCCGTGGTGGGTCACCCTGCTGTGGATGCCTCGCGAGATCTGCGAACAGCGCTCCCACCAACGAGGCGACCACAACACGGGCGAACGCCTGCGAGTCTGGGACGAAACGCTGTCCGACCTCCAGGCCCACGACGGCGACATCTTCCCCCTGCGCATCCGCACCGACCAGACGACACCTGAGGAGGCGGCACGGCTCATTGCCAGCGGCTTCTTCGCTTGGCAAGCGCCGGCACCGAGTCATACGGCCTGACCAGTCAAGATCCGCAACCACAGGTCTCGGGCGGCCTTGGCGGACATCCACGTACTTTCGACAACCTCTGAGGGACGTCCACCAGAAATCCGCCGGACGAACCACAACCCGCCCGCGGTACACAGCTCGAAGACCGGACACCGACAGATACAGGTGTGCTCCCGGATCCGCACCCGCGAGGCACGTGGCAGGCTCCGCTCCCACGCAACCCGCTCAGCCTCCGCTTGCGCAGCAGCCGTGTGCAGGCCGTGATAGTCCGTCACGAACTCCGAGGCCGCCACAACATCACCCCCGGGCCCGCTGCTCTTGCAGCAGCGCTACGAACGTCGCCATATCATCGGCGCTCACCGTCTGCTGGAGACCCGCGTCAATCTCCGCGTTACGCAGCCGCACCCCACGCCTGGTCGCATAGAACACGCCCGCGTCGCTGCGGAAGAACGACCAGCCAGGGAACGTGACGCGAAGCGCGTCGAGGTCATAGGTGGGCGTCGACATGGCATCAGGCTAGAAGCGCGACAGTGAGCCTGTCTACCCCTAGGGATCCCATTAGATCCGAGGGGACGGCGATCGATCCCAATAGATCCCGAGAGGCGAGTGAAGGCGGGTGGCGCCCCCTTTCTACCCTTAGACACGTGATGGACTTCGAGCCAGACCGACCCCGCTGGCAGCAGATCGCCGACGTGCTCCGCACACGCATCACCAGCGGCGAGTACCAGCCCAAGTACCTGGTGTCCGAAGTCCGGCTCGTCCAGGAGTTCGGCGTAGCCCGCGAAACCATCCGCAAGGCCATCCGCCAACTCCGCGAAGAAGGCCTGCTCTACACCGTGCCCAACCTCGGCAGCTTCGTCAGCCCAACCGACTCCACGGACTCCTGAGCTCTCCTACCAGGGCTAATCCCGCGCTCATGGCCGGCAGGGTCGACGTCTACAACGATTCCGACGCACCAGCCGCAAACAGCCTCGCGCCCTCGGCCAATCGTCGTGGTCACCAACGCCTCCGGCGACGTCCTGTTGATTCGCCGCTCCGACAACGGCAACTGGGCTCTGCCCGGCGGAGCCATCGACCTCGGCGAGTCGATCCCAGCCGCTGCCATCAGGGAAACCCTGGAAGAGACCGGAATCAGCTGCGAGATCACAGGATTCGTCGGCACCTACAGCGATCCCAAGCACGTCATCCTCTACACCAGCAACGGCGAGGTTCGACATGAGTTCTCCATCGTCCTGACGGCCCGAGCCATCAACGGCGAACCGACACCCAGCCAGGAGTCACGCGAGGTCCGATGGGTGCCAAGAGGCGAAGTAGCGCAGTACCGCATGGACCGGTCAATGCGCCTACGGATCGACCACTACCTCAACGGGGACGAACCGTACATCGGCTGAAGCACAAGACCACCACACCGACCCCGAGCGCCAACGTCAAGCATCATCCGATACTGACTCCGGACCGCATCGCCACAAAAGACCAGGTCAGATAGTATGCAGTTCGAATGGATGAGAACTTTCTCTACGATTTCAAGGGCAGCCCGCCTGTGGCGGCCTGCCGCACGTGGGCGGTCGCTGGCCGCGCTGCGGCTCTCCGGCCGGTCGCGGCCAGCACCGCCCACGCGTTCGAATGCAACGCGCATGGTCTGGTTGAACGGCAGTCGCTGGCCTACCACGCTGTTAATCGAGGCCGGTAGGCATCACCAGATGGTGGAGGTGGGACACCGTGGCAGGGTTGCGAAGGTGGCTGTCTTTCGTGGATGAGCGCATGTAGTTGGAGCTATGTCGGTGTTGAATGATCGCTGCTCCGTGAGAAGTCCTTGCGCGGCCGGAACGGCGAGTGCCAGGCCGGTCGCCTTGAAGGGCCGGTTGTGCGACCCCGCGCCTCAAGTGGGCGTAGACACGGAATGTGTACCCCAGGTCATGGCCGCGGCACTCCGCGACTTCCCTCCCTAGCGCCTTGAATCACAGGTCACAGGCCTGATACAGGTGGCCAACGTTCTCGCGTTGCTTGTGAAGCGGTTCTTGAAAGCGAGTTGTAAGCCCCTGACAAGCGGTCATGCCTTGAATCACCATAGGAGGCTAGGGGTCGGCGTACAACGAGGCGACGTTGAGTTGATGCGGTATGAACGGGCTGTAAACCTGTGCGGCTCTCTGGACGTCTATGGAACGTGACACTGGGCGCCAACAGATGTCTTGCCGACTGAGCGTGGATTGCGAGACTCGATGATCGACCTTGTGGACTTTCTATCCCAGCATCTCCCGCTCGCCCGAGACGTCATCTCCAACATGCTGCTCATCTTTATCTCGTTCTCCTTCTGGACCATGGTCGGCGGCCGGCGCAGACGAATCGAGGAGATAAAGGAGTTGAGGGAACAAGCCATACGTCACCGCGAACTGGAGAAGGAAGGTCTGATCGCCATCAAGGCCAAGCTCGACGAGGTGGACGGGCTCAAGGAGGACTTAGCGAAGCTCTCCGATCTGGCTGCCATGATTGGAGAGAAGACCGTAGACGGTTACTCTCGCCTGGATGAGCGGATGCTTCGACAACGGACGGTGGTTAGGGTTGAGCTCACCCGATTCTTTCCCGGCGAGATCGAGCAGGGCATCAGCGGGTTCGTATTTGCGCTTCTCATCAATCCCAGCGAGGACCCAATTTTCGAGTGCCTTATCGACCTCTGGATCGATAAGGAAAAGTGCGGCTCGGCACGGGTGAGTTACCTGGAAAGCCGCGCCCAGGCAGACCTTCGCTTCCCGTTGGCGAAGGCGTTCGACACCGAGGTCGAGCCGACCTTCGAGATCACCTTCACAGACTACTTCCAACGTCGATGGCATCTGACGCCAGGGCTCGCACCCCAGGAGGCCGTGTAATGCTGACCTCTCAGGTGGTACGAATTCGACGCATTCCCGGAGATGGCAAGCCCAGAACGGGTACTGGATATCTGATCGATGAGCAGACGGTCATCACCACCGCGCACTGCGTAGCGTCCGGCTCCAACCTGGAAATCTTCTTTTCGGACGGAGAAGATCGGTTACCGATCGCCCGAACCCATCTGCATGCAACACGTGACCTGGCCATCTTGAAACTGTCCGTCGGACACCGGGTCGAAGGCGTGCTGACGCCCACGTTGGGCATGATTGGCGGACATGGAGACGTGATCCTTCCTGTCGAGTTCGCCGGCTTCCCCCGGGTGCAGCGCCGCGTATCGGGAGAGCGGCTGATGGACTGGGTTCCCGGTGACCTGTACCCCCTTGCCGCGCAGGACGACATCGTCTTCTCCATTGACGTACGTTCAGCAATACCGCGAAGAAGGGACGAAGAAGCGAGTCCGTGGGGTGGAATGTCGGGTGCGCCGGTACTAAGCTTCGAGTCTTACTTCATTGCGGTAGTTGCCCACGATCACACCGGTTTCGACGGCCGAGTTCAAGCGATTGCCGTTCAGCCCGCGCTGCTTGAGGACGACGATTTCGCCTCGCACTTGCCTGAGGAGTGGCGTACCCCCGGCGCGACCGATCTTGCCGGGCTGGTCGGGCGCGTGATCGATGATGAGATGTCGATAAAGATCAAGCCCCCCACGGAGTCGATCAGCAAGATCGTAGAGGAGCGCCTCGACAGATCGCCCGCCGAGCTAGTCAGCGCCCGGCACGCGATTGTGGAATTCAGGGAACGTGTGGAAGTAGAGGAATTGCGCAGCGGCTTCCTCGATACCGAGCAGCGCCTCCAAGTCGCCCTGCTGCACGGCCCAGGCGGGGGCGGCAAGAGCCGAATTGCCGCCAGGCTGTACGAGATCGCCCGCGCCGCGGGGTGGACCGCCGGCCAGGTCACATCGCAAACTCCCGGAGCCACTGACCGGCCCTTCCGGGTCAACCGTCCGCTGCTCCTCATCTTTGACTACGCGGAGACCGAAGTGCAGGCGATCAAGCGGCTGCTCACATACTTTATGAACCAGGGGGCGCTGCCAAAGATCCGAATCCTATTGGTCGCCCGAAGTAAGACCGGCCCGTGGCTGGTCAAGCTAAAGGCGCACCGCCTTGGGGGCACCATTCCCGACGTGCTGATCCCATTGCGGGGGGATCAGTTAACTGACGACGCCCGGCTTGATCACTACGGCTTGGCCGCCGCAACATTCGCCAGGTGCCTCCGGATGCCGTGGACGCCACCGGAAACGGCTCCGGACCTGTCGGCGGACATCTTCGAGTTGCCGCTCCTCATCCACATCCGAGCACTTCTTGATGTGTTCTCGGGCTCGGTCGCCACCGATGACGTCCCTGGCGAGGAATTGCTGGACCGTTTACTGATTCGAGAGTGGGAGAAGTATTGGCAGCCGAGCCTTGCAGAGTTCGGCCTCGACGCGGAGCAGGCCGGGGAGCTTGTCGCACTCTCGTCGCTGACCGCAGCGGAGAACCTCGCGGAGGCCACCGAGTTGCTGCGTGCGGCGAAACGATCGAGCGGGCTATCTGACGACGTCCGCGAGAAGATTGCCGAGGCGCTGTCCGGCCTGTACCCAAGTGGTGGCTCTTACCTGTCTCCCGTCCAGCCGGACCTGCTGAGCGAGCAACTCATAGCAACACACCTGCTGGATGTTCGCCGGCTGACGGACGTGCTGGCGCGGTGCTTAAGCCCACGGCAAAAGGCCCACCTGCTCCAAGTGCTCCAGCGGATGACCAATAGTCCCCTGGCCGCGACCGCCGAGCGAAGTCGGTCGACCCTGCAATCACTGTTGGAGCATGTCCTTCCCGACTTGGTCGGAGAGGCCGTCGCCACCGCGACGAAACGAAGCGAAAACCCTCCTTCTGGAGCGCGCACCGGTTTGTCCCTGGCCAGAACTCTGGCAGAGGTCATGGATGTACAACCGGTACCCGCCACGGCAGCTCAATTGGTGGAGTTGCCCATCCCTCAGCTTCCGGAACTGCTCGACCTGGCGGTCCGACTTAAGACTCAGGGCGCAGAACATCTTAAAGGAGAAGGGGAGGTCCTTCGAGCCACCAAGGCGTGGCGGGAGGCGGCCGACATTCTCATTCGACAGGGGAACATGCCCGGGGCGCTGGCCGCGGTATCCCAGAGCTCCCGCCTTGGCGCACTCCTGCCGTCTGACGGACCAGCGCCAGCGCTGCTGGCTGGCACACATGCGGCGAGGGCGAGTATCGAGATCAGCCTAGGCCACCTGACCGAGGGCCGTGAACTTGCCAAGAAAGCGGTAGACGGTCTACGGACTCAGGGTATCGACACTGCGGCCGCACGAACCGAACTGTCCAGAGCCCTGTCGGTCCTTTCCATAACATTGGTCAATTCACGCGACTACCCTCAAGCGCTCGATGTCGTGAGCGAAGCGATACACGTCGCCGAAAAGGCAATGGAAAACGACGATCCAGACAGCGACCTCAGCCTGGCCGGCGTCCTGATGACACAGACGATCGTCCGGCAACTGGGCGACCCGTCTGGTTCTGTAGATAGCGCTCGGAGGATGGTGCGGTTGCTGCGTGACCGCGCCACCAAAGACAACAGCGCTGAGGTTTCCATCGACCTCATCCCCGCTGAATGCCTGCTCGCAGATGCACTGGCCGCCGATGACTGCCTTGATGAGGCGGCGGAGGTGGCCCAGGCGGCTAGAGCCCACGCCGAGGAGTTCGTGTCCGCAAGCGCCGGAGAAGTGTCCCATGTGCTCGCGGGTGCACATATGGCGATTGCTACTGTCGCCGCCAGGCGTGACGACTGGTCGAACGCGCTAGAGTCTGCTCAAGCCGCCCAGGAGATCTATGAGGAACTCTCTGTAAAAGACCCCGCGATCTTCACAGTGCCGTTCCTGATCAGTCACCTGATCTCAGGGAGTGCCCTGCGAGCAACGGACTGTTATGACGAGGCTATAGATCAGCTCGCCACGGCGGTGCAGATTGCGCAAGGACTTGTCAAGAACAACGCAGGCGCTTACACACCCTTGCAGGCCCTGGCCATGATGATGCTCGCGGAAGTCTACAACAGAGCAGGCCAAGATGATCGTGCCGACGAGATCGGCCGTTCCGCTCTAGATCTCAGCCGTGGACTCGTCGAATCCGATCCAGCGACCTTCCTCGCTTTTTTCACCCAGGTCCTTGTCGGGATGGCGGAACTAACGGCCGACAACAGCCCGAGAGAGGCAGAAAGTTTCTTGACGGAGGCACTGGATGCGTGCCTCAGCACGGGAGCTGAATCGACTGAATACGGCGGTCCGCTGACGCAGTTTCTGTTCGCTCAGAAGCTCTATTTCCAAATCGATAATGAATGGTACAATGACGCTGTCAAAACGGCCGAGAAAGCGTCCCACCTAGGGCGACGGGTCATGGGCCGTTCTCCTGCATCGAAGATGCTCATGGTTCTCACGTTGCAAGGGCTTGCTGACGCCCATCGCGAGCTGCACAACGAGTCCAAGGAACTGGCGACCGGCTACGAGATCGTCGGTCTGCTGCGGGACTTTGCGAAAGAGAACGTCGAATTCCAGGACCCTCTCGCCGAGGCGCTGGAGGAGCTTTCCAAGCGATTGCGCGAGGCCGGCTTGGGGGGTCAGGCGGCCCCGTTCCTGCTTGAGGCCATCCAGGTACGTAGAGGTCATGTAAATTCGGACGAAGAGGTGCTCGAACTGCCCACCGGGGTCCCAGTGAACGAGGCGGTGAGCCTTAAAGACCTCGCCATGAATGCCGGCACGCCAAACAGCGTTGTGATCGGGCGATACCTGGACATGCCGATCGCGGCGGCCCCCTATCGCCCGGTTCTGGTTCTCGGCCCGCAGCGTAGTAGGAAGACCACCGGGGTCGTAATCCCCACCTTACTCGAATGGGATGGCCCGGCCGTAGTCACATCTGTGCGCACCGACGTCCTTGCGAGCACGATGGTCAGGCGAAGGGACATGGGCACCGCGCAAATCTTCGAGCCGACCGGCAAACTCTATGAGGGACCTGCCACCTGTCGATGGGACCCCCTGCAGGACTGCCGGAACTGGAGCGGCGCAGTCAGGGCCGCACGCTGGCTCACAGAGGCAGGAGCCAAAGGGCATCATGACGGAGAATTCTGGTATAACCTGGCTGCACAGTTGCTCGCTCCCCTCCTCTATGCGGCGGCAGTAAGCAACAGGTCCATGGACTATGTCTACAACTGGGTAAAGAGTGGTGAGTGGCGAGAAGTAGAAGTCGCATTGTACGACTCCGACGAGAACGCGCGCAAAGCATGGATGGGCATCAGTGCGTACGAGGACCGCATGCGTACCAGCATCTACGGCACCCTCTCCACAGCGCTAAGCGTGTACGAGTCAGACAATGTTAGATCATCGCAGAGCAAGCTGTTCGACGTGAATGCGTTCTTCGATGGCCGCCCCAACACGCTCTATCTATGTGCTCCCCCCGATGAGCAAGAGGAGCTTTCCACGCTTTTCGTCGCCCTTGTCCGGCGACTTTTGCAGGAAGCTTACGACCGTCATTCCGCAGGAGAGGAGCATAACCTGCTTGTCCTCCTCGACGAGGCCGGAAACATAGCTCCCCTGCGCAATTTGGACACTCTGGCGACCACCGCTGCGGGCACCGGGATCCAGTTGGTGACCGTCTTTCACGACCTCTCGCAGATGAATACCAAATACAGACCTTCTGAAGCGAAGACTATCGCCAACAATCATTCCGCCTTCCTACTGTTGCCTGGTAACCGAGATCCCGAGACCGCCATGCTGGTGCAAAACCTGCTCCAGGAAGACCCGATTGAGGGCGAGGACGGCTCGGGCCGGAAGGTTTTGCGGCGACTCAAACCCGGCACAGCGTTGTGCTTCTACGAGCACTATCCCCCGGCTGTGATCGAACTGCGATCGTCCAGCCATGATCCGGACCTCAAAACAATCGCGGCACCGGTCGAGGATGACCCCCTAGGACGCTGGAAGCGCCGACGTCCTTGGAGGGCCTGAGCGCATGTCATTCCTCGTCATCGACCTCTACGGGATCGGCTGACCCCGCCAGTTTCGGGTCCAGGACGAGCTTGATCTGATGAACGTCGGCCTTCGCCCGATCGACTCCTCCGTCTACGGTGACGACGTTCCACAAACCTGCCTTGACCGAACCCTTCGCCGTAGTGGTCACCGTCACCTGGAGCTGAACCTCGACCGACTTACAGATGAAGGTCAGCTCCTCGCCTTGCGCACGACGTACCGCCTCCTCCAACTGACTTCGCAAGCTGGACAGCGCCTCAGTAAGTGACAGATTCCCCGGTTGATCCATCCACCCTCCGACCCGCTGCCTCTGAATTCGAAAGCCTTTAGCGAACATCCTCCTCCGTGGGAAGCCACGTGTCGATGTGGCCAGTCTTCTCCCGTCGTGCAGCATGGAAGTAC
Source organism: Nonomuraea sp. NPDC052129 (assembly GCF_040680095.1). Taxonomy (NCBI): domain Bacteria; kingdom Bacillati; phylum Actinomycetota; class Actinomycetes; order Streptosporangiales; family Streptosporangiaceae; genus Nonomuraea; species Nonomuraea sp. NPDC052129. The sequence continues at coordinate 149,670 of NZ_JBFAVX010000004.1, read as the reverse complement.
AGCAACGCGCTCATACTTCAGATCATCTCGCCTGCCGTGCATCATCACATGCTTGACGAGCGCACCGAGCTTCTAGCACGGCCCTGCCGTTGACTTGTAATGTTGTGTCCGTAGCGGAGGCCGTGACGATCGCCGACTTCGGACCTCCCCGTAGGCGGCTGGGGCGATCGGCTGCCGCGGCCCTCCTTCGTCGGGCCTTGCCACCGAATATCTCCGGCCGACGTGACAGCAGGGCTGACAGCAACGTCCCCACACTCCGACGCATCTCAGCCACCTTCCACACGCGTGTGATCAGGGTGGTTATCAACCGAGAAGGATGATCGATCCGCCTGAAAAGCGGACGGTCGGGCCGGGTCGTCCACCGGATCACCTGGTGAACCGCCGCCGCCAAGCAGGAAGGGGCGATTCGGTCGCTGAATCGGTATCAGTGGTGAACCGGCCATATCCGGTAATCGGGCGCTGGCTGGTGGACGGTGGTTCATTATGAACAACATGAGAGGCGGGCGAATGGTGGCGTGCGCCGGCGCGGCGGTGGCAGGAGCCGGTTGCGGCTTGGCCGGTGTGCTGTTGGTACGGGCCGGGCTGGATGACGCCGACAAGTGGGCGAGCATTATCGGCATGTGTATCGCGGCAGCCGGGTTACCGCTGGCGGTCTACAGCATCGTCCTAACCCGCCGCTCCGCCACCGGCCTCCCCTCTGCTAGGGAGGAACTGCCGCAGACCGAAGCCCAGGTTCAGGCTCAGCCCAAACTGCCCCAAGAGGAGGCCGGAGGCGGACCTGTCGTGTCCAACTCCACCATCGAAGGACCCAACATCCAAATCGGCCATGCTGATGGAGATGTGGACATCCGCTATGAGCGCTGAGGCCGTATCCCTTCCCGGCGGGTTACCCCCCGGCACACCGTCGGTGACCGGCTCGCTGATCGGGGGGCCCAACATCCAGATAGGGCATGCTACTGGGGATGTGCTGATCGCTCTCGATCGGCCCAACTACCGACTGGAGATGCTCAGGGATGCTCCGGCCGTGCGTCTGCCACGTTCGCGGCGAGGTCCCAGTTATCTGCTGGACGTGCAGCGTCAGATAGTGCCCTACCGGTCCCGCCCCGCCGAGGAAGAGGCCTTGACCGCTTGGCGGGATGACCCGGATGAACCCGTGTCGGTGATCTTGTTGCATGGCCCCGGAGGGCAGGGAAAGACCCGCCTGGCCGCCCACTTCGCCTCCAGAAGCCACGCCGCAGGGTGGGCGGTGGCCCAGGCGGTGGAGAAAACTCCCCGCCTCCGCAACAGCAGCAGCGCCGTCGAGTTGGCCGACGGGCAACCGCTGCTGGTAGTGGTCGACTACGCTGAACGCTGGAACTCGTCCACACTCGCTCAAATGATCGACGGCCTAGCCTGGGGCCTGCCTGGCCGCACCATCCGCCTGCTGCTCCTGGCTCGTCCGGGAGAAGACCTGTGGCAGAGCCTATGCGCCCAACTGGACCGTGGTGGCGCCGACTTGGCCGACCCCATCGCCCTGGGCGACTTCACCCCCACCACCGACCGGCCTCAGGCCTACTTCCAAGCCGCCACCGCATTCGCCGCACACTTGGAGCACAACGGCCCTGTGCCAGGGCCGCCGGCGGACCTGAACCATCCCGATTATGCCTCAGCACTGACCTTGCACATGGCCGCCCTGGCCGCCATCTACGCCGTCCAGCAGGAGGCTCCCGCCCCCGATCGTCCAGGTCTGTCGGACTATCTGCTTAACCACGAGATGCGCTACTGGCAGGCGACAGCACCCGCCTTCACCTCCCCCGTCGTCATTGAGCGCATGGTGTTTCTAGCCACTGTGTTTGGTCCCCTTGAGGACACTGCCCAGGCACGTAGCTTGCTGCACCGCATCCACCTGGCCGACGGCTCCGCCCAAGCCGGGCTGCTCCTGGACGCCCACCGCCGCCTCTACCCCCCTGCAACACCGGCCCGTCCCGACCACGAGCGCAGTGAGCGGCTGGGCCACAATGGCGGCCCTGCTGGAGGCGAGATTCTCCTGCCCCTACGCCCCGACCGGTTCGGCGAGGACTTCATCGCCCACCACCTGCGCCACCATGCCACCGAGGCGGCCCAGACCCTGACCACCCTCACTGCTGTTACTGCTGGTAGTTCCAACGACGGGCAGAGGGAAGCTGACAGGCTGTCCCGGATGTCGATGCGGCGCTGCCTAATCGTGCTCGCCGCAACCGCAGCCCGCCATCCTCAGGCTCGCACACTGCTACTAGAGCTATTGGAGCAGCGGCCGGAGCTGGCCCGGTACGCCACTGCCGATCTGGTCGGATTCATCATCGATCACGCCGAGCACTCCCTTGCCACGCGCCTCCATGACGCCCTGCCCGACAAAAACACCGACCTGCTCCAAGCTGCCGGCAACCTCGCCCGCCACCTACTGCGTACTCTGCCCGCTGATGCGTCCCCCGCGTTGCGGGCCTCTCGGCTTTCGGCCCTAGGGATTCGTCTGTCGTACGTGGGGGATATCCGGGGGGCCTTAGAGACTTCGAGGGAAGCGGTGAAGCTCTACCGTCGGTTGGCTGAGGTTCAACCAGAAGCCTACCTGTCCAACCTTGCAAACAGTCTGAACAACCTGGGGACCCGGTTGTCGGCGGTCGGAGACATCCGTAATGCGTTGGAAGCCTATTGGGAGGCGGTGGAACTCTATCGTCAGCTGCATCAGGCAAATCCGATGGCTCACCTACCCGGCTTCACGTTGAGCCTGAATAATCTGGCGACCCAATTGTGGGAGGTGGGGGATAAGCGGAGGGCGGTGGAGCTCATACGGGAGGTGGTTGAGTCCTATCGTCAGTTGGCAGGGGCAGAAGCAACGGCCCATCTTCCCAATCTCGCGATGAGCTTGAACAACCTGGGGAATCTCTCGTCGGGAATAGGAGACATCCGAAGAGCGGTGAAATCGGTGCGGGAGTCGGTGGAGCTTTACCGTCAGTTGGCCGAGGTGGAACCGGAGGCCCATCTGCCTAGCCTCGCGATGAGCTTGAGCAATCTAGGGGGTTGCTTGTCGGAGGTAGGGGACATCCGCGAAGCGCTGGAGGCAGTACAGGAGGCGGTAAACATCCGGCGACGGTTGGCCGAGGCAGAGCCAAAAGCCTACCTGGCCGACCTGGCGAGAAGCCTGACCTCTCTGGGAGCCCGACTGTGGGAGGCGGGGGACAAACAGGAGGCAGTGGAACCAGCGCGGGAGGCGGTCGAGCTTCACCGTCGGTTGGCCGAGGTGGAGCCAGCAGTCTATCTGCCTGGCCTCGCGATCAGCTTGATCAATCTAGGGGGTTGCTTGTCGGGAGTGGGGGACAAACGGGAGGCGGTGGAGTCGGTGCGTGAGGCGGTGGAGGTCTATCGTCAATTGGCTGGAGCGGAGCCAGCGGCTCATCTGCCCAACCTCGCAATCAGCTTGGCCAATCTGGGGACTCTCTTGTCCGGGGTGGGGGACAAACGGCGGGCGGTAGAACTGGCACGTGAGGCAGTAGAACTACACCGTCAATTGGCCGAGGCAGAGCCGGAAGCCTACCTGCCCGATGTCGCAAGCAGCTTGGGCACCCTGGGGATCTTCTTGTTGGAGGTGGGGGACAAACGCCGGGCGGTGGAACTGGCACATGAGGCGGTGGAACTAAATCGTCAATTGGCCGAGGCGGACCCGCAGGCCTACCTGCCCAACCTCGCGCTGAGCCTGTGGACGTATGCACGGGCATGCAACGAGTCTGAAACAGACCTCCCCGCAGGTCTCTCGGCAGCGGAGGAAGCCGTCAGCCACTACCGCTGGTTGGCCGGGAAACTCCCTGAGGTCTTTCGCAGCTTCCTGAACACTGCCCAGAGCACGGCAGCGGAGATCCGGGCCCGGCTTACGCCCGTCATCCACCGCGATGGCATCGGTGACCTCCTCCGCAACGCCCCGTGCCTGTGCGGATCAGGCAAGAAGTACAAGCGCTGCCACGGCACGACTGGTGGTGCCAGTCTGGCGCCGGACAGCGGCGTCTGACCACGTTCTCGATTGGCTGAGCATGGTGATCACTCGCCTTGTGAAGCAAACGCTGCGATTGCTCAACCCATTGACGGACAGCCTCACCGGGCAGAGCGTGGACGGATGAAGTCCACTATCGTCAAGATCTTCCAGAACCATGACCCGAGCCGGTTCCCCAACGATACGGACGGGGCCGCGGGCCGGTGCAGCGCACATGGGGAAGCGGGGGCCTGTGCGGGTGTCGGTCAGCATGACGTGTTGCTCGAAGAGATGGACGGAACCCGGGTGCATTGGGCGGTCTGCACGCAGTGGACGAAGACTCACTCCGACGCGATCGCGCACCTACACCGTCACGGATTCTCCAACTGACGGGACCGCCCTGGCCACGCTAAGGACGGACGAGGCCGCTCGTTTGATCAGGCACTCACAGAGGCCCGCCCAGACCGGTTCTACGCCGCCCTTGTTCCGTGGCTGTTCCGTGGGAGTACCGGAACCTGTGAGAAGTGATGCGAAAGGTCCAAAGCCTTAGCTGCTGCTCAGCCGCATGGTCCGGCTATTTTCGGAGATGATCGCGTCGAGGGTCGGAGATCACCCAAATCTACGAGGGCACCAACCAGATCCAGCGCATGGTCATGGCCCGGCAGCTTCTCAAATAGCCCTACAAGCATCGTCTTCGCGGGGCTCAGGCTGTGACATTGGGGGGCGCGGCCCCCCAAACCCCCAGCCAAAAGGCCGCTTCGCCGATTCGTTAGACGATTAGGCTCCCACTCGCTCGGCCAATTCCCGCAGTTCAGTTGAAGCCTGATCTTGCATCGCCAACAGGTCGGAGGTGAGCTGGCGGACGATCCGATGGTTACGGGTCTGTTCGGGCGTGATGCTCTCGGCTTCGAGGAGCTGCATCACCGCCTCATCCACCTGGCGACGCTGTGCATGCGCCCGTGCCAGATCTATGGCCAGCCGCGCCCGCCGCTCCGCCGACAGCGACGAGGTGTCGACCGCGGCCCCAACACGTAGCGCATGACCGGCGTCGCCCACTTCCACCGCTACGGCCACCTCATGCAGTGCGACGTTGGCCGGGCCGAACTCGGTGTTGTAGTCGTTGCGCCCCTCGCCGACCCGCGCCGCCATCTCACGAGCGCGCGACAGATGCTCGTACGCCACGTCAGCCTGATTGAGCCGCGAGGCCGCTACCGCCCGCTGCAAGGTCAGCCCGCCCCACAGCGACATGGCCTCCACGCTGCCCTGATCGGTCAGGAACCACAGCGCTTCAGCAGCCGTGCGCGCTGCCTCCTCCACCTGATCGAAGTGACGCGCCCCCAGGAACACGAAGCCCAGCCGGAACGCCCCGGCCGCCATCATCAACGGCTTGCCTGCCCGCTCGGCCGCGCCGATGGCCCGGTCCGCCGCGATCCACGCGGCCTCCGGCTCGCCCAGCTTGGCCAGCGACGCCGAACACGCCTGATAGATCACTGCCAGCAGTTCAAACAACTCGGCCTGGCGTTCGGCGGGCGCAGACCGGACTGCGTTCTCCAAGGTGGGCACCAGGCCGCGCAGCAACTCGGTCAGCTCGACATAGCGGCTCTGATGCGTCAGCTCCCACGCGTGATCCACTCGCGGCTTGAGCTGCTCAGTGGCCGGCACCGGCGTGGTGTGCAACATGGCGTGCAGCGAATGGGCGCCAGAGAGCATCAGACGCAGCCCGGCCGTCCCCGGCATCTCCTCATTGGCGGCGGCGACCACGGGCGCTTCGGCGGCCAGCTCCGACAGCGGCACATCCAGCGTCTCGGCGACCTTCTCCAGCACGGACATGCGATCGACCTTGCGCACGCCTCGCTCCACCTGCGAGATCCATGCGACCGACCGATCGACCAACCGGGCCAGCTCGGCCTGCGACAGGCCACGTCGCTTCCGCTCCTGGGCGATACGCCGTCCGAGCGCCCGCTGATACTCCATGCTCACGACGTCGTGCCCTTCCCGCTTTGCAGTTCCAGCCAGTCGACCTCGACCGAGGCCAGCAGTTCTTCGCGAGCGGCCAGGAAGCGCCTGGTGTGCTCGGTCTGCTCGTGGGCGTCGAAGGCGTCCCGGTCCTGGTACAGCTCGTAGAAGATCCGCTGGAGCGGCTGACCGTCCACCCGGTGTGAGGCGTACACGATCGTTCCCGGCTCGTGCCGACGGATCGCCTCGATTGTCTCACTGACGAGCGTGTCGAACGCCGAAGCACTCGCCTCGTCCTTGCAGGTGAATCGAACCATTAGTCCGAACAATGTGCACCCTCCTGGGTCGCCGCCGGTGTCTGGGGATCTCGGTTCTTTACTCGATCAGTACTTATTGTGCGGCGCAAGTACAACAAGTCGCTTGTACTTGAAGTATAGCACCAGTACTTTAAGTACTGATAGCGATTGGCAGCGCTTTGACCTGCACGAACGCGAGGAACCCGCGATGTCCCCAGCGCTCAACAGCCCCGCAGAGATCCACCGGTGGTGTCGCCACTTTTCCGGCACGAGGAGTCAGATCCGCGAGGCGCGCCAGTTCGTCAGCAGCTACCTGGGTGACCGCTTCGAAACCGACACGGCGCAACTGATCGTCTCCGAGCTGGCCACCAATGCCATCCGGCACACTCGCAGTGGACTGTCCGGCGGTCGCTTCGGCGTCACCCTGCACGCAGGCAGCACCCTGCTGATCCTCGCCGTCCTCGACGAAGGCGGCCCCGCCACCCCGCACCTACACCAGGTCGAAGATGAGGACCAGAATGGGCGCGGCCTGCACCTGGTGGAGACCCTGACCACCCGCTGGGGCGTACACGGCGACGACGCCGGCCGCACCGTCTGGGCGCTCATCCCGCTCACCCCCGCGAACCCAGCCATATGAGCGACTGCCTATCCCCGCACCTCCCCGAGCCGCAACCGAACTGCACGCGGCTGGTTTGGCTCATCGCACGAAACGAGCCGCGGCGTAGGGCGCTGTCGTGGACCTGCCACTGCGCCAGCACCGTCTACGAACTGTGCGCCACGGGCGGACAAGCGTTCCTCCGGCGCACTGACCCGAAGACTGGGAAGGCCTTCGAGACACACCGCATGAGCACGCGAGAGGGACAGGCCACATGGCAGGCTCTACTTTCTGGACTCGTCCGATGAGGCTTCCCGCTCTGATCGCCATGGGGCTTGTCGCGGAACGCCTTAGGTTGACTCGCATGAATGATCGGAGGCGCACCTATCGGTACGTGGGGCCGGCCGATTTGAAGGCCACCATCCGGTCTGGCGGCGAAGGCCAGCCGATCCGTTCGGCGGCTGACCTGGACAGTTGGATTGCGCAGCGACCGGCGGCGGAACTCGCAGAGCCTTTCACCTTCGTGATCGACACACATGACCTCTTGAGGCTCACGCCACGCCGCAGCGAGCATGTCGCTTGTGCTGGAGGAGACGCCGTAGCGAGCGCCGGCGAGATCGGCTTCCGCCGAGAGTGCGACCACTGGGTGGTGAGCGACGTCAGCAATCACTCAACCGGGTACTGCCCGGACGCCACCTCATGGCCAGCGGTTGCCCAGGCTCTCGCCCAGGTCGGCCTGGAGCATCCGTCCAGCTTCACACACGAGGTGGTGTTCCGGCGCTGCGTCACCTGTCAGGAGCACAACATCGTGCGAGAGGACGACTTCGTCTGCGTCTTCTGCGGAGATGACCTGCCTGTGGCGTGGAACGTGGACCCGTTCGATGAAGGCAGCAGACCATAACCACCCATTGATGACTAAGATGGGCATCCTGTTGCTGGAATGTATTTTCAAGATCACGCAGAGCTTCGAGTGTGCGACTGATGTTGATCAGATCCTCGACATGTCGGGGCGGCGGGCCTGGAAGGGGCTGCTATCCGACTGGCGTGAATGGGTTCACCTCGAAGATCGCGGAGTCGGCTACGCAATCCTTCGGAAGTTTCAGGCCGGGCTTCCCGTCGACGTATCCTCCGCCGATCTGCACGTTGGCGCCTTCCAGGAGCACGGGTCCGTTGCCTGGCAGGCGTGCGCCTCGCTTCCCGTTCTCCAGGAGCGGCTCGGTGCCCTCCGGCCAGAGGAGCACGACGATATCCGGGTTCTTGACCACCAGGCACTTGGTCGCCGATATGTAGACCAGTTTCCCCGTGAGAAGGGCCTGCATTCCCATCTCGGAATGGTGGTGGACCAAAATCTGCGGGTCGCGGCCTGCGACGGTGATGCGATCCGGATCGGATCCGCCGCCGGCGCCACAGCCGACCACGGCAGCAACGATCGCGGGTAACGCCAGCCGGCTCATTATCCTTTTGATGCGTGGCTCCCTAACGTAGGACTGTGCGTCGGGGGCGGATCCTACCTCCAACGAACAGTCGAGTCTCAGGTCCCTGGAGGTGCCGTCCATACGCTCCAGGAAAGCGAAGGTCCGGGAAGAGCGGCGCCGATCAGGCGCGCAGGGGTGAAGCGCGAGGTTTGCTCGACGCCGTAATCACAGAGGCCGAGGTGAATTCCCCAGGCGGTTGGTACTTGTACCACGGCCGCCGCTGTCCCCGCTGATGGTGATGGATCTGTCCATGGCGATGACACCGGCTGATCCTGGATAGGAAAGATCTATTTCTTTGATGTTCGCGCAGGCTGCGTATTGCCGGACGTGCCCATAGTTGCAGATATTCTGGCCTTTTGCGGGATTGTCTCCGACGTAATACACGTATCGTGGCTGGTTGTGGTCGTAATAGAATGTTCTCGTCAGCGTGAACGTGCCACGGCTCCAGGCCGCGATGTCATAGCTTGACGAGTGCTAGCCAGATATGTCGAGCACGCCCGTATGTGGGAGGTTGGTGAGGATCGTTCCCGCTGGGAGCAGATCCTCGAAGTTCTCCAGGCGCGGATCGACTCAGGGGAGTGGGGACCCAAGTTCAAGATCTCCGAGGTCAAGCCGATGGAGGAGTTCAGCGTCGCCCGCCCAACCATCCGCAAGGCCATGGAACGCCTCAGAGGCGCAGGCAGGGTGTACACCGTCCCCAACCTCGGCAGCTTCGTCACCGCCGAGCGCGCGGACGAGTAATCGCCGGCCCATCGTGGCGTGGTGGGTGAGGCCCGAACCCGTTCATCGAGGGCCCGCCCTGCATGCGTCTGGGCAACCACCCCGGCCTGGCCGACCTGAGACCTGTAACGGCCCCGGAGCCGTGCCATTGCTTGGCATGCCGCACCCTTGATGTACATCATCACGTACACTGATGGCATGAAGGTGATGACCATGTCCGAATCGCGGGCCAACTACGCCGCCACCCTCGACGCCGTCATCGACGACCAGGAAGAAGTCCTCATCACCCGTCCCGGCGGAGAAGGTGTCGTGATGGTGTCGCAGCGCGAATACGAATCGATGCGCGAGACGCTCTACCTCATGGCCTCTCCCGTCAACCGCAGACGGCTGTCGGAGGCGGTCGCCCGTCTGGAGGCCGGAGGCGGCGCCGTCCGCGAACTGGCCGATGAGGACACCACCTCGTGAAGATCCTTTTCGACGAACTCGCCTGGGAGGACTACTGCTACTGGCAGCGAGAAGATCGACGCATCCTCAAAAGGATCAACCAGCTGATCGCCGACATAGCCCGGAACGAGAACGAAGGCATCGGCAAGCCAGAGCCGCTGAAGTATGAGTGGTCCGGCTACTGGTCCCGGCGCATCACCTCAGAACACCGGCTCGTCTACCGAGTCAACGACGACACCATCATGATCGCCGCCTGCCGCTATCACCATGAGAAGTAGCGGCCGTCCGGCCGGCAAACCCTCGTTTAGAGGGACGTGGAGCTCTGCGTTGCCTGCGGCGCCCCTCTAGATGATTGATACCAAGGTCCCGCGCAACATATGAGACGGGCTTGCCGGTCTCCTTGAAGATGTGCACCGCACCAGCTCGGAAACTCCGGATCAAACCGGCGCCTGGTCACTCCCGCGACCCAAACGCACCTCATGTTCGGTCTCCGCGGTATGAGGGAAAGCGCACCTGCACCACACTGCCTTCGACGGTGCAGGAGACGGTGTCGACCACGCCGCCGTCGCTCGCGCTCAGATGCGGCACGATCTCTCGCCAGAGGCCTCGAAGATCCGTCTCGAACGCAGGATCCTCTGTAGCGACCTGCGCCAACTGCTGGCAAAGGCCACGACTCTGGCTTCATTTTCCGGATCGGCTTAGGCATTGCCGTGCGGAATCGCGGCCTTCGAATTCGCGCCGCACCAACCCGACCAGCGCCTCGAACGCGGCTTTTGCGACCCTCGGTAAGCCCTTCGGCTGCCTTGGTCGCCAAGGTTGTCGCGATCACGGCTAACATTTGCTGGTCTGTCACCATGACTCTCGCGATGGGCGTTTGTGATGCGATTTCGCTTGCATGCTAAGGGAATCCCAGGTAACTATAGGTGTAGACCCACGATGAGAACGTTTGCCTGTCGCACATCGATTACGCTACCCTCGCTAAGGGTAATAGCGGTCACGATCTCTCAAGGGAAATGTCATGACCGAAAAATGGGAAGCGGATTCAACCGCATCTTTCCTTCGGCGCATAGGAAAGTCATCCCACGAACTCGGGCAGACGTCTGGCAATTCGAGCTGCCCAGATATCTGGGAGCTTGACAATGGTGACGTCGCGGTCATCGGGTCGGACCTGACGGCGTCATATGAAGGTCGCCTCCCTAGTGGAGTGAGTGTCGATCCCGGGGAACGGCTGGTTATTATTCCGCGGAAGACGATCCTCGCGGCGAAAGCGGACATTCCCGATGCCTAATCTGCTCGACGGCGCCGACGGCGAGCGGATGGAGCTGCCCGACTATTACGCTGACTTTGAGCAGAACTTCTGGGCGATCGACGACCTGGGCTTTTGGAAGCTGGAGCGGCAGCAATGCTTCAAAGAGCCGGGGTATGATAGTTGGGAAGCATTCGCAAAAGGCGACTGGGAAGAATCGCTGCGCATTCTCGAAGCCGGACGTGCCGATATGGCCGACTATCACCGCCGCATCGAGGAACACGGTTTCGCTGCCCGCCGGGTCCGGGTCGTCGAAGAACCGATCACCCCGTACTTGCAATGGGAGCTGCATGCGCTGAGAGTCCGCGATCAATGCGGCGGTAGCGTGCGAATTGTGACTCCGGACCAGGTCGCAGAGTTTGAGTACGACGCTCCGCTCCCAGAGATATACACCCTTGGTGACGCCGTGATGTACGAGGCTGTCTACGACAATGATGGAGTGCTGGAGTCGGTACGCCGATTCGTCGACCGCGACCTCATCGTGCGCTGCCAGCGGTTTATCCAAGACCTGTACGAGGTGGGTCAGCCCTTGGAGTCGTTCTTCGTCAGCCACGTCGCGGTGCTTCCACCGCCCCGTCAACCGTAGCTGTCGCAGAGTCTGACCGGGGTACTGTGATGCCAGGTAAGGAGTTCGACGGCCAGGACGATGCGGCACGCCACATCAACCGGCTGGAGGCGTCCGGCTCGGGCGATATCGTCCAGGCCCGGGACGTCCATGGCGGGGTGCACTTCCACCAGGCTGCGCCTTCCTTCGCGGTGACGCCCTCGCAGCTTCCCGGTGATGTGCGGGGGTTCGTCAATCGACACGCCGATCTGGAAAACCTCAGCAGGGTGATAGCCGAAAACCACGAGGACCCGCTCGCTCCAGCCGTCACTGTCATCACCGGCACCGCCGGAGTGGGCAAGACATCTTTGGCGCTGCATTGGGCGCACAGCGTCCGCGCCCACTTTCCCGATGGCCAGTTGTACGTGAACCTGCGCGGCTACGACCCTGGCCAGCCTGCGATACCGGAACAGGTCCTCGACCGATTCCTCCGTGACTTGGGCGTTCCCGCGACATCGATACCGGTTCATCTGGAGGACCGAGCTTCGCTGTACCGGTCACTGCTGGCCACCCGCAGGATGCTGGTGATCCTGGACAACGCGGCGACCGCCAGTCAGGTTCGGCCGTTGCTGCCGGGCGCGGCCACGTGCTTGGTCGTGGTGACCAGCCGGAGCCGGCTGTCTGGTCTGGTCGCCCGCGATGGTGCCTTCCGCCTCAGCCTGGACATTCTGCCGGAAGAGGACGCCGTTGCTTTACTGTCAACCCTGATCGCCCGATACCGAAAGCTCGACCAACGCCACGAGTTGGTCGAGTTGGCCAGGCTTTGTGCCCGACTCCCGCTCGCGCTGCGTATCGCCGCCGAACGTGCGGCGAGCCGGCCTATGATGCGGCTCGTCGAGCTGATCGCCGATCTGCGAGACGAGTCAGCCCTGTGGGACGCTCTCACCGCCGAGGGCGACGATGATGCCGACGCGGTCCGAACCGTGTTTGCCTGGTCCTACCGGGCTCTGCCGGAACCGGCGGCCCGGCTGTTCCGTCTCCTCGGCCTGCACTCAGGAAGCGAGTTCGGGCTGCCAGCAGCCGCAGCAATTGCCGGAATCAGCGCCCTGCACGCCCGGCAGCAACTCGATGTCCTAGTCGGTGCGCACCTGTTGGAACAGCCGGCGCCGGGGCGGTACGAGTTCCACGATTTGCTGCGCGCCTATGCCGTCGACCAGGTTCGCCATCTTGAATCTCCCGAGACTCGCGCCGAGTCATCGCAACGAGTTCTCGGCTGGTACCTGCATACCGCCGACGCTGCGCAGACGCGCATCGCTCCATTTGACCGCTACAAGCTGACCGAGCCGGTCCCGACCGACGTGATACCGCTCGCTTTCGACAACTACGACGCCGCACTGCGGTGGTATCAGCTGGAAAGGGCGAACCTCGTCACGGCGACCCAGGCCGCCGCCGAGGCGAACTCGCACGCGACCGCGTGGCAGCTTGCTGCCGTCCTCCGCGCCATCTTCATGCACCAGAACGCCTTCGACGACTGGCTCACCACCAGCAGCATCGGAGTCGACTCGGCTGAGCGAGACGGCGATCGCAGTGGCCAGGCCGAAGCGCTGGAAAGCCTGGGTAGGGCGTACTTCCAATCTCGTCGGCTTGAGGAAGCGGAGACCAACCATTTGGCGGCGCTGGCCATCCGCCGAAGCATAGGCGACCGGTTCGGTGAAGCCGTGTCTCTTAACACGCTGGGCTTGATCGGGCTGCGCCGCCGACAACTGGACGATGCCCGATCGTTCTTTGAGCAGGCTGGTGAGATCTTCTCCAGTCTCGGCGAACGCCGCTGGGAAGCGCTGATGCGGAGCAACCTCGCCGAGACACTTTGCGAGATACAACAACCACAGGCAGCGATCGACATCCTGGTCGAGGTGCTTTCCGTGTTCCGCGACCTCGCGGACCAAGCCAGCGAGGGTAACGCGCTGTACCACCTGAGCTGGGCACAAAGGGAACTCGGCGACATCGCGAGCGCCCGTGATTCCATCGATCAGGCGCTCCGCATCGCGGAAGATGAGGACAACCAGGTGTGGCGGGCTCACTGGTTGGTCGAGTTGGGAAATGTGCAGTGCGCCGCCGGGCAGCCCGAGGAGGCGCTGGTGGCCTATCAGCGGGCCGCCTCAATCCAGCGGCGACTCGGCGACCGCAGCCGGGAAGCCTTTGCGCTCGATGGCGCTGGGCAGGCCTATCAGCGAATGGGTCGTTTTGAAGAAGCTGTCGACTTCTATCGCACGGCCGCCAGCACTCACCAGCACCTGGACGACCAGTGGAACCTGGCCCAGACGCTGCACCGCCTCGCAGGTGCTTTGGACCATATCGGTTCCGCGGAGGAGGCACAGACGCTGCGGGGACAGGCTCTCGACCTGCTCTCCGGCTTTGCCGATCCCCGAACGGCCGTGCTGCGTCAGCGCCTTAGCGAGGCGTAGCGGGCGTCGAGTCCACAATCCAAATCGGGGCGTCTGCGCACTCGACCCGCAAACCCTCCGCTGGTTCCAAGCGTGTGCGGAATACCCGCAAATCTCGGTCGCCTACCCGGGCCACCGGTGCGTGATCACGACCCATGAACGCGTACATCCGCACTTGGTTATGCACTTCTCGCGCTGACCGAGACCAGTCCACTACCGAGAACGCCGGCTCGATGAATCCGGCAGTGGATCTGCCGGCCTCATTCTGCGGCACTCCGGGAACACGCCGTACCACCTGATCCATGGCGCTGGTGAGCAGGTCGGTGAGCACAGGATGGATCCGCGACCACAGCGACTGGGGAGTGACATCCTCATCGAGTGGGATACCGCCGCGCTGAGCCAGAATCGGACCGCTGTCGAATCGCTCGTCCATTCGATGGATCGTCAGCCCGATCTCAGGATCGCCATTGCGGATAGCCCACAGCACTGGCGCCGGACCTCGGTACTTGGGCAACAGCGAGGTGTGGATGTTGATCACGCCCAGCCGAGGCGTTTTAAGAACGGTAGTGGGAAGCTTCCAGTTGAAGCCATAGACCACCAGCAGGTCCAGGTTGTATCCGGCCAACTCGTACGCCAGTCCTTCCGGATTACCTGGAAGCAAGAAATCCATCCCAGGTGGCAACGCGGCAACGATCTGACCGACCGCCGCAGCGGCATGGGCATCCGTGCTGCTGTTGGGCTTCATGGAACGGCAGTACACATACGCAGCGGGAATGTGGCCGGCATCGACGCATGCCGCGTGCAGGACAGCGAACTCTTCAACGCCAAACGTTGCAAGCGCAACGCGCATTGGGTCCGACACGTTCGCGATGGTACCGGAAACTGACAATCTTCGGTTCGGTCCGGAGCGATTCGGCAGATCCTCCCACGCCCGAGGAAACACTGCGGTGGAATCGGTGCGATCATGCAATGTCGGGAACTGTCGGCAGTGAATGTCCATCCGCAGATCGTGGTCGAGGCGATGATGCTGGCCTGCGTTTCTGAACCCCTGATCGTCAAGCGAGGAGTGCGGTGAAGCGCTGGTTATGGCGCCTGACGGTCTCGGCCGTCGTGGCGCTCTCAGGAACGATCGGGCCGGTCATGGCCGCCGAGGCGGTGCCGACCTCGGAGATCAACGTCAGCGACGACTGGGAGATCGCTGTCTTCCTGTGTACGCCGTCCGCGGACGGGTGTCACAAGCGGTATGCCACGGCGAAGCAGAGGCGGGACGTTGAGACGTTCCTGAAGGCCACGCCTGAGGTGACCGAGGTGCGCTTCGTGAGCCGGGCCGCGGCGTACGCGAGCTTCCGCCAGGAGTTCGCCGGTCAGAAGAAGGTGCTGGCGGGTGCGCGTGCCAAAGACCTGCCGGAGTCGTTCCGCGTGCGGGTGCCGGAGGCGGCCGACCGAACCCGGATCACGATCCTGGCGAACCGGAGGCCTGGGGTGGGGCTCGCCGTCGACCAGGCGAAGAATGGCGTAGAGGCTCCATTGAGGCCGGAAATATCCGTGTTTCTATGTATGAAGGGCTCGTCGGTGCCTGCCTGTCTGCATGGACGGGGCGAGGCGAACAGGTTGGCCGCCACGGTCAAGGAGAAGAAGGCGATCGTCGCCGTCATCAAGCGGATCCCCGGGCTCGAATCGTACGTCTACGAAGACCAGAGGACGGCATACCGGAACTTCGTCAAGACGTTCGCGGACAACGAAGCGCTCATCGCGGTCACCAGGGTGTCGGACATGCCCGAGTCGTACCGGGTGTCGATGCGGCCCAAGGCCGACACGGATTCACCGAGCCGTCGGCTGGCGCGGATGCCGGGGGTGAGCGAGGCGTACGACGTGAGGTGCCTGTTCCAGAAGGCGCGACTGTGGTCGGAATATGGGCTCCAGAAACTCGGGTCTCAGGAATGCGGGAAGAGCTCCCGTCAAGAACTCCAGCTAGCTGGGCGGTAGACAACGGCGGCGATCTGCCGGAATGAGCGGATGAGCGGGCTTGAGTCAGTGCTGTTCCAAGCGACCACCAGACGGCTGGGCGGCATGTCGAGCAGCGGAACCGCGACGAGACCCTCGGGAAGGGCATGGGCGAGCGTGGTCAGCCCGACTGTTCCGTTCCACAGAACCGCCTGAAGACACTCGTGGACGGTTCGCACCACTGGACCGTCCTGGCCCAGGCCCATGGGGTGGCTCCAGAACGCTCGCCAGACAGGGTCGATACCTTCCGGTAGCTGGAACCAGCGGCGGTCGGCGAGATCGTTCAGGCGCAGGCGGTCACGGCCGGCCAGTGGGTCGTCGGCGCGTAGGACCACTCCGACCGGGTCGGAGCGCAGGACATGGGTGCTGATGCCGGTTTCGTCGAACGGTGCCCGGGTCAGGGCGACATCGACGAGGCCGGAACGCAGTCCGGTGGTCGGATCGGTGAAGTCGGCTTCGCGGATGCGGACGTTCAAGCCTGGATGGCGCTGCCGAAAGGCGGCGGCGAGTTGGGTTCCGGCCTGTTCGGCGCTGTCGGCGAGGGTGCCGATCGTTATCGTGGCCGGGCCGGCTGCGGCGGCGACCCTGGTGCGGGCCTGGTCGGCCTGCTCCAGCAGGGTGCGCGCCTCGTCGTAGAGTGCTGCTCCGGCCGGCGTGAGCGAGACTCCGGTGGGTGATCGGTGCAGCAGGACGGCGCCGAGGTCGGTCTCCAGTTGCTTGATGGCCCGGCTCAGTGGCGGCTGTGTCATGTGCAGGCGTACGGCGGCGCGGCCGAAGTGGAGTTCTTCGGCGACGGCCACGAAGTAGCGCAGCGTGCGTAGGTCCATCAGCGGCGACGATACCCGTACGGCATCGGGCGTGCGGAATCGGTGTTGGACGCCTCCGAGCGTCTCGCGGTGGAGTGGTGAGACCGAATCTGCCGCTTCTGAGGAGTCCGTATGGCCGAATTTGTGTTGCCCGACCCCGTTGTACAGGTCACGGACGTACAGGAGCTCGCCCCCGATCTGGTGGTGATTCCGAACCGGCGGGTGCCGCTGGTGCCGAACATCGGTCTCATCGGCGGTACGCATTCGGTCCTTGTCGTCGATACCGGTATGGGTACGGCGAACGCCGAAACCGTGCTGAAGTTCGCGGCCGACTTCGCCGACGGGCGCAGGCTGTACCTGACCACGACGCATTTTCATCCCGAGCACGCGTTCGGCGCTCAGGTGTTCGCCGGGGAGGCGACGTTCCTGATCAACCGGGCGCAGGCGGAGGACCTGAAGGTGAAGGGGCCTGGCTATATCGAGATGTTCAAGGGGCTTGGGGAGTCGGTCGCGCGTCGGCTTGAGGGGGTCCGATTGGCGACTCCCGATGTCGTCTACGACCATGAGCATGACCTGGACCTGGGCGGTCGGGTGGTCGAGTTGCGGGCCACCGGCCGGGCTCACAGCAAAGGTGATCAGGTGATCACGGTCCCGGACGCGGGGGTGATGTTCACCGGCGATCTGGTGGAGGCCGGGCAGTTCGCCATTTTCCCCTGGTTCCCGCCGCATGACACCGATGTGTCGGGCACCCGCTGGCTGGCGGTGATGGATCGGCTGGCCGCCGAAAGCCCGCGGGTGGTGGTGCCCGGCCATGGCGACGTGGGCGGCCCTCAGCTCCTGGCCGACGTACGGGACTATTTGCAGTTGCTGCGTGACGAGACCTGGGTACGCCGCGACTCGGCCATGAGCGAGGAGACGATCGCCGAAGAGGTGGCGGCCCTGATGATCGCGCGGCATCCGGAGTGGGACGGCCAGGAGTGGATCGAGAAGGGGGTCGGCTGTCTGTGCTCGGAGCACATCGCCTAGATGATTGATGCCAAGGGGCTGGCTACGGTTAGTGGTCGTATGCGATCAGGGATCGCTTGATCGGCTGGCCGGGCTTGTCGTTGGGCCAGATCACAGCGGTCAGCGCGAGGATGCGTGCCGGCACGCGGATGATGACGCCGGCATCAGCCCGGGAACGCCTCGACTCCGGGAACGCTCAGCCGTTGGTGTCATCGGTGGAGCGGTAGGTGGCGGAGGCGCTGCCGAGGCGCCCCTCCTCACGCTGGGCGGCCTGGGTGAGGAGCTTGAGGGCGGTGCCGATCGCTTCCAGCCGCTGCCCGTTCGCCTGCCAGTACGCGCGCGCGTAGTCGTCGTCGCCGAGCGCCTTGCGGGCCGCCTCCTTGTGCGTCTCGTACCGGTCTTCCACGCCCTGCAGCCTGTCCGCGAGATCGCCCATCGCCCCCGCCAACCCTTTGATCCGGCTGGCGCTGTAGCTGACGCCGTCGAGTTCCATCCGGCCGCACCTTCCCTGACTCACCGACTTGATCGATAATATGCGAGCATCCTGATGGCTTCGTGGGGTTGATGAGACGATGGGCGATTCATGGGATTTGCTCCGACAACTCGTCCAGGACGTCGATCGGCAGACCGAACAGGTCAAGGAGATGCACCGCAAGGTGCGCGACCTGACGGGCTCCGCGCAGTCCGACGACGGGATGGTCACCGTCACCGTCGGGCCCAAGGGTGAGCTGCGGGCCGTCGACTTCGATCCCCGCGTGTACCGCAAGCTGACGCCCACCGAGCTGGCAGCGTGCGTCGTCGAGCAGGCCGCCATCGCCACTCAGAAGGTCTCCGCGGAGCTCAGGACCCTGGCCGGGCCGATGGTCGCCGAGGACGTCCCGTTCGAGGATCTGTTCGGCGAGGGCACGAGCTTCGAGTCCTTCCTGCCGGGCGCCGACCGGCGCGGGCCGGGCGCGTGACGGTCCGGAAAGCCGGCTGATGGGGCTGGATCTGGGGTTGGTCCCCGAGCTGGTCAGGCATCTGGCGTTGCCGCTGACGGCCGGCGCGTTCCCGGAGGCCGTTCCGGACGCGCTGGTGCGGGAGGCCGAGGCGCTGGAGGCGCTGGCCGACGAACTGGCCGCCATCCGCGTCGAGGACGCCGAGCCGGTGCTGCGCTACCTGAAGGGCTCGGAGTGGGACGGCGCCGCCAAGGACGCGTTCCAGCGGGTCCTGAACCTGCTCGCCGGTGACGGGCGGATGGCGCCTCAGCTGGCGGACCTGGAGGGTGACGCGCTGCTGAAGCGGGTGGAGAAGGCCATCCGCCAGGAGGCCCGGCGGCTGCGCGGCCACGCGGAGGACATGGAGCACACCCAGTGGATGCAGTACGCGGCGCTGACGCTGCTCGCGCTGGCCATCGCCCGGCTGCTGGTGTGGGTGTACCTGTACGGGCCGTCGGTGCTGAAGCTGATCCAGGTGCGCACGCTGATGACCCGCATGTCGATCCAGGCGCTCAAGTGGCGGCTGCTGATGAACATGCTGGGCTTCGCCGCCGTGATGGGCGGCCTGGACCTGGCCGTGCAGGCGGCACAGATCCTCTTCGGCAACCGGGACAAGCTCGACCTTGACTCGTTGCTGCTGTCCCTGGGCAACGGGGCGCTGACCGGCCTGGTGTTCACCGGGGTCGACTTCGGGCTGTCGCGCCTGGCCACCCGGGAGCTGGTGTTCATCGTGTCGCGGGCCGAGCTGGGGGTGCGCGACCAGATCGCGGCCATGGGGCAGAGCGTCTACGGGCGGGCGCTGGTCGGCGGCGTGTCGGGCACCGTGGGGTCGATACCCGGGCTGGCCCTCAGCGACCAGCTCGACCCGGCGCACCTGTTCTACTCCTTCGTGGCGGGTACGGCCGGAGGCATCGGCATCCCACAGAGCGCCCGGACCCACTACATGCCCATGCCGGCCGGCGAGCTCACAGCCGGGCCGGTCCCGTCGGGCCATTCCCCGTCGGGACATTCCGCGTCCGCTCCTTCCCTGTCCGTCCCTCCCCCGCCCGCCCCTCCTCCGTCGGGCCACATCGCGTTACTGGGGGCCGGCGACACGCCGGACCTGGTGCACGGCGCCGAGCCGGTCGCGGGCGGGCGGTCCACCGGTACGGACCTGTCCGCCGCCCGGCACCCCACCGGTCCGGACCCGCTCTCCGGCGGGCACCCCGCCGGTCCGGAGCACGATCTGACGCACGGTCAGGGGCGCGGCCCGGGCGGAGAGGCCGCAGGGGTCAGAACCGCGGACGGCTCCGAGCCGCGGCGGGTCGTCGAGCCGACCCAGGTGGTGCTGAGCGGTGAGAGGCCCCAGACTCCGGCCGGGCCGGAGCAGCGGATCGGCCCGAGGGACGCGCGTCCGGCCGGGGACGACGGCTCTGTGCAGGCTCGCCCGCACGAGCCGCGGATGATCACGGGCGAGGCCGTCCGCGCGCCTGACGCGCCGCCGGAGGGCAGGGGCAATCCGTCCCCGGGCACGCGGGCCTTGCCCGGCCCCGCCCACGAGCCCCCTGGCGGCGCCCCGAAGGCGGGCGACGGCTCACCCGGCCAGGCCGGAAACACCCAGCCGACCGGCCAGGTCGCTCGCCCGGCGCTCGGTCCAGCAGACGGACAGGCGGCCCACCAGGTGCCCGGTCCGGCAACAGGCCAGATGGCCCACAAGGCGCCTGGCCAGACGGCCCACCAGGTGGCCGGCGCGTCGAACGCCACGCCAGGGCACCCGCAGCCCCTCTACGACCTCCCGCTCCGCACGCCGTACGTGCCGCCCACCGCGCCACCGCCTGGCCCGGACGCGCAGGACGGTCTCCCCGACCAGGCGGACTCACAGCAGGACGCCGACCACAGGGCGCAATCCCCGGACGCCCACCACAGGACGCAGCCCCAGGACGCCGACCGGGCCGCCGGCTCGCAGCAGGGAGACGGGGGGGTCGTCGTGCGGGGCTCGGACCGCCCGGCCGCCCTCGACCAGGCTCGGGATCCGGTGAACACGGCTCCGGAGCCGGCGACGCACGCCCAGGACGTCGCCTCCGGGCGGACGGCGGACGGGCACGGCGGCGTCCCCGCGCACGGGACCGACGACGGGCCGGGCTTCGCCGCCGGACGCGTGGGTGACGGGCAGGAGGGCGCTCCCGGACGCACCGGTGACAGGCACGGCGCGGGCGGCCCCCGGACCGGCCAGGCCCAGGACGGGCCTGTCGTCCCCATCGGCACGGCACACGAACCGCCCGCTCCCCGCGGGGAGACCGCTCCAGGAGACGGCGCCCGCGACACCCCGCCCGCCCGCACCGGCGACCAGCGCACCACGCCGCCAGCCGGTGACCGGCACACCGAGCCCCACTCCGCTGCGGACGGCCAGCGCACCACGCCCCCGGCCCGCGCCTCCAACGCCCATGACGGGGCCCCCGCACCGCGCGAGGGCGCGCCCGCCGGAGCCCACCACGCGGACGGCGACGGCAGGGGCCGCATCGACCAGCTCATCAACCGGGACGGCATTCTCCCGCCGCCCCTGGATCCCGACGTGATCTCCTTGGGCCGCCGCGTCGCGGGCAGGCTGCGGATCGTGGTGCCGGACGAGGCGTTCGCGCATACCTTCGGGACGATGGTCCGCACCGTGACCTCCACCATGCACAACCCCACCACGGGAGACATGGTCACCCACGTCCACAAGCTGTCGCGTGCCGTGGGCATGCCTGCCGCCTTCGACGGGCTGGTACGCGTCTTCGACGAGGCGCAGCGGCTGGGATTCGATCCCGCCGGGGCGACAGACAGGTTGGACCTGATCGATCGGCTGGAGCGGTACCGGCAGACGGACCCACTGCTTTTTCCCGGCCTGTGGCTCGCCGGCGAGGAGCTCGCGCGCCCCTCCTTCCGGCTCGCGCGGGCGCTCGGCCGGATAGACCTGGCGATCGGCTCCGCCAACGGCACCACGCGCGAGATCCGGGTCAACCAGCTTCGCAGCCTCACGTTCGACCTGGGTCTCGGGCTCTACTCGCTTGATCACTTAGGGCGCCTGTTCCTGGACGCCGAGGCGAGGAGCGTGGACGTCCACAGCGTGGCAGGGCGGCACGACCTGGTGCGCGAGCTGAAGCGGGCCCGGGAGAACGACTCCGAGCTGTGGGACGGGCTGCGGATCGCGGACGAGCACGCCATCTCCGGGCTCGGCGACCCGGCCGCGCGAGCGATGAGCCGTACCGACCGGGCGCTCCGCTCGGTCGCGCCCGATGGTCGGCTGCGTACCCTGGCGGCCGAGGTGGGATTCGCGCACGCGCTCCGGACCTTCTCCGAGATGCTCGTGGAGGTGGACACGCACGGTGCCCTCCCGGAACGGCCGGCGACCCACGGGGAGCTCGTGGAGAGCCTCACGCGGTACCGCGAACACGACATGGACGGCTGGGACGTGCGTGTCATGGACGAGCGATTCCCCGCCGCGGGCCTGGACCCGGCGAAGGCTGCGCTCCTGGGCCGGATGGACCGCGTCATCGTCGGCGACGGCGCGCCGCGTCCCCCGCTGGACCCTCTGCTCGGACTGTCGCGCGAGCTGGGCCTCGGCGACCGGATCGGCCGCCTCGCCCACGTGGCCGAGCGCGCGCAGCGGCTCGGCTTCGACCCGGTAGGCGCTCCTGACCGGGCGGCGCTGGTGGAGGCGCTGCGGGGATACATGGACACCACCCCGGACACCTGGGCAAGGCTGCGGGTGTCCGACCGGTACGGGATCAGTCTCGGCGAGCCCGCAACGAGCGCACTGGCGCGCATGGACCGGATCGTGGGCTCGCAGGGCGACGCCCCGGCGTGGGTCCTCGATCCTCTGCGGAAGCTGGCGGGCGACCTCGGCCTGGAGCACTCGGTCAAGCGGCTGGCCCACGTGTTCAGGGGGGCCGAGGAGCGCGGGCTGGACCCGGCCGGCGCCGCCGACCGGGCCGACCTCGTCCACCGGCTGAACTCCTATTACCGGGGGCCGGCGGAGGAGCCGTACCGCTTCACGCCGACCTTGATGCGCCAGGCCGAGGAGGTGCTCACAGACCAGCTCCGCCAGGCGGCCGCCCGTGACGCTGCCGCCGCCGGCGCGTCGACGGTGAGGGCCCGCGACCTCGTCTCCGACCTGGAGGCGGAGCACGCTCGTGCGCTGGAGGCCCGCGCCCGTGCCTGGGACAGCCGGCCCCGCGAGCCGGAGGTCTCCTATCGGTGGAACCCCGAGGTGTTCGAACGCGACCTCGCGGAGGCGTTCGCGCGGGCGGAGCGCGGCGAGCCGGTCGTGCCCTACCTGACCGAGGATGCCACCGGCGGACTGGCCGCGCCTGGGAGCGGGTTCAAGTTCGGCCGGGAGATAGAGTACGACCTGCCCAAGTCGCTCAGGCCGCACCAGGACGCGATCAACCAGGCCATCGCCCGCGACCTGTACGACGCGGGGCTGACCCGGGATCCGTGGACACACCCGTACCACACCGGCCACGACGGCGGCTACTACGAGGGCGACAACGGCTGGCGGCTGGAACAGGACGGATCGGTCGCCGGAGAGCTCGTCTCACCACCGCTGTACGACACGCCGCGCACGTGGGAAAGCATCCAGCTCGTGTGCGAGATCATCAAGTCGCACGGCGGCGTGGCAACGCGGAGCACGGGGGGCCACGTCCACGTGGACACTTCCGCGTTCGACCACATCCCCGCCTTCTACCAGCGGCTGCTGAGGCTGGTGAACAGAAACTACTTCGACACGTTCCTGCGGCTGATGACGAACCCGGAGCAGGACCGCCACCGGGGGCTCCTCTACTGTATGCCCAACGTGTTGGACTCCGCCGGGTACGTCACACTGGACGAGCTGGTGAGCTCGCAACTCGAGCGCGGCTCCGCGGTCAACGTGGAATCGGTCGAGGGCGGCCGGACGGACCACACGGAGATCCGCCTCCCCGACGGCTCGTTGGACCCCGGCGTCATCCAGACGCAGATCAAACTGGCGCTGGGAACGGTGGGGCTGGCGCTGCGGCTCGGCGACGACCAGTTCCCGCTCAACCACGACGACAAGGACGTCGCCGGCAACCATACTGAGCACCGCAGGCGCCTGGACTACTCGTCCTATCTGGAGCTGGCCGACCACCTTTACCACCGGGCGGCCGACAAGGCGCAGCTCACGGCCCTGTTCGCGATCACCCGATGGAACGAGAAGACGGAAGAGCCCTGGTGGCGATGAGTGAAGCGAACCGCGCGGCGGTCGTCATCCGCAATACCTCGGCGGCGGACCGGCCGCCCGCCATGCCTGTCAAGGTCGACGGCTCGTTGTACCGGTACGAGATGATCTTCTCTGGCGGCGGCTCGCGGGCGTACGCGGACAAGCCGGACGAGCTGGTCGGCGCGCTCAGGCCCGGCTACGACGCGCTCGGCACTCCGGAGGAGCGACGCGAGGCGCGCGAGCGGATCGCGCTGGACGCCCAGGTCAGGGCGCAGGCGGAGCTGGCCGCGGCCGGGCCGCTGGAGGAGTGCACGCCCGAGGAGCGGGCCGTGCTGCTCGGCGGCAGGCACATGCCGCCGGCTCCGGAGGAGTGGGCCGCGCCCGTGCCGCTGGTGCTGGTCACGTCGTTCTACGAGCCGGCCGGGTCATTGCCCCGGCCGCGCGGCCCCGAGGAGCTTCAGGTATGGCTGGACCCGGCGGACGACTGGACGCTTCTGACCAGCCTGCACGCCGCCGGGACGATCAAGGTCGCGATCCTCCAGGACTCCCCCTAGTAGGCGGCGCGCTCGGGCAGCAGCGCCTCGGCCAGTCGCCGCCATTGCGGCATCGCCGATTGGCCGGGTTCGATGCCGAGAACCTGGATGCCGATGTGGTCGGCCCCGGCGTTCAGGTGGTCGTGCAGCTTGCCGACGATCGTGTCGAGGTCGCCCCAGTACACGAGGTCGTCGACGAGCCGGTCGCTGCCCCGGCCGCCGTCGATGTCGGCTTCGGTGTAGCCCAGGCGGAGGAACTTGGCGATGTTGTACTTCGTCGTGAAGTACACGTGCAGATGCTCGCGCGCGATCGCCCGCGCCTTGTCGGGGTCGCTTTCCAGGAGCACCGCCTGCTCGACGCCGAGGAACGGGCCGTCGCCCAGCACCTCCCGCGCCTGCGCCGTGTGCCGCACCGTCACGTGGTAGGTATGAGCGCCTTCGGACCGATCGCGGGCCATTTCCAGCATCTTCGGGCCGTACGCCGCCAACAGGCGTCGAATCGGCGCCCGCGGCGCGGGATTGGCGCTCGTCGTCGCGTCCATTTCGTCCAGATAGTCGCTCATCGCCTGCAGCGGCTTGGTCCCGGGCCGCTCGCCCCCGAAACCGAGGCCGAGCAGGTGGCGGTCCGGGTAGGCATCGGCCAGGAGCAACGCCGCGCCCTGGGTCCACCGCGGCTCGCGGGACCAGATCCGGGCGATGCCGTTGATGACGCTGATGCGTTCGGTGCACGACAGCAGGAATCCGGCATGCGTCATCGCTTCACGTCCGTCCCGCTCCGGGATCCAGAACGCCGGCCAGCCGAGCTCTTCGAGCTCCTGGATGGACTCTCGCATCAAGCTCGCGGGCTGGTCTTCGAAGTCGAACGTCCAGACCCCGAAGCGCCCCAGATCCATGCCATCGATCGCGCCCATGTCTCCTCCTGCCTATCCGACGGTACGTAACCGCCTCATCCATGACCAGGAACGCAGCGAAGTATCGCATATTGTCGATATGAGGCAAAACGTCGCTGCGCGGGGAGTGTTTGCTGAGGTCGTCAGAGCGAGCGTCCGAGCACGTCGACGAGCTGGGCGATGCGCTCCTCGTCGCGCCGGTAGTGCGTCCACTTCCCGACGCGGGTGGCGCGGACCAGCCCGGCACGCTGCAACGATGCCATGTAGGCGGAGACGGTCGACTGCGCTAGCCCGGCCTTGGCCTGGATGTGGCTCACGCACACGCCGACCTCGTGCGGGTCCGCGATCGCCTGCTCCATCGGGAAATGGTGCTCGGGGTCGCGCAACCACTGGAGCACCTGGAGCCGTACGGGATTGGCGAGCGCCTTGAACACGTCAACCAGCTGCGCGGAGGCGTCTTGTGAGAGTTCGGCGTGTGTCGTCATAGGTCGTCGAGCCGATTATAGGGTCAAACCACGAGGAAGTGCCGGGCGCGGTCCTCCCTCAGACCTCGCCCGGCCACAGCGTCAATCGGTCGGGATGACGGCGTCTCGGGGGCCTCCGTACACGGGGTTCTTGTCATAGCGTTTGTCCGTGACGAGCAGGCGAATCACGCCCTTGGCGTTCTCCTCCGCCTCCCAGACGATCCAGTCGTCGCCGACGGGCTCGGTCTGCGTACGCTCCTCGCCGTAGCCCCCGGGGTTCCCCGGCGGGATGGACATGATCAAGAAGATGACCTGCTTGCCGCGCCGCTTCAGCTCCGGCAGGACCTCGCCGACGGTCTTCTCATCCACGCGGAATCCCTCGAGCGAGCGCCCCTTGTCAGTCGCAGGAACGAATTTCCGCTCCTGCCTTTTCGGCATGGGGGCGGGCACGGGTTCGCAGGGCGCCACCTGGCCCTCCATGAGGTAGGTGGAGGTGCTGCTGCCTTCCCCGTTCGCTTTGGCGCTGATTGTCCAGACGAAAGTCTGGCCAGGCCTGAACAGCTTGGTGTCGATCCGCATCTGCCAGCCTTTCGCTTCGCCGGGGATGTTCTCCGGGAGGCTGTACAGACCTTGGGGAATGTCGCGGACGTCCTTGCCGCGTGGTTCGCGGCACATCTGCCCGTACGGAACCTGGTCGACGATGGCGGGAACCCCGAGAGCCTGCAGCCGCTTTCGCAGGCCCACGGCATCATGGAAGTCACGGATCTGGATGGTCACCATCCCGTCGGCGGTCTTGGTAACGGCGTAGGACGTCGGCACGCCGGAACCGTCCGCCAGCATGACCGGGCCCACCACCACACCTGCGGCGAGCGCGACCACGGCCACCAGCCCCAGGGCCAGCTTGCGGGGCTTTCTCACCTTGCCCGGCAGCGGGCCGGGCTCTTCCGACGTGATGGCGGCCAGCAGCGCCCGCGCCCCCGCGGCGGACGGACTGCCCCCTTGTCCACCTGGCTCGATCCTGGCGAGCGGCTTCATCGCGTCGATCTCGTCGATGTTCTTCACAGTGGCCTCTCCGCCGGAACGAACCGGCTCTCTGACGTGAAGTGGACATCCGCCTTGGCGAGCGCCCGCGAAAAGCGCTTGCGGGCGCGATGGAGCCTGATGCGTACGGCATTGCGCGACAACCCGAGCGCCGTCGCGATCTCCTCGCGATCCAGGCCCTCCCAGGCGACCAGCGACAGCATCTCCCGGTCATCGTCGGACATGCTCTGGAGGACCTGACCGATCGCCGCGAGCTCGACCCCGCTGTCCGGGGACTCTCCATAGAGATCGGCCATCTCGGCATCGAGCTCGACGCTGTGCGCCCGCCGGCGGTTGTCACCTCGGTAGTGGTTGGCCAGCACCTTGCGCGCCACCCCGTACAGCCAGAGCGTGGCTTCCTCCCCCTCCGGCAACTCCTCCACCCTGCGCCAGGCGACCGTGAAGGTCTCCGCCACCACGTCGGCCGCGTCCTGCGGCGACTCACAGCGGCGAACGGCGTATGCCGTGATCTGGCCATAGGTGCGGTTATAGACGGCCTCGAACCTGGCCGGCCGCTCGTCATCCACGGGCGGTTCCCATCGCAAGTCTCCTTATCAACTCACTTGACGGACAACCATGCCTATGTACGAGATCGGCCCATCATTTCTAGACATAAGGAAAAAGGTGGCGGCGAGGACTTGCGCCTGTCAGGGCCATGTTCGTGGGGATCCGATGTCCCCTGGAGGAGGTGGAACGGCGTGGCGAGGACGAACCGACAGGAACTCGGTGCCGCCACTTGATGAGCCGGTCCATGCGCACGGCTGCTATGACGTGGAGGTGGATACCTCCGTCCAGAGGCCGACGGAAGTGGCCGAGCTGATCGTCACCGCGCTGGCGGACCCTCCGGTGGTCTCGGCCTTCGATCGGTTGCGTACGGCCAAGACATGTCAGTCCCAGGCGACCGGGCGTTGACGGTTACGCGACGTTTCGAGGGTCGTTTCAGCGTTCTTAGCTCCCTTCTAGGTGCTCGGTCTCGGGTTCCGCGACCCAGCCGGCGGTCAGGATGAGCCGGCTTCGACGGTCGACGGTGAGGAAACCGAAGGGACGCGTGAAGTCGACGTCAACTCTTCTGGCTCGGTAAGGAGGCCGTGGTGCTATGCCAACTGCGATGGCACCCATCCCGGTCACTGCGGCGGCTTCGAAGCCGTGCGCTTGGAACGTGGCGGTGGCGTTCTGGCGGGCTTGGGCGATGGCAAGTGGTTCAGTACTGATCCCGGGGAAGTGCCCCCGGGCGGGGTTGGTCACTGTGGCCAGGCCGAACACGTCCGGCAGAGCGAGCAGGTCCAGTGAGGCGGTTGCGGTGAACTGGGGCACGGTGACCGTCAGGAGGTCGTCAGGCTGGTATGCCGGGACGGTGCTGATGCTGATTCCGGGACCGGGGCTTCCTGTGGGAAGGACATCGACATTGACGCTGGGGTAGCGCTTGGCCAACGTGTCGATGCCTGCGGTGAGCACGTCGGCGGCCTTCCGGAAATCGTGACCGAGCAGGAGGTGCACGTCGATCCCGCCGGTGCCCATGACGCGGAACATGGTCAGCGGACCGGCCGGTGTATCGGCCACCTGGACACGGTTGAGGACTCGCGTGCTGCGCCGCAACACGACGATCTCCCGGTCGACCCACGGGCCCGCCTCGACGAGCGTGGCACCTTCGGTGAATGGGCGGAGCCAGGTGGTACGGACGGTGAGTGCGCTGGCCAGGACGAGTAGCGTCTCGTCGGTCACGGAGACGGGCATGGTGGGGATTGCTCCATCGGTCTGGCGAGCCGCCCACGCGTCGAGCTGGAGCTGATCCGCGGACGTGTCTCCTGTCAGCTCGCCGCGCATGCCCGCGGGCAGCGCCGCGGACCAGGCTGGCCGTAGCGGCAGGTCGTGCCTGGTCCACAATCCCAATGCCGCCTTGATCGCTGGCGAGGCGTTCAGAGCCGTCAGAACGGCTCGCGCTGCTGGGGCGGCTGCGGTGGCGTCCATTCCGATGGCCTCTTGCAGTTCGACCCGTCCCGGACCGTCGGCCGCGGTCGCGAGATATGCCAGCAGCGGCCAGGCGCCCACTCCGGACATGACGGCAGACTCGCCGGAGCAGGTCGACGCCCAGCGGGCGGTCAGCGCGTTCACCGCGGCCGCCAGATCCTTTTGCGATCTACCGTTGAGCGACATTGCCATCCCACGGTGAAATGATGATCAAGACACGTGATCGTCCCACCAGCGCGACGACGAGGCAACGCCAATACAGCGCCAGCACACTGCCGCTACTGATCAGAAGGCAGCTGGTCGGTTCGGCTCCAGATCTGAGTGCATCGGGGGAGGTCTTCGATACCGCCGCCTTCCGGGATCATGCCCCAGAGGAAGGGGATCAGGTATTGAGGTGATTCGCCCAGGAGGTCGGGCAGTTCGTCCTCGGTAACGGTGAGGGTGAATGGCTTGCCCTGTTGGCCGGAGTTCCAGCCCTGTTCGAGGGCTCGCTGGACGCATCCGGCGACGAGGACGGGGCGGACGGCGATTGTTCGCCCTCCTTGCCAGTTGTCCGGCCGGGCGCAGGGGAGGGACACCACAAGCACGTTCCCCGGCTGCTCGGCTCGCTCAACGGTGAAGGTGAGTGGAGGCGAGCTGTCGTAGGCGGGCTTGTGGCGGACCCGCCAGCGGAAGGCGGTGTCGCCGATGGTGATGAGCCGTGATCTCTTCTTGGGCATCGCCACTGCGGCCTCCAAGCTCCGTACCTGGTCCGTCGCCGCTCCATGGGAGTGCCGGAAGCGGCTTGATGCCCGCGCACAAGAAGTGATGCGAGACGTCGGGCAGCATAGCCGCCGCTCATCGACCAGATCGAGCAGTTTGTCGGGGCGACGACCGCTGGGGGTCCCGATGCCGTGGGTCGGTGCCTGCGGGCGGGCAGTCCGGAGTTGCGGCTCAGTGCTTCACAGGTACGCCGACGCCGCCGAAGAAGTCGACCATGGCGCGCGGCGAGTCCGGGGCGAAGCACATGTCCAGACCTTGGGCGGACCCTTCAGCCGAGGTGGTCGCGCGGGGGAACATGGCCGTCTCGTACTGGGTCAGCGCGGCCTCCACGTCGTCCCCATGGGCGACGATGGCCAGCGCCAGCTCGGCGCCGTCGAGCAGGGCGAGGTTGGCGCCCTCGCCGGCGTACGGCGACATCACATGCGCGGCGTCGCCCACCAGCGTCACGCCGGGGGTTCGGGTCCAAGAGTGGCCGGTCGGCAGGGCGTAGATCAGTCGCGGGACGATCGTGTCGTCACAATTGCGGATGAGGTCGGTCAGTTCGGTGCTCCAGCCGGCGAACTCCTTGAGCAGGGCTTCGCGGGCCGCGAGCGCGTCGGACCAGTCGACGCCGGAGGTGGCTGTCCAGTCCTGCGGCACCCGTAGCGAGGCCCCCAGGTGGATGTCGGTGCCGCCGTGGCCCATCAGGGCCTTGTCGTCGGACAGGGCGAACATGCTGCCGGGGCCGACGACGGTGGCCGATTCGGGGTGGCGTGTCGCGACATCGGTGATTTGCAGCTCCAGATAGGAGATTCCGCAGTATCGAGGGGTGGCCGGCGAGACCAGGGGGCGCACCTTGGACCAGGTGCCGTCCGCGCCGATCAGCAGGTCGACGATGGTGCAGCTGCCGTTGGCGAAGGTCAGCTCGGGTCGGCCGTCGGCGAGCCGTCGGGCCGTGGTGACCCTGTGGTCCCAGGCGATACGGCCGGGGTCGAGGGACTCGATGAGCAGGTTGCGCAGTGCGGCCCGGTCGATTTCGGGGCGCCCGCCATAGCCGCCGTCGGGCTCGTGGTGGATGAAGACCGTGCCCGCTTTGTCGAGGATGCGCAGGGTCTCGCCCTGTGGTTGGGTAAGCTGGCGGAACTGCTCGTAGAGGCCGGCTTCGCGCAGCGCGTACTGGCCGGACTCCTCGTGCATGTCGAGGAAGCCGCCCTGGCTGCGGGCATCGGCGGCGGACTCGCCCTCGTACACGGTGGACTCGATGCCGTGCATCTGCAGGACGCGTGCCAGGACCAGACCACTGAGGCCGGCGCCGACGATCGCGATGGAACGTGCGGACATGCTGGGCTCCTATGCGTGAGGAGTACGGGGGATGGCGGCGAGGATGCCGTCGACCAGGACGTGGAACGCCCAGTCGGAGCGGCTGGCCCCGTCGCCCGAGATGAGCTCGTCGCCGAGTCCGGCGATGTTCGGGTAACGAGCTGGATCCGCGGCGGCGATCTGCGCGCCCAGTGCGGAGAGGTTGGCGGCCTCCTGGGCCGCCGATCTCGGGCTGTGCTCGACGGCGGCCGCGGTCGGATACAGCAGCAAGAGGTCGAGGCCCCACGCCGCCGCCCGGCCGGTCACGCCGCCTTCGCCGAGCACGGAGAGGACCGCCTCGACCAGTGCCATGTAGTTGGGGCCGCTGGGCTGGGTGGAGAGCGCCATCCTGGCGATATCCGGATATTGGAACAGCACGTCGCGGTAGCTGTTCAGCAGGGCCTTGAGGCGGTCGCGCCAGGTCCCGGCATCGGGGGTGGGCACCGTGATCGAGCCGAGCAGGGCGTCGAGGATCTGGGCGTGCAGGTCCTCGGTGTTGCGTACGTAGACGTAGAGCGAGGCGGGCCCGGTGTCGAGGGCGATGGCGATACGGCGCATCGTCACCTTGTGCAGGCCCTCGTCACGCATGATCGTCAGCGCGGCGTCGATGATCCCCTGCCTGGTCAACGCGGGTTTGGCCGGGCGTTCCCGTCGGCTGCGGGGAGGCTGCCGCTGGGCGCTGTCGTTCGTGCTCATGGAGAGCACGGTAGCACGAACGCTTTCGTTACGAACATGTTCGTAACGGCGTTGGCGTGTCATCGGCGCGGTGTGGCCAACTCACAGAAGTACACTTCTGGGAAACGTACTTCTGTAAGATTGAAGGAACTGATGATCATAAAGCCAGAGCGGGTCTTCGGCCGGGCGAGGGAGTGGCAAGGGCTCGTCCGGTTCGTGTCCGGCGGAGATCGGGCGACACCGTCGGGTGGGGCCGCCCTCGGCGTGGTCAGCGGGCGTCGGCGGCAGGGCAAGAGTTTCCTGCTGCAAGCCCTGGCGGAGGCGACGGGAGGGATGTACTTCGCCGCCACCGAGGCGACCGAAGCCGAGTCCCTCCGGCTGTTCGCCGAGGCGTTGACGCGCCACACTCGCGAGGTTCCGGATGTTCCTTTCAGGGATTGGAACGACGCGATCGCTCACCTGCTCCGGAGCTTCCGTGGCCGGTCGGTGCCGGTGATCCTCGATGAGTTCCCGTTCCTGTCCCGGACCTCACCGGCGCTGCCGTCGATCATTCAGCGGGAACTCGGCCCTGGAGGCAGCGGGCAGGACAGTACGGCGCGATTGGTGCTCTGCGGGTCGGCGATGTCCGTGATGGGCGGCCTGCTGGCGGGCCAGGCGCCGTTGCGTGGAAGAGCGGGCCTCGAACTCGTCATTCACCCCTTTCGCTATAGGGACGCCGCGGAGTTCTGGGGAATCACGGACCCGCGGCTGGCCGTACTCGTGCACACGATTCTCGGGGGGACGCCGGCTTACCGGTATGAGTTCACGCAGGGAGATGTACCGGCAGGGCCGGCGGATTTCGATGATTGGGTCATCAGGACGGTTCTGAATCCGCAGACTCCGCTCTTCCGCGAGGCGCGCTACCTGCTGGCGGAGGAATCGGATATCCGGGATCCCGCTCTGTACCACTCGGTGCTGGCCGCCATCGCCAGCGGCAACACCACTAACGGTGGGATCGCCAATTACGTCGGACGCAGGTCCGATCAGATCACTCACCCTCTGAACGTCCTGGAGGATTGCGCGTTGGTCGCGCGCGAGCCCGACCTGTTCAGGTCCGGGCGGTTCCGTTATCGCATCGTGGAGCCGCTGATCACGTTCTACGAGGCCATCATGCGGCGGCGCT
The DNA here is from genome assembly GCF_040680095.1 of Nonomuraea sp. NPDC052129. Taxonomy (NCBI): domain Bacteria; kingdom Bacillati; phylum Actinomycetota; class Actinomycetes; order Streptosporangiales; family Streptosporangiaceae; genus Nonomuraea; species Nonomuraea sp. NPDC052129. Next base: position 117,050 of record NZ_JBFAVX010000004.1, on the reverse strand, counting down.
GGCCGGAACTGGAGATCCACCGGGCGGAGAAGGTGTGGGGGTCCGTGCGGCAGACCTTCCTCGCCCAGGTCGTGGGTCCGCACTTCGAATCCCTGTGCCGGGACTTCGCGCTGGACGCGGGGGAAACGCTGTATGGCGGCTTTCCGGCTGAGGTGGGGTCAGGCGTGGTGGGCGATCCCGCGAAACGGACCCAGATCGAGATCGATGTCGCGGTTCTCGCCGGGCAAGAGCCGGCGTTGCCGCGGAAAGTCCTGTCGCTTGGTGAGGTCAAATGGGGTGAGGTGATAAGCCACCATCACCTTGAACGCCTGGCCAGGGCTCGTACGCTGCTCGATCAGAAGGGTTATGACACGCGCGACACGGTCCTGGCTTGTTATGGGGGGTGTGGTTTCACGGACGAGTTGATGGCGGCCGCCGATGCCGACTCCCGGATCATGCTCGTCGGGCTTGAGCGCATTTACCAGGTCTGACGCTTGCGCGCTGTTCAAGATTTACTTAGCGATGATCCGTACGTCTCCCGTGCCGCTCTTCGCGATGATGGTCCGGTCGCTCTCCGTGCTCTTGATCTCCGATCGCTCGCGTCCGTCCTGGCTCTTCGTCGTGACCCGGTAGGCCCCGTTGGGTACGGTCGCCGTCACCCGGCCGTCCTTGGACAGCAGGTCCAGGTTGGAGGGGGGTGTGGCGAAGGACAGGTCTATGGCGCCGGTGTTCGAGCGGACGCGGACGTTGGGGGATTTGAGGCGTTCGCCGGTGATGGTGGCGTCGTCGCTCAGGAGACGGAGCTTGCCGGAGGTGTCGTACGCCTTGATCGAGCCGCCGTTCGAGACGTCCACGTCCTGGGTGAGGTTCTGGAGGATGATGCCGTCGTCGTCCCCCTCGACGACGAGGCGCGTCCCCGGTGGCACCTTGACGTGGTAGCGGGCGCCGCAGTCGCCGAAGACCACCGTGCAGTTGGCGCTCAGGCGGAGGGTGCCGTCCCTCAGGGACCACGACGCGTTGCCCTCGTTGGTCGCCTTGCCGCGGAGCCAGCGTTCCACCTGCACGGTCGCGCCGGTGCCGGGCATGATGCGGAGGCCGCCGAGTGAGGACTTGATGGTGAGCTGGGGGCCGCTGTAGGGGAAGGACTGGGCGGTGTGTACCTCTTTCGCGTCCAGTTCTATTGAGCATCCGGTCAGTGCGATGAGTCCGGTCAGCCCCGCCAGCGCTAAGGCGGTCAGGGGGACCTTGGGTGTTGCCGTGGTTCGCCTCATGTAGCGATCGTGGCTTTGCGGCCGGGCGTCGCCATCGGCCATTCGACTGATTGGGCATCCGCCGTTCGGCCGCCTTCTGCGCATGCTTCGTTGAACGGTGTATTCTTCTATGTCATGATCAAAAGATCCACTCTGGCTCTCGTGGGGCTCGGCCTCGCCGCAGGCTGCGCAGTCGCCCCGCCGGTGGCCCCGGTCGTCGTGGGGGGCGGTAAGACGGACCAGCCCCGGCAGATCCAGACAGTCGTGGCGGACTGCATGAAGCAGCGCGGCTTCAAGTACGTCGCCTGGGTCCCGGAGGTGAAGATCTCCGAGGATGCCGACAATGCCTATCTGGGCGACTGCGAGGCGATGAAGAAGGAGCGTACGGAGCAGGGCTTCGGGGTCTTCGTCGGCTTCGTCCACCCCGAGCAGCGGGAGAAGCGTGTCCTCTGGCGCGAGTCGGACAGCCCCAACTTCACCATCAAGAACCAGCTGTCGCCCGCCCAGCGGGTCGCCTACGGCAAGGCGCTGACCGCGTGCAGATCGCAGGGGCTCCAGCGGGTCACCGGCAAGGTCGTCACTTCTGACGAGGATCGGGCCAAGCAGGAGAACGAGCTGATCGCCCAGCGGCTGGACCGCGACCTCAACGCGGACCCGAAGCTCGTCGGGCTGGCCTCGGCCATGGGCGACTGCCTCAAGGGCAAGGGACACCAGGTGGTCTCTCTCAAGCCGGTGGACATGAGCCGACGGGGTGGCCAGGAGTTCGAGGCCCAGAAGCAGCGGATCGCCCTGAACGATGACATTCCCGATAAGGGGCTGCCCGCCGGGCAGTACTACGAGCCGCGTATCCCGGTGGACACCGCCCGGCAATACCTGAGCAGGGAGATCAAGGCCGCACTCGACGACCTGGAGTGCGGCAAGGACTTCTACGCCGCCTACCTGCCCAGGAGTATGGAGATCGTGCGGCGGGTGGAGGGGGAGTTCGGCAGCGGCGGCGACAACAGCTGACAGTGAATCCCCCCGGGCCCAAGATCCTTACAGCAATGGCGCTACAAGGCCGCCAAGAGTTTCGTCACATGTGACAGCGGATCCGCGCCGAACGGTCGTACCGCCACCGTCTGAGCGCCCGCCGCCCACATTTGCCGCACCATGTCGGCGGCCTCCGAAGCGGAGCCCCTGGCCATGACGACCTCCTCTGGCCGCACCTTGAGGAACCCGGCCTGTTCCACTGCGACGTCCCAGGTCGCCTCGCGCGCGTCGGGGCCGATGTACAGGTGGATGAAGGTCACCACCTCGTGGTCGGCCGGAGCGTCGATGTGGCCCAGGAGGGTGGGGAGCTGTTCGGGGCCGAAACCCTCCGGGAGGATCGTGCCCTGCGCCACCCGGCCCGACAGGGCGAGGGAGCGGGGGCCGAGGACGCCGGCCAGGACCGGAGGCGGTACGGCGGGCGGGTGGACCAGGGAGACGCCGTCCAGGTGGACGGAGCGGCCGTGCAGGGTCACCGTCTCGCCCCGGAGGAGGCTGCGGACCGAGGTGATCGTCTCCTCCAGCAGCGCCAGAGGTGACGGGGGCGCGGCGCCCACCTGGCGCATCCAGTCGCGGCCGCCGTGGCCGATCCCGGCGGCGAGGCGGCCAGGGTGGAGGCGGGCCAGGTTGGCCAGCTCCATGGCCAAGAGCATCGGGTTGCGCAGGGGAGCGGGGGTGATGCCGATGCCCACGCGCAGGCGGGAAGTGGCCGCCAGGGCGGTGGCGGCCGAGGAGATGGCGCCGGTCCAGCCCAGGTCCTCCACCACCCACAGGCCGTCGACCGTCGTGCCGTCCAGCTCCTTGGCGAAGGGGATCAGCTGCTCCGGCGGCAGGGCGCGGTCGAACATGACACCAAGTTTCAAGGTCTCCTCCAGTAATAGCGGAAAAGCCGGCCAACCTCTGAATAGCCCGCGCGCAGGAACGCGTTGGCCGTGGGGGTGTTGCCCACGTCCGTGGCCGCCACGATGCGTTCGACACCCGTCTCGGCCAGTGTCGCGGTGCCCTTGGCCAGCAGGTCGTTGACGTAGCCGTGGCCCCGATGCTCGGGCACCACGCCGATGTAGGCGATGGAATGATCGTCCGGCGCCACCAGACCCACCGGGTCATCGCCCAGGTAGCCGACGACGAACCAGTCGGGCTTGCCCTTGCGGTTGACCAGGTCGTCGTACATCCACCGGGCCTCGTGCTCGGCGCCGGCCGTGGCCAGCTCCACCTGCGTGTCGTAGTCGAGCGACCCTTCCGAGATGCGTACCAGCAGGTCGAGTACGGAGGCGGCGTCGAGGCCGCGGGCGGGGCGGTAGGTCAGCCGACCCGGATCGACCGGTACGTCACTCCCGGCCGCCCATTCGAGCATGAGCCGCTCGACCTCCATCGCGAACCCGGCGCCGAGCAGCGCCTGGTGTTCGACGGCCCGGTCGACGAGCGGGGTGAGGCCGGGCTTGAGGGATATGTCGTGGATGATCTTGTCCAGGCCCATCTCCGACAGGCCGCGGCGCAGCAGGCCGGCGGCGCGGTCGGGGTCGGGGCCGGGCTCGAACTGCCAGGTGATCATCGGGTCCGCGCCGCGGTAGGGCGCCCAGAACGCCAGCCGCGCCGGGCCATCCGTGAAACACCATTCCGGCCGCGCCTTGCCTTCGTCGAAGGCCGTGGCCAGTTGACTGCGGGCAGGCTCGGGGAACTGATCGAACAACGTGAATGGCTCCCTATGAGACCGCTGGAAGATGCGCGCCGAATGTCATGAACATCGTCTAGCACAACTTCGCCGATTGCGGGGCACCGACGAAACACGTTTGACCTCGGGCGAGGTGCACTCGAAATCGAGCGTGTTCCGAGCCAGTCAAGATCATCTTCCATCCGTCGAGACAGCATGGGCCCTCCCGCCGGCTCGCGACCTTGCTGGCGACGGAGATCTATCTGGCGAGCGAGTCGGTCGACGACCGCGTCCGCTCATCGTCCAGGTCGATGGTCACCGTATGCCTGGCGGCGGCGTCGGCCGGTCGCTGGTCGGTCGCCCACCGTTCGCCCTCGGGCTGCTGAGATTGTTGCATTCGCGCTCACTGTGGCTGCGCCAATAATTCCCCCATGACCTGCGACAAGGATGTTTTCAACTTGCCGAATCGGTAAATGCGTCCGTAACTTTCCTGATGCGTGAACGATCGCCGTTCCCGCGGAGGGATTCCGACATGACCCAGCCACAGCCCGCGCCCACGCTGCCTGTAGAGCGCACCACGGAGCGCCCCTTCGATCCTCCTTCCGGACTGGCACAGCTCCGCGAGGAGCGTCCACTGAGCCGGATGACCTATCCCGACGGCCACGACGGCTGGCTGGTGACCAGCCACGCCCTGGTCCGCGAAGTGCTGGCCGACAACCGTTTCAGCCACCGGCACGAGCTCCTGCACTACCCGATGCCCGGGACGGCGGCCGGCGGGAAGCCCCAGCCGGCACGGCCTGGCGGCTTCACCGCGATGGACCCGCCCGAGCACACCCGCTACCGTGGCCTGCTCACCGGCCAGTTCACCGTCCGCCGGATGCGCCAGTGGGCCGGCCGGGTCAAGGAGATCGCCGCCGAGCACCTGGATGCGATGGAGCGGCTTGGCCCGCCGGTGGACCTGGTGGAGGCGTACTCGGGGCCCATCCCCGGCCTGGTGATCTGCGAGCTGCTTGGCGTGCCGACGGGCGATCGAGCTGACTTCACGCGGACCATGTCCGTCGTGATGCGCCTGGACACCACTCCGGATGGGCGAGCGGCTGCCATGGCCGAGATGCAGGACTACATGCGCGATCTGGTGCGGATTAAGCGGGCCGCGCCCGCCGACGACGTGCTCGGCGGTCTGGCCTCCGACAGCGACCTGAGCGACGACGAACTGGCCATCATCGGCAGCCTCCTGACGGGCGCGGGGTTCGACACCACCGCGAACATGATCGCCACCGGCGCGTACGCACTGCTGAGCCACCCCGACCAGCTCGCCGCCCTGCGGGCCGAACCTGACCTCATCACCAACGCCGTCGAGGAGTTACTCCGTTATCTGAGCGTCGTCCCCGGCACGGTACGCGCCGCGCTCGAGGACGTCGAGATCGGCGGCCGGCTCATCAAGGCAGGTCAGTCTGTGACCGTCTCGGTCCCGGCGGCCAACCGCGACCCGAAACGTTTCCCCGATCCGGACACGCTCGACCTGCGCAGGCCGACTGCGGGACACGTCGCCTTCGGCCACGGCATCCACCAGTGCCTGGGCCAGCAGCTCGCCCGGATCGAGATGCAGGTTGCCATCCCCGCGTTGTTCGACCGTTTCCCGACACTGCGCCTGGCCGTCCCGCCCGAGGAGATTCTCATGCGCGACGACATGATCATCTACGGCGTGCACAGCCTCCCCGTCGCCTGGGACGGGCAAGGAGGAGATCCGCGATGAAAGTGGTTATCGACCAGGCCAGGTGCATCGGCGCCGGGCAGTGCGCGATCGCCGCGCCCAAGGTGTTCGACCAGCGAGAGGACGACGGCATCGTCGTCCTGCTCGATCCGACGCCCGGCCCCGGACTACGGGACGCGGTGCACGATGCCATGCTGTTGTGCCCGGCAGGGGTCATCAGCGACGGGGGGAAGCCATGACCGCCGACCCGGGCATGCCCTTACGTGCTCGCGTGGCGCCCGCGATCGGGCTGTTCCTCCTGGCGCCGCTGGACGCGGAGGCCCTGATGGGGAACTTTCCGCTCGCCAGCCCGATCGGTGTCGTGGGGTTCCTCGCCGTACTCCCCCTGTACGGGGCCGGCGCCCTGTTCATTCGCGAGGTGGTCCGGCGGACCGGGCGCGGCTGGCCGGCCGTGCTGGCGTTCGCGCTGGCGTACGGGATGTTCGAGGAGGCGTTCATCACCCAGACGCTCTGGAACGAGAACTGGGTCGACGTCCGCATTCTCGATTACGGTTACCTGCCCGCGCTGGGGACGGCGTTGCCGTGGATCTTGTTCATGGTAGGCGTGCACACCATCTGGAGCATCAGCGTCCCGATCGCGATCATGGAGACGCTGGCCGGTCCGCGACGTACCACGCCGTGGCTGAAGAAGCGTGGGTTCGTGGCTGTGGGTGTGATCTTCGCGGTCTACTCGGTGTTCGCCGCCGTCGGCAACGCCGTCAACGAGGGAGGACTGCTCGCCGGCCTGCCCCAGTTCATCGTGGCGGCCGTGGTGGTCGCCGCGCTCGTCGTGCTCGGCCTGCGCACGCGCCCCAGCGCCCCCCGCGGTCGAGGGGAAGGCGCCCGGTCCGTGGGCGGTGTTCGCCTTCGCCCTGCTGGCGGGCGCGATCTTCGTCCTCCTCTACGCGGTCGACCCCACCGGCCTGTCGCCATGGCTGACGATCCCCATCCCGGCCTGGGGCAGCGTGCTCATCTACCTGGCCCTGTTCGCCACGGTCGGCGCGCTGGTGACCCGCTGGTCGCACCGCTCCAACTGGTCGGACGCGCACCGGCTGGCACTCGCGGCAGGGGCCATGCTCACCTACGCGTGGCACTCCTTTCCGTGGAAGCCGACCTTGACCGTGCCCATCCGCCAGACAGTGGATCTCACCAGCAACACGATCACGACGATCGGCGCCATCGTCCTGCTCGTGATCGCGGCACGCCGAGTCTCCACATGACCGGCCGGACCCCGCAGCGGACCAGACCCACCCGGCAGACACTGCGGCTCACCACAAGAGCCCGCCACAGGCGACCATCGCCTGCCCTGGCACCATCCCCGGCGCGAACCCTACGATCATGACGGTGCTGGAGAGCGAGCGGCTGATCCTGCGCCCCCTGACGGGCGGCGACTTCGACGACTATGCGGCTATGATGGCCGATCCGCAGGTCGCGGGCGGGCTGGCCGAGCCCGTCGGCACGTCCCCGGCGGACGCTTGGCGGAGTCTGGCGGTGTTCATCGGCCACCGTGAGATCCGCGGCTTTTCCCACTGGGCAGTGATCGAACGGGCGACGGGCCGTTTCGTCGGACGCGCGGGGCCCTGGCAACCGTACGGATTCCCCGGCCTGGGGGTCGGCTGGTGCCTTGTTCGCAAGTACTGGGGCAAGGGTTACGCCACCGAGGCTGCTCGCGTCGCCGTCGCCTACTGCTTCGCCGAACTCGACGCCGAAGAAGTCATCTCGGTCATCCGGCCGGGCAACACGCGGTCGATGTCGGTTGCCGAACGCATCGGGCACCGCTTCCTCCGCGAGATTGACTACAAAGGTGGGCCTGCCCTCGTCTACGGGCAGCGGCGCCCCCGCCCGATGTCGTCCCCTGGGGCGGTGTGACTTCTGGCAATATTCGCGAGACTTCGAGGGACGACCACCTGGCACTCAGGGAGCCGCAGATCTTGAATTCGGCTCTTGTCATTCGGCGCTGGTTTCGTCACCGTGGGCGTGCCGATTCCGTCGGCGACCCATTGCTCGATCTCAGCCGGCCCTGAGCGTCAGGCCGCCGTCCCGAGCGCCGCCCGCGCCTCCAGCAGCGACGAGCACGTCTCGAAGTGCCGGTCGAGGTTCGTGATCGTCAGCAGATGACTGATCATGCCCGGGGCGAGCACCAGGATGAGCCTGCCGTGCGCGTGCTGCACGTGGTTGTGGGTGGCCACCAGCACACCCAGCCCCACGGAGTCGCAGAAGGGCACGTCGGTCAGATCCAGCACCAGTTTCGGGGGGTCGGCGGAGGCCAGCACCTGGTCGAGCGCGGCCTGGAGGCGCGGAGCGCCGGCCACGTCGAGGTCTCCGACGGCATGCAAGACAGTGAGCGGTTCCTCTCGCCACGACCTGACCACCATGGCTGTCACGTGCCCGAACGGCTGGCGGATATGCCTATTTCTTACATATGTTCTGGGTCGCCGTTTTAGTTACGGGCGTAGTTGTGGGCTGAGCGCTTGGCGTGGTCGAGGTCTTCACTTTACCGATCTTCGGCTGGTCGCTGCCGACGATCACCTCGATGCCGTCCTCGTCCATCTGGACGAGATCGGCGCCGGGGATGGCCGCGGCGACCGTGCGGGCCGAGTCCTCGCGACCGGGCCCATAACGTACGACCGTCTTCTTGTAGTCCTTGCGCTTGGTGTTGCCCGGCGTGCCGGACACGTGGAACCCGGCGGCGACCAGCGCCGTCTTGGTGCGGGCGCCGAGGCCGGTGATGAGCGTGCCGTTGAGCACCTTGAGCGCGATCCGATCCGGCGGAATGGTGGGCTTGGCAGAGGACGAAGCGGACGAACTGGGAGTGGGGCTGGGCTTGGACAGGTCCTCGTCGGCCTTGATCTTGGCGAACAGGTCACGGGAGGCCTGCTTGTCCCAGAGCACCGCCGACTCCCCGGTCGGCGCCTTGAAGTCCACGTTGGCCAGCGGCACGTCGGCGAACTTCACGTTGTCCAGCGAGACGTCCCTGAGCTGGGTGGCCAGCCCGATCAGGTCGTCGTCGGGATCGACCTTGATCGTGCTCAGCGTGGAGTTGACGAAGGAGTTGAGCCGGGCCGGGTTCGCCAGCGTGCTGGCGCTGAGCGCGCGGTTCAGCAGCGCCGAGATGACCTGCTGCTGCCGGTCGATGCGGTCGAGGTCGGAGCGGGCGGTGGCGCGGGTGCGGGCGTAGCCGAGCGCCTGGACGCCCTTCAGCTCGTGGGTGCCGGCCGCGAGGTCGAGCCCGGCCTTAGGGTCCTTGATCGGCACGGGCGTGCAGACGGTGACACCGCCGAGGGAGTCGACCACGTTGATGAAGCCGAGGACATTGACCTCGATGTAGCGGTTGATCCGCAGCCCGGTGGCCTGCTCGACGGTCTGGCGGGCGAGCTTGGGGCCGCCGAACTGGTAGGCCGAGTTGATCTTGTGATCGCCCTTGCCGGGGATGGTCAGCCAGGTGTCGCGCGGCAGGCTCACCACGGTGACCCTGCTGTGGTCCTCCGACAGGTGGATCACCATCATGGTGTCGGTGCGCTGGCCCGACTCGCGGCCCAGCTTGAGCTCGTTCTGCTGCTTGCGGGTGAGGTCGTCGCGCTTGTCGACGCCGACGAGCAGGATGTTCATGGCGCCGCGGGGGGCCGCCTCGGTCACGCCCGCGTCGACCGTGCCGATCTGCTTCGGTGTCGCCCACACCACGCCGGTGCCGGCCAGGACGCCCACGGACAGCACACCCGAGAGGATCAGATTCCGGCGCCGGGCCTTGGCGCTCTTGAGCGGCCTGCGCGTGCGCCTGCCGACGAGTTTGACGCCGCCATAGGCGTCGCCGCCCACGTGTACTCCAGCGTCCTCCTCGCCCGGGTCGCGCATGCCCTGCCCCCCTCGTGCCACCGCGGGATTGCCGTCCTTCCCTGCTCGTACAGTAGCGTGAGCCCCGCCATGAAGCAGTTCCCCGACTCGCCGCACGCGCCAGCGGAGACGCACGGCTGGCCGCCCATCTCCGTCGTCATGCCGGTCCTCAATGAGGAGCGGCATCTACGCGAGGCCGTAGATATGGTCCTCGCCCAGAGCTACCCAGGTGAGATCGAAGTCGTTCTCGCCGTGGGGCCCTCACATGACCGTACCCAAGAGGTCGCCGACGCCATCGCGGCGGCCGACCGGCGGGTGACCGTGGTGCCCAACCCCACAGGTCGCACGCCCAACGCGCTCAACGCCGCCATCGGCGCCTCCCGCAACGGCATCATCGCCAGGGTCGACGGGCACGCCATGCTGCCCTCCGACTACCTGCGCGTCGCCGTGGAGACGCTGAGGGAGACCGGCGCCGACAACGTCGGCGGCGTCATGGCGGCCGAGGGCATCACGCCCTTCGAGAAGGCCGTCGCGTGCGCGATGACCTCCAAGATCGGCGTGGGCGCGGCCGCCTTCCACGTGGGCGGCACGGCGGGCCCCGCCGACACCGTCTACCTGGGGGTGTTCAGGCGCGCGGCACTCGACCGGGTCGGCGGCTACGACGAGCACTTCCAGCGGGCCCAGGACTGGGAGATGAACCACCGCATCCGCCAGACCGGCGGGCTGGTCTGGTTCCAGCCGCGCATGCGGGTCTCCTACCGCCCCCGTCCCAACGTGAAGGCGCTGGCCAAGCAGTACTTCCACTACGGGCGCTGGCGCCGGGTGGTCTCGCGCACCCACGAGGGCACGATCAACCTGCGCTACCTGGCGCCCCCCGCCGCGGTGCTGGCGATCGTGCTCGGCCTGCTTGTCTCGCCGTTCTTCCCCCTCGCGCTGATCGCGCCCGGCGGCTACGCCGCCGCGATCGTGGCCGGGTCCGTCCTGACCGGCAGCGGGCTGCCGGGGGCGGTGAAGGCCAGACTGCCGATCGTGTACGCCGCCATGCACATGTCCTGGGGCTGGGGCTTCCTCACGAGCCCGCGCAGACTCGCTCGACCACCGCGCTGAACCCCTGGCCAGCCCTTCCGGAAACTCCGGCCTGAGCGGGTCAAGCGTCGTTCGGACGCACGTCTATCACTTGCCCGGTCAGGTCGGAGATGAGGACGTCGAGCGAGGTCTGGGCGACCGCGCGCGATGAGAGCAGGGTGTGCGGAGGCTCTTCGCCGAACGCGCGCTCGCGCGTGGGCGTTCCGGTGCGCTCGGGGTTGACGCAGTTGACCCGGATGCCGTCTGGGGCCCATTCGTCGGCGAGCGCCTGCGTGAGGTTGACGACGGCGGCCTTCGTCGAGGAGTAGAGGCTGTAGTCGGCCCGGCCCCTGGTGTAGCCGGAAGAGGTGTAGAGCAGCAGGCGGCCCGCGCTCTCGCGCAGGTACGGGTAGGCGGCACGGGCCACGTTGACCGGGCCCAGGTAGTTGACGCCCACCGTCTCGGCGATGGTCTCGTCGGTGACCTCGGCGAGTTTGCCCATGTGCAGCACGTCCGCGGTGTTGACCACGTAGTCGATCCGGCCCACCTGTGCCAGCGCCTTGGCCACCTGGTCGTAGTCCTCCACCCGCACGCCGTTCTGGGTGCGCGAGAAGAAGTGCACGCGGGCGCCGTGGCCGGTGGCCAGCTCGACGACGTCGGCGCCGATGCCGTAGCCGCCGCCGAAGACCACCATGGTCCGGCCGTCGAGCGCCTCCCGGTAGTCCCTCGGGTCGGGGGTGGGCGCGCTGGTGGCGGCCAGCTGGAGGAGCTTGTCGGCGATGTACACGTCGACCGGATGGGTGATCTTCATGTTGCTCTCGCTGCCCGGCACGATGTGGATCGGGACGTCGGGCAGGTAGCGCAGCAGCACGCCACAGTCGTCGGTGGCCGGCCGCCGGTCGAAGTCGGGGTCGGCGAAGGCCCGCTCGTACGCCTCGCGGATCAGCGACAGGCGGAAGCACTGCGGCGTCTGGACGCGTCGCAGCCGGGATCGGTCGGGAATGTCGTGGATGGTCTCGCCATGGGGTCCGGGGGCGGCCACCACGACGGTGTCGGAGCTCGGGATCGCCACGCCCACGGCCGAATGCGTCTGCAGGGCCCTGACACACTCCGTGATGATCCGGGGCTCCAGGAGGGGCCGTACAGCGTCGTGCAGGAGCACGTTGCACTCCCTCGGGCCCAGGGCCTTGAGCGCGCGCCACGTGCTCTCAGGGCGGCTCGCGCCGCCCTCGACGATCTGGCTGACCTTGTCGAAACCGCCCTTTTCCACGATCTCCTTGACCGTGTCGGCGTAGCCGGGCGCCATCAGCACCACGACCTCGTCGATGTCCGGCGAGCCGTTGAACAGGGCGAGCGTGTGCTCCAGAATCGTCCTACCGGCGATCTTGATGAGCTGCTTGGGGGTGTTGAGCCCGACACGCTGACCCACGCCACCTGCCAGGACCACCCCTACGGAGCGCAGCCGAGATTCCATAGGGGGAGCGTAACGGTCCGGTTCCGTGATATCGCGTTGCCCTGTCGCTACGCTGTGCCCACGCACTCCCTCGCGACCGGGAGGAGACCTGCGCCGTGACCGATTCACTGACCCGCGAGAGCACGACCACCTCGGTGGTGCTGCTCGCCACGACGCCCGCCTGCAGACTGTCCTGTGCCGACGGCACGCTGCTCGACCGGCTCAACGGCCAGCTGGCCGAGCTGTCCGTCCTCGACGTCCAGGTGGTGTCGCCGAACGACGGGCTCGGCGGCCTCAGCACCGACCTGCGCGGCGTCGCCAAGCTCGCGCGCGCCGCACCGGGGACGCTGGTCGTGCTGCCCGCCGACCTCGTCACCCACACCGAGGCACTGTCGCTGCTCCTGGAGCATCCCAAGCGCGACACGAGCGCCCTGGTCTCCTATGACGCCACCGCCGCGCCGATGCGGCCGCCGGTGCGGGTCGAGGGCGGCAAGATCGTCGCGGCCGGCAGCTCCTTCCACCTCGTACCCGAGGCCAACGCCACCTTCCGCGGCGTGCTCCAGGCCGGTCAGGCCGACCTGATCGCGCTGGCCGACGTCGCCGAGGAGCTGGCCGACCTGGCCGAGACCGGCAAGCTCGGCCCGGTCACCACCGTCGAGGCGGTCGACCTGCTGCTGGTGGGCCTGGTCAGATCGGGGGTGAAGGTACGCGCCGCCGGGATCGGGCAGCTGCACTGCGACCGGGTGACCGGCCAGGTCTCGGCGGACACCGCGGTCAGCAGGCTCGCCGACGTCGACGAGTCCCAGGTACGCCTCAACACCTCGGTCAAGGCGGACGACGGCTTCGTCAGCACTTACCTCGTCTCGTCCTGGACCCGCCATCTCATCCGCCCCGCCGCCCGGCTGAAGCTCACGCCCAACGCCGTCACCGGCATCTCGATCGGCCTGGCCGTGCTGTCGGCGGTCTGGTTCGGGGCGGGCAACCGCGGGGCGCAGCTCGCCGGGGCCGGGCTGCTCTACCTGTCGTTCGCCTGCGACTGCCTCGACGGCCAGTTGGCCCGCTACACCCGCGCCTTCACGCCGCTGGGCGCGTGGCTCGACAGCATGGCCGACCGGCTTAAGGAGTATGTCGTCTATGTGGGGCTCGCCTTCGGCTACGCCGCCGGGCTGCCGTTGAGCGAGGGCGGCCCCGACGGCATCTGGTACCTCGCCGTCGCCGCGATGATCCTGCAGACGGTACGGCATTCGATCAACTACTCCTTCGCGGGCGGGGTGGCCGACGCGAACCGGGCCGGCGCCCTGGGTGCCAAGCCGGTGAGCTCGCTGCTCAACTCGGCCGAGGGAGAGCACCACGGCGTACCCAAGCCGGGAGTCCTCCGCCTGGCGCACCGCATGGAGCGAGAGAAGGTCCTCCGGTGGATGAAGAAAGCGATCGTGTTGCCGATCGGGGAGCGGATGGCGCTGATCGCGATCACCGCCGGCGTGTACAACGCCCGGGTCACCTTCGTCGCGCTCCTCGGCTGGGGCGGCGTGGCGACCGTCTACCTGCTCCTCGGCCGGATCGCGAGGTCCGCGCGATGACCTCGGTGCAGATGACGCCCGTGCCGAGCAGCAACGTCGTGGCCTACCGCGACGACGGGCCGCTGTCGCGCGGCATGGGCGCGCTCGTGTCCGGGCAGCTCCCGCCGCTGCCCCCGCTGATCGCCGGGGCATTCGTGATCGGCGTGCTGCTGCTGATCGGCGTGGCGGGGTCCGACGGGCTGGCGGTCTTCGCGCCGGCCGTGACGCTGCTGCTGGCCGGGCCGGGCAGCTCCCATCCGCATGACGGCCGCATCGACTGGCTGGTGCCGCCGATCCTGCGCTTGATCGAATACACCTTCATCGCGGCCTGCGGCTTCGCCCACGACGTGCCGCCGGTGCTGATCTTCGTGCTGCTCGGCGCGCTGGCCTTCCACCACTACGACCTGATCTATCGCCTGCGTCAGCGCGCCTATCCGCCGCCGTGGCTGAGCACGTACGGGCTGGGCTGGGAGGGGCGGATGATCGTGATCTCGCTGGCGGCGATCGTGGGCGTGGTGACCGGCGGGTTCGTGCTGCTCGCCGTATATCTGTGGGCCCTGTTCGGGTGGGAGAGCCTCACCTGCTGGCTCGCCACCTCTCCCTCAGGGGTGGCCGCGACCGCCACGGAAACGCGAGACTAACGGTCGATTACCCGGTGAGGGCCAAAAGCCAACTAACCTTTGGGTCCTACGGAGTAGATGCTCGACTGAGGAGTGCACGTTGCTGGGAATGGTGCTGGCCGCTGGAGCCGGACGACGCCTGCGACCGTACACCGACACGCTGCCGAAGGCATTGGTGCCGGTCGACGGTGAGACCACGATCATGGACATCTCGCTGCGCAACCTCGCCGAGGTGGATCTGCGCGAGGTCGTGATCGTCGTCGGTTACGCGGCGCAGGCCGTACACGAGCGGAAGGACGAGCTGGAGAAACGGCACGGCGTCAAGCTCACCCTCGTGCACAACGACAAGGCCGAGGAGTGGAACAACGCCTACTCCCTGTGGTGCGCGCGCGACTACTTCGCGCAGGGCGCGCTGCTGGTCAACGGCGACACCGTGCACCCCGTCTCGGTCGAGAAGACGCTGCTGTCGGCGCCCGAGACCAGCGACATCCTGCTCGCGGTCGACAACGTGAAGCGGCTGGCCGACGAGGAGATGAAGGTCACCCTCGACGGCGACGACCTCAAGCGGATCACCAAGCTGATGGACCCGGCCACCGCCTACGGCGAGTACATCGGCGCCACGCTCATCCGCCCCGGCGCCGCCGAGCGCCTGGCCGACGCGCTGCGGGCCACCTTCGAGCGCGACCCGCAGCTCTACTACGAGGACGGCTACCAGGAGATGGTGGCGCGCGGCGAGCGGATCCACGTCGCACCCATCGGGGAGGTCGACTGGGTCGAGGTGGACAACCACGACGACCTGGCCAAGGCTCGTACCATAGCCGTTCGCTACTGAGGAGGCGGGCATGCCGCTTCTAGCGCGGATGCTGCCCGCGCCCCTGGCCATCATGGTCAGACGGGGCGCGGTGGCGGAGCTCGGCGCATTACTGGCCGACACCCGGGTGGCGACCTCCGGCCGGGTCGCCGTCGCCGTGGGCCCCGGTCAGGGCGACCACATCGAGGGCCTGATCGCGCCCACGCTCGGCGAGGCCGAGGTGTTCAGGGTGTCCGACGGCTCGGTCGACGCGGCCGTCTCGCTCGGCGCCGACCTGCGCAAGGGCGCCTATGAGGTGGTCGTCGGCGTCGGCGGCGGCAGGACCATCGACGCCACCAAATACGCCGCCTCGCTGGCGGGCATCCCGATGGTCGCCGTGGCCACGAACCTCTCCCACGACGGCATCTGCTCGCCCACGGCCTCGCTGGTGTACGAGGGCGGCAAGGGCACGTTCGGCGTGCCGATGCCGCTGGCGGTCCTGGTCGACCTCGACTTCGTGCACAGTGCTCCCGAGTCGCTGGTCCGCTCGGGGGTCGGCGACGTGGTCAGCAACCTGTCGGCCATCGAGGACTGGCAGCTCGGCAACGTGGAGCGCGGCGAGCCCATCGACGGGCTGGCCTGCTCGATGGCCCGCATGGCGGCCGAGGCGCTGGTCGGCCGGACCGACTCCATCGAGTCGGATGCCTTCCTCACGGTTCTGGCCGAATCGCTGATCCTGTCGGGCATGTCGATGGTCATCGCCGGGTCGTCTCGGCCCGCGAGTGGCGGAGACCATGAGATCCTTCATGCCGTGGATCAGCTCTTCCCCGGCACCTCCAATCACGGCGAGCTCGCCGGGATCGGTGCCGCCTTCTGCTTCTTCCTCAGGGAGGACGCCGCCCGGCTCAAGCAGGTCACTGACTGCCTGCGACAGCATGAGCTGCCCGTCGTCCCGGCCGACATCGGCCTGAGCGGCGAGCAGTTCGCCGAGGCCGTCACGCTGGCGCCCGCCACCCGTCCCGGCCGCTACACGATCCTGGAGCACCTGCGCATGTCGGAGTCCGAGGTCCGCGATCGGGTGGGGGACTATGTCCGGGCCTTCGGTCGCTGAGATCCGGCGGGTCGCCCAGCCCGCCGGACACCTGGAGCGCAGAAACGGTGAGCATTGGGCCGGTGTGCTCTACATGCGCCGGCTGTCCATCTACGTCACCTGGCTGACGGCCAAGACCTCCATCACGCCCAACCAGCTCACCTGGGTGATGACGCTGGCCGGGATCGTGGCCGGAGTCGTGCTGGCCCTGCCGGGGCTGTGGGCCGCCGTGGGTGCTGCTCTGCTCGTACAGGTCTACCTGCTGCTGGACTGCTCCGACGGTGAGCTGGCCCGCTGGACGGGTCGCACCTCGCTGGTCGGCGTCTACCTCGACCGCGTCGGCGCCTACTTCACCGAGGCCGCGCTGCTGATCGGGCTGGGCTGGCGGACGTCGGCCGTGCTGCCCGACTGGTACACCGTGCTCGGCGTCGCCGCCGCGCTCGGCGCGATCCTCATCAAGGCCGAGACCGACCTCGTGGACGTGGCCAGGGCCAAGGGGGGTCTGCCGACCGCCACCGAGGCGTCCGCGGGGCAACTGCGGTCCGGGCTGCTGGGGCTGGCCCGGCGGGTGGTGGGGGCGACGAAGTTCCACCGGATCGTGCAGCCGATCGAGCTGTCCATGCTCGCGGTCGTGGCCGCGGTGATCGACGCCGTCGCGGGCGATCTGCTCGCCTCGCGTGTGTTGCTCATCGCCTGTTTCGTGGCCGCGGTCCTGCAGACCGTCCTGCACCTGGTCAGCATCCTGGCATCGAGGCGGCTTGCGTGAGCACACATCGGAACCGGCGGAGCCCCTCGCTCGTCGTATTGATCGGACGTCCGCAGTTTGGCGGGGGTTCACCTTCGGTTCCGATACGCTTGGCTCCACCAATATCAGGAAATATGCATACCAGCAGACTCGGTGATCATGAAAGAATGCTCCGCCCGTGTTCTCGACGCGTCAGGACGATGACCCGTTGAAGATATCGTGCGTCATCCTCACCATGGGCAACCGGGTCGCGGAGCTGAACCGGGCGGTCGAGTCCGCGCTGCACCAGATCGACGGCGACGTCGAGGTGGTGATCGTGGGCAACGGCGCCGACGTGCCCGAGGTGTCGGCGACGCCACCCGTGGGCTCGTCCGCGACCGTGAAGACGGTCCGGCTCGAACGCAACACCGGCATCCCGGCCGGCCGCAACCGCGGCGTCGAGGAGTGCTCCGGTGATGTCGTGCTGTTCCTCGACGACGACGGCTGGTACGCCAACCAGAAGGTCGTCTCCCACGTCCGTGACCGCTTCGCCACCGAGCCCGACCTCGCGGTCATCTCCTTCCGGGTGATGGACCCCGAGGGCGGCATCGGCCAGCGGCGCCACGTCCCGCGCCTGCGCGCGGGCGACCCCGAACGATCCTCGCCGGTCACCACCTTCCTCGGCGGCGCCTCGGCGATCCGCCGCTCGGCCTTCCTCCAGGTGGGCGGCCTGCCGGAGCAGTTCTTCTACGCTCACGAGGAGACCGACCTGGCCTGGCGGCTGCTGGGTGAGGGCTACCGGATCGAGTACGACGCCGAGACGGTCATGTACCACCCGCAGGTTCCGCCGACGCGCCACGCCGATTTCTACCGGATGAACGCCCGCAACCGGGTGTGGCTGGCGCGGCGCAACCTGCCGTGGCCGCTGGCGGTCCTCTACTTGCTCGACTGGGTGGTGCTCACGCTGATCAGGGAGCGCCGGTCCGGGGTGGCGATCAAGGCGTGGTTCACCGGGTTCTTCGAGGGGCTGCGGACGCCGGCCGGCGAGCGCCGCCCGATGGCCTGGCGTACCGCATGGCGCATGGTGAAACTGGGCCGCCCGCCGATCGTCTGAGGATCGGGCAGTCCTCAGACATCTGATGACTGTTGATAGCCTGTGTAGATGGATCCTGTTGCCGGTGGGCCCGTTCTGTGTGCTGTCGAGGTCGATGTAGTGCGCGACGGCACCTCCCTGTTGCGCTCGATCTCTCTGACGGTCGGGCAGGGCGAGCATTGGGCCCTGCTGGGGCCCAACGGGGCCGGGAAGAGCACGCTGCTCGACCTTCTGGGGGCGGTGAAGCACCCCACGCGAGGAGTCGTCGAGGTCCTGGGGCATCGGCTCGGCCGGGTCGACATGCGCGAGCTCCGCTCCTTCCTGGGGCACGTCAATCCACGGCATTCGCTGGAGTCCGGCCTCCGGGTGCGCGACCTCGTGCTCACCGGGGCCACCAACACCATCGAGCTCGTCCCTCGCTGGCAGCCCACCGCCGAGCAGGAGGAGCAGGCCCTGCGGCTGATCGGGATGATGGGGATGGCGCGCAAGGCCGAGGCACGCTGGCCCTACCTGTCCCAGGGCGAGCGGGGCCGGGCGCTGATCGCGCGGGCTTTGATGCCCAGGCCGCGGCTGCTGCTGCTCGACGAGCCCGCCACCGGGCTGGACCTGGCCGCCCGAGAGCAGCTGCTCGCCAGCCTCGACGTGCTGCGCCGGGAGCACCCGGCGCTGGCCACCGTCCTGGTGACCCACCATCTGGAAGAGCTGCCCGCCAGCACCACCCACGCGCTGCTGCTGCGGGAGGGCGAGTGCATGGCGTCGGGGCCGGTGGACGAGGTGCTGACCACCGATCTGGTGAGCAAGTGCTTCGACCACCCGGTGCGGATCAGCCGCGTCGACGGACGGTGGAGCGCCCGGGCCTAGATGGCCATCGCGTCGCCGAAGGTCATGGCGGCGTGGGCGACCGTGGTGGTGAGCAGGGGGCGCTTCGGCAGGCCGAGCTCGCTCAGCTCCTTGGCGATCGGGTGGTTGCCCAGGCGGATCAGCGCGCCGCCGGGCCGTACGCGGACGCCCCGGGCCGTCACCGACCACGGGACGCGCCGCGTCACACCCTCCCGATGCGTGAAGGCGTCCAGCGGCACCAGCGCGCCCGCGCCCGGCGCGGGCAGGCCCGGTCTGAGCAGCAGGTCGAGCACCAGCCGCCCGTCCCTGCGCAGGACACAGCGTTTGTACGCCGAGTCGAGCCGCAGGTCGATGTCGGCCAGCTCCTTCGGAAAGCCCCAGATGTGGCGGCCCGCGTCCAAGGTGAACTCCTGATCGACCGGTAGCCAGTGGATGAACACCCCGGCCCGCCGCAGATCGCCCAGCCCGACCGATTGCGCCACGCCCGGCGGACGCACCAGGAACGCCACGCCGACCTCGTGGTAGGCGTCCAGATCGCTCTCCCGGTAATCGACGAACACCAGCACGCAGATGGCCTTGCCCGGGAACACCTCGGCCACGTCCAGCCCTGAGTAGGCGATCACCGCCCTGGCGGCGTCGGCTCGTACGGGATACATGACGCTGCAGACCGTGGCGTCTCTCACCTGGACGGGCATGCTCACCGTGCGGCCCTGGATCAGATGCGAAGACATGAGTCCAGTACATCAACCGGAAAGCCGTGTGACCATTCCTGCCCCGATCGCGTCTGCTCTGTTGTGACAATCGCAAGAACGCGGAGGGCATCATCATCGAGGAGCTGTACCGAGAGCACTGGGCGCTCGTGTGCGGGTTCCTGTTACGCCGCACCCGCGACCCCCACCTCGCCGAAGACCTGGCCCAGGAGACATTCGTCAAGGCGACCCGGGCGCTGCTCGGCTGGCGCGGCGAGAACGCGGCCGCCTGGCTGCTCACCATCGCCCGCAACGTCCTGGTCGACCACGTCCGGCGCCACCGCCGCGAGCTGGCCCTGCCCGACCCCGACGAGCTCGGCGTGCCCGCGCTGCACGCCGAGTCGCTGGCCGTGCGCGACGCCTTGGAACGGTTGCCCGAGCAGCACCGCAGGCTCCTCGCGCTGGTCTACTTCGAGGGCTTCTCGCTGGTCGAGGTGGCCGCGATGACCGGCAAGAAGCACGCCACGATCAAGACCGCCGTGTGGCGGGCCAGAGCCGCCTTCGCCGATATCTACGGAGTTCCGCATGACTGACGATGATCTGCTGCCCATGCCCGACTTCGACCGTAAGGCGACCCGCCGGGCCGTGCGGCGGGGCCTCACGCGTACGGCCACGATGGTTCTGGCGGCGCTGGTCGTCCTCGTCCTGGTGGCGACGGTCGGCTCCAGCCTGATCCAGCGGCGCGGCGATCGGGAAATGCGCATGACGGACGTGCTCGGCACCGCCTTCAAGATCTACAACCCCGGCTACGCCATCGACGTCCGGGACTGGGGCGCCACCACGCCGCTGTCGATGTCGTTCACCGTTTCCGCCAACCCGGTGCGGGCCACGGGCGGGTTCATCGCCGGCTTTGGCGGCGCGGAGCACGTCATCACCCAAAACTTCTTCGGCCGTGTGGGCAGGCTCCCGCTCGGCAACGACGCCAACACCACACTGAGCAGGGCCCTGGCCAACGTAAGCACCGGTAACCAGCCCAAGGACAAGAGCCGCAAGGTCCTCGCCAGGCTGCCCGAGCGGCTCAACGCGCTGGCCGTGATCGAATTCGCCAAGCCACTTACCGCCGATGAGCTCAGCGCCTTCACCGCCAGATACGAGAGCTCCGTCGACAAGGTCGTGTATGAGCGGCGCCCCAGTTCGATTCCCATCACGTGGGGCGGGATGACGACGTGGGACAGAGCCCCGATGCCCGAACTGACGACCAAGAAGGTCCACGTGATCCAGCCCGACGAGGCGATCAAGCTGGACCTCGCGAACTTCCGCCGCTGGGTGGGCATCCTCAAGGACTACGACGACGACAACCTGCACGACTTCGACCTGAGCCTGGCCCGCCTCCGCAAAGCCGCGAACGATGGTCTGGCCTACGCCTATGTGGACTCCCTGGCCACGATCGGCGAGCTCCGGAAGATCATCGAGGACCCGCTGGTCCAGACGGTCCGCCTGGCGGACGTCACCTACGACCTCGAACGGCCCTAGACGGAGGGCGGCGTCGCCGTATGCAGCGATAACAATGTAGTCAATGACAACAATGTAAACGTCGCTCACTCCGGGCTAGGCTGAGGGGCATGAAGACCCGGCCTTACCACCATGGAGACCTCCGCGCCGCACTGTTGACCCGTGCCGAGCAGACGCTGCGTGCGAAGGGGCCGGGGGCGCTGTCACTGCGCGAGCTGGCCCGTGAAGCCGGGGTCAGCCCGGCCGCGCCGAGCCGCCATTTCACCAGCAAGCAGGCCCTGCTGGACGCGCTGGCGCTGGAGGGGCACGAGCGGCTGGCGACCGCGATGACCGGGGCACTGGAACAGGCCGACGACTCCTTCGCCGACCGGCTGGCCGCCATCGCGGGCGCCTACGTGGGCTTCGCCACCGCCAACGCGGCCCTCCTCGACCTGATGTACTCCGTCAAGCACGACACCGCCGCCTCCGAGCAGCTGATCGCGGCCAAGCAGCGCCTTGAGGCCCTGACCATGGAGCTGATCGAGCACGGACAGCGCCGGGGCGAGGTCCGTGCGGGTCCGGTGGATCGCGTCAGCCTGCCGGTCATCGCCACGCTGCAGGGCTTCGGCACGCTGGCGGTGAGCGGCGCGATTCCCGCAGAGCGGATCGAGCGGAGCCTGGGCGACACGATCGTGTTCATCCTGCGCGGCAACACGCCACCGGCCGCCGACACACCGAGTGGTTCTGCCGCAGAGTGATCAGAAGGCAGGTCGCGATCAGATGGTCAGGAGCACCTTGATGGCGCGTCGCTCGTCCATCGCCTTGTAGGCGTCGGCGGCCTCCTCCAGGGGCAGCTGGAGGTCGAAGACCTTGCCGGGGTCGATCTTCCGGTCCCAGATCAGCTGGATCAGCTCGGGCAGGAACCGGTGCACCGGGGCCGGCCCGCCGAGCAGGTGCACCTGGGCGAAGAAGAGGTCCTCACCGCTGAGGTTGACGTCGTGGTTGACGCCCACGAAGCAGACGTGACCACCCGGGCGGGCGGAGCCGATGGCCTGCCGCATCGATTCCTGGGTGCCGACCGCCTCGACGACCGAGTGCGCGCCCAGCCCGCCGGTCAGTTCCTTGATCTTCGCCACGCCCTCGTCACCGCGCTCGGTGACGATGTCAGTGGCGCCGAACTCGATGGCCAGCTTCTGGCGCGCCTCGTGGCGGCTCATGGCGATGATCCGCTCGGCGCCCAACTGCTTGGCGGCCAGCACCGCGAGCAGGCCGACCGCGCCGTCGCCGACGACCGCGACCGTCTTGCCGGGGCCGGCCTCGGCTCCCACCGCACCGAACCAGCCGGTACCCAGGACGTCGGAGGCGGCCAGCAGACTGGGGATCAGGTCGGGTTCGGGGGTGCCGGGAGTGGCCACCAGGGTGCCGTCGGCCCAGGGGATCCGGGCGCGCTCGGACTGGGTGCCGACCTGGCCGACGAACACCCGGTGGACGCACGAAGAGGGGTAGCCCGAGCGGCAGATCTCGCAGGTGCCGTCGGCGGCGACGAACGTGCCCACGACGAACTGGCCGGGCTTGATGATCTTGACTTCGCTGCCGACCTGTTCGACCACGCCGACGTACTCGTGGCCCATCGGCTGCTCGTGGACCTCCTCGACGCCGCGATAGGGCCACAGGTCCGACCCGCACACGCAGGTTGCCGTGACGCGGATGATCGCGTCGGTCGGCTCGATGATCCGCGGGTCGTCCAGGTCCTGCACTCGAACGTCGCCGGGAGCGTGCATCACCACACCACGCATAACCTTCACTCCTTCAGATTCTCTGTCCGCACGGCCAACCCGCCCCTGGGGCGGGCGCGGCTCGAAACGGTCGGCCCCCGGTGGGCGGGCGCGGCTCGAAGCCGTCGCGAACCTGGTCGGGCCCTCCGTTTCAGGCATTAGCCACTACCCATCAAAAACGCTGGTCAGACGGGGTGGAAGGCACTGGCTATAGGTGTAATGACAGGGCACCCCTCCCAGAGGGAAGGCCGCCTAACCTGGAAAAGTGGACAACCGCAGCGAGATCCGTGAGTTCCTGACCTCCCGCCGGGCCAGGATCAGCCCGCAGCAGGCAGGGCTGCCGTCCTCCGGCAGGCGGCGGGTGCCCGGCCTGCGCCGCGCCGAGGTCGCCCAGCTGGCCGGGGTCAGCGTGGAGTATTACTCCCGCCTGGAACGCGGCGATCTGTCCGGGGTCTCCGGCAGCGTCCTGGACGCCCTGGCCCGCGCGCTGCGGTTCAACGACGAAGAACGCACCCACCTGGAGGACCTGGCCCGCACCGCCGGACCCGGCCCGCGCCGTCGGCGCCGTCCCGCCCCGCACACCGTGCGGCCCAACGTGCAGCGGCTGCTGGACGCCATGACCGAAGCACCGGCCTTCGTCATGAACGGCCGTGGCGACGTCCTGGCCACCAACCTGCTCGGCCGCGCCCTGTACGCCCCCATGATCGAAGCCGCCCGAGGCGCCACCCCCAACCACGCCCGGTTCATCTTCCTCGACGCCCGATCCCACCAGTTCTGGGGTGACTGGGAACGCGCCGCCAACGACACCGTCGCCCTCCTGCACACCCAGGCCGGCCGCGACCCTTACGACAAGACCCTCACCGATCTCATCGGCGAGCTGTCCACCCGCAGCGACGACTTCCGCGCCCGCTGGGCCCACCACGACGTCCGCCAGCACCACAAGGGTGACAAACCCTTCCACCACCCCGTCGTAGGCGATCTCCATCTCACCTACGAATCCCTCGCGCTGGCCGCCGACGACCTCACCCTGGTGGCCTACGGCACCGAACCCGGCAGCGACTCCGAAGACAAGCTCCGCCTGCTGGCCAGCTGGGCCGCCACCCACACGTTCGTCCCCGGCACCGCGGCACCGCCGGCGTGAACGTCACCCCCGGACCTGCCCCTTAGCCCGGCGTGAACGTTACCCCCGGTCTGCCTCCTAGACGGCCAGGGAGTGGGCGGGCACGCTGACGCCGGCCCACCTCTCCATCCTGGCCACGAACTCCGCCGCGTGATCGGGCCAGTGGTGCCGCAGGCGGGCCTCCGCGTGGCCACGCGCCCCCAGCGCCGCCCGCCGCGCGGGGTCTTCCTTGAGATCGAGTACGGCGTGTACGAGCGCGTCCACGTCGAGCGGCACCACGAGCCCGCACCCGACGCGCTCGGCCATCGAGCCATGCGGCGTGGTGATCACCGGGAGTCCCCGGCCCATGTAGTCGAGGATCTTGGTCGGCGTCCTCGGGCCTGTCTCCGCCGACAGGGCCAGGCCGGCCAGGGCACCTTCGGCCATGCGCAGGGCATGGCGGTTCGGGACGTACCCGAACCAGTCGAGCAGCCCGACCCGCTGCGCGTCCCGCAGCAGCGGCCGGATCTCACGGTCGCTGGCGCCGATCAAATCCATCCGGATGCCGTGCGGGACGAGTCGCTCGGCCAGCCCGATGAGCTCGGAGACGCCGCGCTCAGCGGACAGGCGCCCGATGTGCACCACCCTGGTGTCACCAGGAGGTGGAGGCTCCGCCGACACCAGGGTGGCTTCCGGCACCACGGCGGAGGTGATCACGTGGTGACGCCTCTCGGCCCGGGCCATCTGCCTGGCGGTGACCTGCTCCCGTACATCCCAGACAATGGGCGGGTGGTGGAAGGGCAGGGCTTGCAGCAACCGGTGGTCGTGCACCATCAGCAGGTCGGCGCGCTTGAGGCCGCGCCGGAGCGCCGCCCGCGCCCGGCCGTAGCCGGCGTTGCGCGGCACGTCGATCGCGGTGACGCCCATCGCGGGCGTCACGTTGTAGTAGGTGAAGGGCGCGACGTAGGTCACCTCGTGGCCCGCGTCGAGCAGCGCCCGGATCTGCCTGTGCATGATCCGGGCGTCCTCGGGATGGTGGACGGTGGTGGCGACGCAAACCCGCATGCGGACGATGCTGCGCGGTCACCCGGTCAACGGCGTAAATGCAGGGGGAATTGCCGCTTAACTTCCTGAAGGGCGGCGGTATAGCCAGGTTAGGCGGGGTTCGAGGACCCACTTGAACAGGGTGCGCGTCTCGGGGAGGCACAGCACGATGGCCAGGGCGAAACAGCTCGCACTGATCGCCAGCACCCCGAGCGGGCCGTGCAGCCAGGGCAGCTCCAGCCATCCCTGGTCCTTGGCGATGAGGACGGGGATGCCGTGGAGCAGGTAGCAGTAGAGGGTGCGGGTGCCGAGATCGGTGAACCACGTCTCACGCCTGGGCACCAGCGACAGAACGGCATAGCTCATGGCCAGCCCGCAGATCAGCAGCCCGGCGCGTACGCCGAGGCCCATCCACCAGGACAGGTCCATGTCCTGGAAGCTGTGCTTGTAGTAGAAGGGCTTGAGCGGCGCCTTGGGTGCGATGAAGATCGACACCGCGGCGGCGCCGAGCACCACGAACACCGAGACGATCTTGATCCACCGGCGGTCGAGCAGCTCGAAGTGCTCGGGCTGCATCACGAGCCCGATGACGAAGAACGGCATCAGGCCGAAGAACCGGTCCATGCTGAAGTCGCCGGAGATCTGCGAGAACCCGGCGAACAGGTAGATCGCGATCGCCACCGGGATCGGGTGCTTCATCCGCTTCCACACGGGTGTGGACAGTCGCCAGAACAGCAGCGCCAGCAGATACCAGTTGATCCACGCGGGGTCGATGATCGTGAGGCTCCACTTCTGCCCCAGGCCAAGCCGGACCAGCGCGTAGCCGACCTCCACGATCACGTACGGCACGACGAACGTGTCGACCAGTTTGTTGGTCTTCGCGTTGGAGTTCCAGAAATTTCTGGACAGGTAGCCACTGATGAGCACGAACAGCGGCATGTGGAAGGTGTAGATGAAGATGTAGAGCGACCTGGCAGAGTCGGTGTTGAGCGTCGGCACCAGCGAGTGGCCGACGATCACGAACGCGATCAGGACGAACTTGACGTTGTCCAGATAAGGGTCGCGCTTCCGCTTGGGCGCCTCGGGCTCGGGCGACGTCTCCGGCTCGGGATCGGCTTCGGGCTCCTTGCCCCCCGCCTCGGGCGGGGTGGTGCCGTGCGGATCCGTCTTCTCACTCCAGAAAGCCTCCTCCGGTAGCGGCCACTGAGCTCCTGTGCTCGCGGGGCCGGTGGCCTCATCGGCGTCACCGGGACCCTGGGGAGTCGTGGTCGGTGGGGAGTGCTTCGTGTCAGACACTACGGAGTCGCTCAGCTTCGCTCGGGGCCGGGGGAACGCGACAGCAAGCACGCGGCACGCGTCCTTGATCGCGTGGGGCGAGCCCGCGTCGCCGACCCGCAACACATTATCCCGGCCGCGAGGCTCCTGTCTCACTAGCGGTGCGAGAACACCCGGTTACACAGGGAACTTGGAGGTCAGGTGCAGACGTTCTTCTGCTTGTCCGCGGAGATCGTGCTGTTGGTGACGCTGTCGGGGAGTTTGGTGACCTTGACCGACTTGAAATCCTCGCCGATGATCAGCTGGATCACGGGCGGGTTCGCCGTGGCCGGGGTGGACGAGGGCACGGGCACCGGAGCGGTGTAGACGTCGGTGGTGGTCGGCTTGAGTTTGCCCGCCGTCGGGGCCGGCTTGGGCTGCATCGCCTTGATCAGCACGTCGCTGTACGTGGTGCCGTCGGCCGCCTTCTTGGCGTAGCGGACCTGGGTGTTGGCCTGGCTCTTGCCGTCGGCGGCCAGGTAGTTGCCCACGCCCGTGACCTTGAAGCCCTCCTTGCTCAGCAGGTCGGCGACCTCGCGGGCCTTGCCCTGCGTCGTCGTGCCGTTGAGCACCTGGACCTGGACCTGCTCCGGCTTGACGTTGATCTTGGGCTTGGTGGCGGCGGTCGTCGCCGCGGCCTCGGGCAGTTCGACGTCGCTCTTGATCGCGTTGAACAGGTCGTTGGCGTCGGGCTGCTTCCAGACCACCCGGTTCTTGTCCTCGGGGTCCGGCTGCCACGGGATCGTGGTGAACTTGACCCCGCCCGCCGTCATCTTCTGCGCGCTCTTGGCGATGTCGATGAGCTGAGCGGTGTCGTTGGCCAGCTCCGGGTCCATCGTCACCGACTTGGCCGTGGCCTTGATGAAGCTCGTGAGCTTGCCGATGTCGGTGAGGAGCTGGCTGCTGGTGGCCTTCTGCACGACCTTGCTCAGGAAGATCTGCTGACGCTTGATCCGCTGGATGTCGCTGCCGTCACCGTAGTGACGCAGCCGGACGTAGCCCAGCGCCTGCTCGCCGTTCAGCAGGCTCTTGCCCGGGGGCAGCTTCAGGTGGGAGTTCTTGTCGTCGACGCCGTTCTGGAGGCAGATCTCGATGCCGTCGAGCGCGTCGACGATGTTCTTGAAGCCGCTGAAGTCGACCTCGACGTAGTGGTCGATGCGGATGCCGGTGAGGGTCTCCAGCGTGGACATCGTGCACGCGACCCCGCCCGAGCTGTACGCCGAGTTGATCATGTCGCGGCGGGCCGGCATCTCCTGCTTCGTGGTGTCGTTCTTGCACCTGGGGATCTGCACCATCGAGTCACGCGGGAAGCTGATGAGCCGCGCCTGGTCCCGGTTGGGCGAGATGTGCATCAGGATGATCGTGTCCGTGCGCTTGCCGCCGGCGTCGGCCGTCCTGGCGAGCTGCTGGCCGTATTTCGCGTTGCCCTTGCCCGCACGGGTGTCGGAGCCGACCAGCAGCACGTTGAGCGCGCCGGTGTCCGGAGGCCGGGGGGTGATGATGTCGTCCTTGAAGGGCTTCTGGTTGATGTTGCTGAAGGCGTCGCGGTAGAGCGTGTATCCGGTCAGCGCGCCGGCGACCATGAGCGAGGTGGTCGCGATGCTGATCCAGGCCAGCACGCGCATCTTGTTGCCACCACCGTTACCGCCGTTGCGGTGGCCGCGGGGCGGCAAATCCTCGGGTGGCGGCGGAGGAGGGTTCGACGCCGCCGCCCGGCGCGACATCCGGCTGCCGGGCTGTGTAGAGGCGACCCTGCGGTCCTCCACGGACACGCTCCAATGGTCACTCATGCGCCCCCTCGCCCAGTCCGGTCGGCTCGGTCGTTCTGCGCCACGAGACTAGGTCACGGACGGCGTGCCCGCAGCCATGACCAAGAGAATCGACCGTGACTCGGGCGTGATGTTACCGGGCAAAAGCATACTCAGAGCTGGACATTTCGTGGAATATCCTCGACAAAATCTTAGAGTTTGCGCAGGTCGGGGCGGGTGGCCAGGGCCGCCGCCAGGCAGGCCAGGGGTACGGCGGGCAGGACGTACCGGTAGTCGAACTCGGCTACCGCGGCGGGCATCACCAGCAGAAGAACCGACGTCGACCAGGGCAGCAGCCACGCGGGCGGCTCATAAATCCCTCTCACAGACCTGGAGCGCCGCCGCCTGATCGCCAGGGCGGGCGGGACGAGCAGGACGGCCAGCAGCACGGTGCCCGGCAGGCGGGCCACGTCCTGGTAGGCGCGCATCCAGCCGGCGTACGGCTCGACGACCTCGGTGCCGATCGGCCCCTGCTCGTAGCGCTTGCCCAGGTCGACGCCCAGTTGCGCGGCCCATCGGCCGGGCGGCGACGGCGAGGCGGCGGGGAACTCGTAGTAGTCGTAGATTTCGTGGTCGGGGTAGACCGGGCGGCCCCAGACGAACGAACGGCCCAGCTCCGACAGCACGGAGGCCGCGTAGTCGAGCGGTTGCTTTCGGATGGCCAGCGAGGCGAACCTGGCCGCCAGCTCGTCGGTCTGCTGGGTGAAGGTGATGTCGGGCAGCGCGACGAGCGGGGAGTCCTTGGCCCAGATGTACTCCTGCGAGGGCGGCCGCTGATCGGGCGGCCGGGGGTCGCAGAGCACCTTGAGGTCCGGCGGAGGGTCCATCTTGGCGCAGTCGGCGAACGACATCGTCCGGGCGTACAGGAACACGCCGTTCGCCCCGACGATGCCGACGCGGTGGTAGGTGGCGTAGAACCAGCCCCCGTACGCGAGGGTCGGCGCCAGCGCGGCCACGACCACCACCCCGGCCAGCCCCACCCGCCTGCGCAGCAGGAACCAGGCCGCCACGACGACGATCAGCGGCTGGCCGACGGTCCTGGTGAGCGTGGCGGCGGCCAGCAGCAGCCCGACGGCGATCACCACGGACCGGTCGGCCAGGGTGAGCGCGACCGCGGCGACGATCAGGAACATGAAGAGCGTGTCGGAGACGAGCAGGTGCTCCAGCTCGATCTGGTAGGCGTCCAGCAGCACCGGCACCGTGGCCAGCGTCGCCGCCCACCTGGGCGCCCGGCGCGCGCACCAGTAGACCAGCACGCCGGTGGCCAGGCCGAGCAGGTGCTGCGCGGCTGCGACCGCGCCGAACGAGTGGAACGGTTCGAGCGCCTTCATGAAGGCCGAGTAGCCGGCCGGACGCACCAGGTCGGGGCGTGGGTGGAAGACGGTGACGACGTAGGTGTAGGAGTCGGGGAACCACAGGGCCGGGCGGTAGCCCAGCATCGTGATCACCCGCAGCGCGGTGCCCAGGGTCAGGACCGCCAGGAACCAGCCGTGCCGCCGCACCAGCGAGGCCGTCCGGGCGGGGTCGCCGACGGGCGTCGCCTCCTCCACCTGTACGTTCTCCCGCTCCCGCTTCACCGGCACGTCGCGTACGCTACCCGCGTTTCTGGCGATCTCGCGTAACCGCCCGCACCGGGCGCGGTGCGCGGTCCCACTGCGCGCACCCGCCGCACCTGACGCGCCGAAGGCCCGTGGCTGCGTCACGGCGCCCGCGCGTTGGATACGCTCGCGATCACCGATGAGAATCGCCTGGCCGGACCGGACGCGCAGGCCGTCGGCGGGCCGGGTGCTCGCCGTGGTCTCGATCCTGCCTGCCCTGATCGTGGCCGGCTGGCTGCTCGCCGCACTTCCGCTGCTGCTGGCGGGCTGGTACCAGCCGGTGCCCGCGCTGGTGCTCGGCGTGGTGGTCATCGCGCTGCTGTGCCGGTTCGTCGTTCGCGAGCCGCTGAAGGTCGTCGAGGCGACCGGGCGGCAGGTCGGCGCGGTCGTCGCCGTCGCGGTGGGGTCGGGTGTGTTCAACGCGATCACGCACACCGAGCAGCTGATCGTCAGGCGTGACCCCGCCACGTACGCGCAGTACGCCATCTGGCTGGCCCGGCACGGCTCGCTGCCGATCATCCCGCAGGTGGAGGCGTTCGGCGGGCCCGATCCGGCGCTGCGGTTCGACAGCATCGGGTTCTATCCCGCGGACGGGGCGGTGGTGCCGCAGTTCATGCCGGGGCCGCCGCTGCTGTTCGCCGCGGGCGACTGGCTCGGCGGGCTCGGCGCCATGCTGCTGACACCGGCCGTGCTGGGGGCGCTGGCCGTGCTCACGCTGGCGGGGGTGGTGGGGCGGCTCGTCGGCGGGCGCTGGGCGGCGGTGGCGGCGCTGGCCTTCGCGGTGAGCCTGCCGATCCTGTACACCTCGCGGACCACCTTCAGCGAGATCCCTTCGCTGGTGCTGCTGTTCGGCGGCCTGGCGCTGGTCCACGACGCCCTGTCGCGGGAGGACAGGTCGCGGGGCTGGGCGGCGGCGCTGGGCGGGCTGGTGTTCGGGCTGGCCGTGCTGGTCAGGATCGATGGGCTGCGTGACGTGTTGCCGGTTTTGGCGTTCGCCGGGGCGCTGATCGCCTGGCGGCGCCTCGGCAGGCCCCAGGGGGCGCTCGGGTTGCCGCTCCTGGCCGGGCTCGCGACCGGTGCGGGGTTGGGGCTGCTGGCGGCGTACGTGCTGGCGCGACCGTATCTGTCCTATCTGTCCAAGTCGGTCAATCCGCTGCTGGCCATCTGCGCCGCCGTTCTCCTGCTCACCCTGGCGGGCGCGCTCACCGCGCCCCGGCTGGCCCGGATCCGGCTGCCCAGGAGGCTGCCGGACGTGGGGGCGGGGCTGGTCGTGCTGGTCGTGGCGGGGCTGGCGGTGCGACCATGGCTGCAGACCGTGACGCGGGTGGCCACGACACGGGAAGACCGGCTCACCGCCGAGTTCATCAGACAGACGCAGAAGAACAACGGACTGCCCGTCGACGGCACCCGGCTCTACTCGGAGCTGTCCCTGCACTGGGTGAGCTGGTACGTCGGCATCCCCGTGATCGTCCTGGCCACGCTCGCCGCGGCGGTGCTGGTGCGGCGGCTGCTCAGGAACGGCTCCCCGGCCGAGTGGCTGCTGCCGCTGGCCGTCATCGGCTGGACCACGGTGACCACGCTGCTGCGCCCGGAGATCACCCCCGACCATCCGTGGGCCGCGCGCCGGCTGGTCCCGGTGGTGATCCCCGGGATGATCCTGCTGGCGGTGTGGGGGCTGGAGTGGGTGCGTACGCGGGCGCCCATGCGCGGGTACGGCCGATGGATCGGCGTCGTGGGCGCCGCGCTCATCCTGGTGCCGCCGGCCATCACCTCGATCGGGACCGCGTTCACCCCGGTGGAGCGGGGCGAGCGGGCGGCCGTCGAGGCGATGTGCGCCAAGATCCCGCCGAACGCCTCGGTGCTGATCATCGAGCGGGTGACGGCCAACCGGTTCACCCAGGTCGTCCGGGGCATGTGTGACCGCCCGACGGCCCAGGTCCTGGTGGAGGCAGGGAAGAATACGGCAAAGGAAGAAGACGTGCGCCGCCTGATCGATCGCGTCCGCGCCGTCGGCCGCGTCCCGGTCCTGCTGGCCGCCGAAGCGGTCCAGGTCGCGCCGTACGGCCCGAATGCGCAGGTCATGGCCCTGGTGTCGCGGCAGGACGAGCGCTCGCTCATCGACGCGCCGAACGGCACCTGGGGGTTCGGGATCAGCGTGTGGATGGCCGTTGCCTGACCCGTGTGTGGACTTTTCTCCCTGCTGGGCAGAGTACCCTCGACGCACGTGAGCACGTCTGAGACCCCCCAGAGTGGATACGCCGTGGAAGAAGCGCCATACGTCACGATCGTCCTGCCGTGCTACAACGAGCAGGATCACGTCATCGACGAGGTCGAGCGCATCACCAAGGCGATGGACTCCAGCGGCTACACCTACGAGCTGGTGGCGGTCGACGACTGCTCCACCGACGAGACGCTGGCCAGGCTGCAGGAGGCCGCGCCCCGGTTCGAGCACCTGCGGATCCGCGCCTTCCACCGCAACGGCGGTTCGGGCACCGTGCGCCGCATCGGCACGCAGGAGGCCAGGGGCGAGATCGTCGTCTGGACCGACGCCGACATGACCTACCCCAACGAGCGCATCCCCGAGCTGGTCCAGATCCTGGAGAAGGACACGACGGTCGACCAGGTCGTCGGCGCCCGCACCAGCGAGGAGGGGTCGCACAAGCTGCTGCGCGTCCCGGCCAAGTGGGTCATCCGCAAGGTGGCCGAGCAGCTCGCCGGGCAGAAGATCCCCGACCTCAACTCCGGGCTGCGCGCGTTCCGCAAGTCGGTGGCCAAGCCCTATCTGCGGCTGCTGCCGCCCGGGTTCTCCTGCGTCACGACGATCACGCTGTCGTTCCTGTCGAACCAGCACGACGTCTACTACATGCCGATCGGCTACGCCAAGCGGGCGGGCACGTCGAAGTTCAGCTTCGTCTCCGACGCCTACCGCTACATCCTGCAGGTGCTGCGGATGATCATGTACTTCAACCCGCTCAAGGTGCTCATGCCGCCCGCGTTGTGGCTGGTGGCGATCGGGTTCGTCAAGGGGATCTGGGACATGATCCAGCACCCGTTCTACTTTCCCGCCAACACCGTCATGATCTTCCTGTCGGGCCTGCTCATCGGGTCCGTGGCACTGCTGGCCGACCTGATCGTGCGCTCGCGGGGCGAATAGCGTGCGCATCGCCATCGTCGGCCCCACCTATCCCTACAAAGGGGGCGGGGCGCAGCACACCACCGAGCTGGCGCACCGGCTGACGGCACTCGGTCACGACGTGGTGATCGAGTCGTGGCGGGCGCAATATCCGGCCTTCCTCTATCCGGGGCAGCAGACGATAACGGCGCCCGAGGGCACTCCTTTCCCCAAGACGCTGCGCCGGCTCGACTGGCGCAACCCCGGCGGCTGGGTGGCCTGCGGGCGCCGGCTGCG
Organism: Nonomuraea sp. NPDC052129; assembly: GCF_040680095.1. Taxonomy (NCBI): domain Bacteria; kingdom Bacillati; phylum Actinomycetota; class Actinomycetes; order Streptosporangiales; family Streptosporangiaceae; genus Nonomuraea; species Nonomuraea sp. NPDC052129. Next base: position 84,099 of record NZ_JBFAVX010000004.1, on the reverse strand, counting down.
CTCGGCCGACCTGGTGATCCTGGCCGTCCTGAGCCCGGTGCAGGTCCCGGCCTACCTCGGCATCCTGTACGGCCTGGGCGGCAAGGCCAGGACCGTCGCCCTGTGCCACAACGTGCTGCCGCATGAGCGCAAGCCCTACGACCGGCCGCTGATGAAGGCGCTGCTCAACCGGGTCGACGCCGTGCTCACCCACTCCGACCAGCAGGCGGAGCTGGCCGCGTCTCTGACCGGCAAGCCGGTGAGCGTGGCCGGGCTGCCGCCGCATCTGCCGTCCACGACCGGGGAGCGCTCCGCCGAGGTGCACGGGCGGCTGCTGTTCTTCGGCATCGTCCGGCCGTACAAGGGGCTCGACCTGCTGCTGCGGGCCCTGCCGGAGGGAGTCGGGCTGACCGTGGCGGGTGAGTTCTGGGGCGGGCTCGACGGGACCCAGGCGTTGATCGGTGAGCTGGGCATCGCCGACCGGGTGGAGCTCCGGCCGGGTTACGTGGCCGCCGAGGACGTGCCGAAGCTGTTCGCCGCGGCGGATGCGCTCGTCCTGCCCTACCGCAACGCGACCGCCAGCCAGAACGTCTGGCTCGGGCACGAGCACGGCGTGCCGGTGATCGCCACCCGCGTCGGCGCGCTCGCCGACCACGTGACGGACGGCGTCGACGGGCTGCTGGTCGAGCCGGACGACGTCGAGGCGCTCAACGGGGCGATCAAGCGGTTCTACGCCCCGGGCGAGCCCGAGCGGTTGCGGTCGGGCGTCAAGGCGGTCGACCCGGAGCCGTTCTGGTCGTCGTACTCCGCGGTGCTCCTCGACGCCTGACGGCCCAGCAGGAAGGCGATGCCCGCGGCGACGGCGTCGCCCAGGGTGAACGCCAGCCGCGACACCACCGCCACCGCGAAGGCCGGGCCGTTGCCGATCAGCGGCGAGAGCACGAGGATCATGGCGCCCTCGCGCACCCCGACCCCGGCGGGCACGACGAACGTCAGCAGCCCGGTGGCCCAGGCGAACGCGTAGGCCCCGGTGGCCACCACGTAGAGGTCCCACCTGCCGGACAGCAGCCAGGTGTGCAGGCCGTACACGAACCAGCCCAGGGCGGTCCAGCCCACCGCGACCAGCACGGTACGGCCGGGCAGCACGCTTTCGAGCGGCTCCTTGCGCGCCAGGCGCAGGGCCAGGTTGAGACCCCAGGTGAGCACCTTGGGATGCAGGCACACGATGATCACGGGGACCAGCAGCAGCAGGTACCACGCCTGGCGCACGGCCTGCTGCGTCGCCAGCGTCGCGGCGGCGATCGACAGCGCGACCCCCAGGTTGATCACCAGGGACAGCGAGATGCAGGCGAACGTCCGGCGCGGCGGGCTGCCGTGGTCACGGCCGAGCTCCATCATCGCCGCGTACGCCCAGACCGACCCGGGGATGTACTTGCCGAGCTGGCCCACGAACATGATCCGCCCGGCTACCGGCAACGGCAGCGGCGACCCGAGCCCGGCCAGCACCGCGCGCCAGGCGAGCAGCATGCAGAACTGACCGGCCAGCACCGCCGCGAACGCCCCGAGCACCGCCCACGGCGACAGCGCGGTCACGGCCGCGGTGGTCTCACCCCAGTTCCTGGCCAGTCCGTAGCCGAGGAAACCGAGCGCGACCAGCGCCAGGACGACGCGCAGCAGGCGGCGGAGCATTGGCCAAGGCTAACCGGGGGCGGTCACGTATAGCCAGACGATCGGGTCTTCGATCGTTCGGCGCCTCTCGTACGCGGGTACTGTTGGGCGGCGTGGGTAAGGAACGGGTCGCGCAGCTGGAGTACTCCGAGTTCCAGTCGGCGATGCTTGACGAGGAGAAACGCCGGCGTAAGGCCGCGAAGATCATCGCGGTGGTGGAGCACTTCCACGGCCCGCTCGGCGGGCTGACCGTCGGCGACGTCGGCTGCTCGGCCGGGTTCATCGCCGACGAGCTGGCCGGCGCCGGGGCCGAGCACACGCTGGGCATCGACATCGACGTGCCCGGGCTGCGCAAGGCGGCCGACCGGTTCGGTGAGCGGGTGGCGTTCGTCTGCGGCGACGGCACCGCGCTGCCGTTCCCCGACGGCTCGCTGGACGTGCTGGTGTTCAACCACATCTACGAGCACGTGGTCGACCCCGACGCCGTGGTCGCCGAGATGCACCGGGTGCTGTCCGACGACGGCGTGCTCTACCTGGGGCTGGGCAACCGGCTCGGCGTCATGGAGCCGCACTACAAGCTGCCGTTCCTGTCCTACCTGCCGCCCGCGCTCGCCGACCGCTACGTGCGCGCCTTCGGTCGCGCCGACCACTACTACGAGCGCTACCGCACCCGGCGCGGGCTGCGCCGGATGCTGCGGGCCTTCCACGTGTGGGACTACACCTTCCCGGTGCTGGCCACGCCGACGCGGTTCGCCGGGTCCGAGCTGTTCCCTGGCGCGCTGGGCCGCATGGTGCAAACCGTGCTGGCGCGCACTCCGCGCGCGGTGCTGCGCCTGCTCCTGCCGATCGTGCCCACCTACCTGTGGGTGGCGACGAAGACGCCCCGGCCCCCGGCGGGCGCCGCCCTCCCGCAGCCGCCCGAGCGGGTCCGCCCGCTGTGAGCACCATCAAACCCGGCACATCCGGCAAGGCGTCCGTGGTGCGGAAGGCCGTGCGGTTCGGGTTCCTGCTGGTCGCCCTCGGGTTCGGCGGGTGGGCTGTGGCGTCGCAGTGGGACGCCGTGATCGCCGGGTTCGCCCGGCTGAGCTGGCCGCTGCTCGCCGTCTCCCTGGTCGGGGTTGTGGCCGCGCTGCTGTGCGCCATGCTGACCTGGCGCACCCTGCTGGCCGACCTCGGCTCGCCGCTGCCCCTGCGCCCCGCCGCCAAGGTGTTCTTCGTCGGCCAGCTCGGCAAGTACATCCCTGGCGCGGTTTGGCCCGTCCTGGCCCAGATGGAGATGGGGCGCGACCTCGGCGTGCCCCGCCCGCGCAGCGCGGCGGTGTTCTTCCTGATGATGCCGATCCAGCTGGCCACCGGCCTGCTCGTCACCCTGGTCACGCTCGGCTGGGACCGGTTCGGCTGGCTGCTGCTCCTCGTCCCCGTGCTGCTGGTGCTGCTGGAGCCCAAGGTGATCAACGGGCTGATCGGGTTCGGGCTGCGCAAGCTCAAGCGCGAGCCCCTCGAACGCCGGCTGACCCGGCGCGGCATGCTCACCGCGCTCGGCTGGGCCCTGGCCGGCTGGATCTCCTACGGCGTGCACCTCTACTTCATCGTGCCGCAGGGCGGCCTGCTCTTCGCCATCGGCGCCTTCGCCCTGTCGTGGTCGCTGGGCATCATGTCGTTCGTCGTGCCCGCCGGTGCCGGTGTGCGGGAAGTGGTCATGGTGGGCGTGCTGTCCCCCGTGATGCCCTCGGGACCGGCCATCGCCGTGGCTCTTTCATCGCGGATCGTCATCGTCATCGGGGACCTGATCTGCGCGGGTATGGCGGGAATCGCAGCTCGGCGCGACTCAGTGTGATTTGGACCACGATTTGGGGCCCACTGGTCATAAGCTGAAGCGTAGAGGGGGGCGAAAGGTCCCACGTTGATCTTGAGGGGAGAAGATCTTCGTAATGCCTCGAGTGCTCGTCGACGCCGCGGCGGTCCCCGCTGACCGTGGGGCGTTGATCAGATACGTGGACGGGCTCGTCGCCGGGCTCGACCGGGCGGGTGCCGACCTCGCGGTGGTCTGCCAGCGCGCCGACGCCGACCGTTATGGGCGGCTCGCGCCCTCGGCCCGGATCATGCCGGGCCCCGTCGCCATCACCAACCGGGCCGCCAGGCTCGCCTGGGAGCAGACCGGAGTGCCGCTGCTCGCCCGCCAGGCGGGGGCGCAGGTCATCCACGCCCCCTACTACTCGATGCCGATCCGCGCGGGCCTGCCCACTGTGGTGACCGTGCACGACGTCACCTGGTTCACCGAGCCCGACCAGCACAGCGCGGTCCGGGCGTCGTTCTTCAGGTCCGCCACCCGCACCTCCGTACGTCACGCCACCCGCGTCATCGTGCCGTCCAAGGCGACCAGGGACGAGCTGATCCGCGTGCTCGCCGCCGATCCGACCCGCATCGACGTCGCCTACCACGGCGTGGACCAGCGGGTCTTCCACCCGCCGAGCGACGCCGAGATGCTCCGCGCGGTCACCAGGTGCGGCCTGCACGGCCAGCCGTACGTGGCCTTCCTCGGCGCGCTCGACCCGCGCAAGAACGTGCCCAACCTGATCCGCGGCTTCGCCATGGCCGTCAAGAGCCTGGACCACCCGCCCGCGCTGGTGCTCGGCGGCGGAGTCCACGAGGACGACGTCGACGAGGCCTGCCGGGAGGTCGAGGCCACCGTCAAGGTCGTGCGGCCGGGCTACCTGAGCATCCCGGACCTGCCGGGGTTCCTCGGCGGGGCGGTCGTGGTGGCGTTCCCGTCGCGCGGCGAGGGGTTCGGGCTGCCCGTGCTGGAGGCGATGGCCTGCGGCGCGCCGGTGCTCACCACCCACCGCACCTCGCTGCCCGAGGTGGGCGGCGACGCGGTCGCCTACACCGAGCCCGACGCCGACAGCATCGCCAGAGAGCTCGGCCAGCTGCTCGCCTCCACCGAGCGGCGGCTGCAGCTGCGCGAGGCCGGTCTGGCCAGAGCCCGCGAGTTCACCTGGGAGGCGTCCGTGGAGGCGCATCTCAGCTCCTACCAGCGCGCGATCGAATAGTCAGATAACCTCACCGAGTGATGGAGAGCTCTTTGCCAGACCTCGAGGCGATCCTCCTGGTCGGAGGGCAGGGCACGCGCCTGCGTCCGCTGACAGTGGGCACGCCCAAGCCGCTGCTTCCCACCGCCGGAGTGCCGTTCCTGGCACATCAGCTGGCCCGTGCCCGATCATTCGGGGTGCGCCGGATCGTCTTCGCCACCTCCTACAAAGCCTCGATGTTCGAGCCCGTCTTCGGTGATGGGGCGGCGTTCGGGCTCTCGCTCGAATACATGACGGAGGAGACGCCGCTCGGCACCGGCGGCGCGATCCGCAACGCCGCCGAGGCGCTGACCTCGGGTCCCGACGATCCCGTGCTCATCCTCAATGGCGACATCCTGTCCGGTCACGACATCGGCGACCAGATCCGCACCCATGTGGAGCGTTCCGCTGCTGTAACGCTCCATTTGACGGAGGTCGACGACCCGACCCGGTTCGGCTGCGTGCCCACCGACGACGACGGGCGAGTAACGGACTTTCTGGAAAAGACGCCCAACCCGGTGACCAACCGCATCAACGCGGGCTGCTACGTGTTCACCCGCTCGGTCATCGACCAGATCCCCAGGGGCGAGGTCGTGTCGGTCGAGCGGCAGACCTTCCCGGGGCTCATCGAGTCGGGGCAGCTCGTGCTGGGCTACGCCGACCGCACCTACTGGCTCGACGTCGGCACGCCCGCCGCGTTCGTCCGCGGCTCGCGCGACCTGGTGCTCGGCCGGCTGGCCTCGCCCGCGCTGCCCGGCCCGACCGGCGAATACCTGGCGCTCGACGGGGCCGTGGTCTCGCCGGAGGCCAAGGTGCAGGGCGGCTCCACGGTGGGGGCGCGCGCCGTGGTCGAGGCGGGCGCCTCGGTGCTGGGCAGCGTGTTGAGCGACGACTGCGTGATCCACGCGGGCGCGTCCGTGACGGACTCGGTGGTGGGCCGGGGGGCGCGGGTGTGTGCGGGCGCGGTGGTGTGCGACGCGGTGATCGGCGACGGCGCGGTGGTGGGCCCGGGCAACGAACTCCAGGCGGGGGTGCGCATCTGGCCGGGTATCGAGCTTCCTGAGCGCGCCGTCCGCTACTCCAGCGACGTCTGAACCATTTTTCTTGTACGGCAAGCGGTGGGCACCCGCCACCCGCCGTACAGGGCTGGGGGCCTCCAGGAATACGCCCGCTGAACCCGCACGCGGCCGGCCGCCGATACGCGCGCCCCTGACAAGGGCCACCGGCGCCCGGAGGCGTACGGGGACGGCAGACTGTAGGGGTGATGGAGCGGTGGTGGGAGCCTGGGCGTGTGCTGGACCTGGGCCTTGTGCTGGGGCCGCATCGGCGCGGCACGGGCGATCCCACCTGGCGCACCACGCACGACGGTGCCGTGTGGCGCACCTCCCGTACCCCCGATGGACCCGGCACACTGCGGGTGAGTATCCGGGCGGGGAGCGTGTGCGGCCAGGCGTGGGGGCCGGGCGCCGGGTGGTTGCTTGAGGCGCTGCCCGCTCTGCTCGGGGCCGATGACGACGCCTCGGGGTTCAGCGTGCGGCACGCCGTGCTGGAGGACGTGGCCAGGAAGCACGCGGGGCTGCGCATCGGCAGGACCGGCCGGGTCATGGAGGCCCTGGTGCCTGCCGTACTCGAGCAGAAGGTCGTTGGGCGTGAGGCGTGGCGGGCCTGGCGTTGGTTGCTGAACCGCTATGGGGAGCCCGCGCCGGGACCCGCGCCCGAGGGGATGCGGGTCGTACCCGAGACGAGCGTGTGGCGAGAGGTGCCGTCCTGGCACTGGCATCGGGCCGGGGCCGAGGCCGTGCGGGCCAGGACGATCGCCACGGCGGCCTGGCACGCCGCCAAGCTGGAGGCCGCCGCCACCAGCGAGGAGCTCGACCGGTTGCTGCGGGCCCTGCCGGGCGTCGGGGTGTGGACGTCGGCGGAGGTGCGTCAGCGGGCCTTCGGTGATCCCGACGCCGTGAGCGTGGGCGACTTCCACCTGGCCACGCTGGTGGGCTACGCGCTGACCGGCGAGAAGACCGACGATCCTGGCATGATGCGGCTGCTGGAGCCCTACATGGGCCACCGGCATCGGGCGACGGTCCTGATCTACCTCACCGGGCTGCGCCCGCCGGCGCGCGGACCGAGAATGTCGGTGCGCGACTACCGCTCCTTTTGACCCTCCCCTAGGTGCGGGTCGTGAACTCAGCCCGTCGTAGTGTGCCGGTATGAGTCTCGTAAGTGATTCCGCACTCCGCCGTGCTCTCGCCCGAGCCCGCGACGGCAAGACCCTCGACGTCACCGAGGCGGCCGTGCTGCTCCACGCCCGCGATGAGCACCTTGACACGCTGCTCGAACACGCCTCCCGGATCCGGGATGCCGGATTGGCGGCGGTCGGGAGGGAGGGCGTCATCACGTACAGCAGGAAAGTGTTCATCCCGTTGACCAGGCTCTGCCGGGACCGTTGTGGTTACTGCACGTTCGCGACGGCGCCGAACAAGCTGCCCGCGCCGTTCCTGAGCCCTGACGAGGTGCTGGAGATCGCCGCTCAGGGGGCGGCGATGGGATGCAAGGAGGCGCTGTTCACGCTGGGGGACCGGCCCGAGGACCGCTGGCACCAGGCCCGCGAGTGGCTCGACGCGCACGGCTACGACGACACGCTGTCGTACGTGCGGGCGATGGCGATCAGGGTGCTGGAGGAGACCGGGCTGCTGCCGCACCTGAACCCCGGCGTGCTGAGCTGGCGCGACCTGCAGCGGCTCAAGCCGGTCGCGCCGTCGATGGGCATGATGCTGGAGACGACCTCGCGGCGGCTGTTCGAGGAGAAGGGGGCGGCCCACTACGGGTCTCCCGACAAGGATCCGGCGGTACGGCTGCGCGTGCTGGAGGACGCGGGCCGCTCGAACGTACCGTTCACCACCGGGATCCTGATCGGCATCGGCGAGACCATCGAGGACCGGGCCGAGTCGATCTTCGCGATCCGGCGGGTGGCGCGCGAGTACGGCGGTGTCCAGGAGGTCATCGTCCAGAACTTCCGCGCCAAGCCCGACACCGCCATGCGCGGCCTGCCGGACGCCGACCTGCAGGAGCTGGCCGCCACGATCGCGGTGGCCCGGCTCGTCCTGGGGCCCCGGGTACGGCTGCAGGCGCCGCCGAACCTGGTCGACGCCGAGTACGAGCTGATGATCCGGGCCGGGATCGACGACTGGGGCGGGGTGTCGCCGCTGACGCCCGACCATGTCAACCCCGAGCGGCCGTGGCCGCAGATCGACGACCTGGCGGCGCGGACCGGGGAGGCAGGGTTCCGGCTGCGGGAGCGGCTGACGATCTATCCGGAGTATGTGCTGGCGGGGGAGCCGTGGCTGGACCCTCGACTGTTCGCGCACGTGGCGGCGCTGGCGGATCCGGTCACAGGGCTGGCTCGGGAGGACGCGGTGCTCCAGGGGCGGCCGTGGCAGGAGCCGGATGGGGGGTTCGCGGCTTCTGGACGGGTGGATCTGCACGTCGAGGTGGACACGACGGGCCGGACCAACGACCGGCGCGACGACTTCGACAACGTCTACGGGGACTGGGAGGCCCTGCGTGAGCGCCTGGACCCCGCCGCACGCATTGCGCCGCCCTCCGCCGACCACCTCCTCGCCGCACCGGCGCCGGGAGCGGGAGCTGGGGCGGTTCAGACCGGGGGGCATACGCCGTCGGAGGTGCGGGCGGCGTTGCGGCGGGCGGAGGCGGATCCCGCCGGGTTGAGTGAGGCCGAGGCCGTGGCGTTGCTGTCGGCCGAGGGCGGGGCGCTCGACGAGCTGGCCCGCATCGCCGACGATCTGCGCGCGCAGGCGGTCGGCGACGAGGTGACGTACGTCGTCAACAGGAACATCAACTTCACCAACGTCTGCTACACCGGCTGCCGCTTCTGCGCGTTCGCCCAGCGCAGGACCGATGCCGACGCCTACACGCTCAGCCTGGACCAGGTGGCCGACCGGGCGGAGGAGGCGTGGCGGGCCGGGGCGACCGAGGTGTGCATGCAGGGCGGCATCCACCCCGACCTGCCGGGCACCGCCTACTTCGACCTCGCCAAGGCGGTCAAGGCCAGGACGCCGGGCATGCACGTGCACGCCTTCTCTCCGATGGAGGTCATCAACGGCGCCAGCCGGACGAACCTGTCCATCGAGGACTGGCTGCACGCGGCGAAGGAGGCCGGCGTCGACTCGCTGCCGGGCACGGCGGCGGAGATCCTCGACGACGACGTCCGCTGGGTGCTCACCAAGGGCAAGCTGCCCACCAAGGAGTGGATCGACGTCATCACCACCGCGCACCGGGTGGGCATCCCGACGACGTCCACGATGATGTACGGCCACGTGGACACCCACGTGCACTGGGTCAGGCACATCAAGCTGATCAGGCGGCTGCAGGAGGAGAGCGGCGGGTTCTCGGAGTTCGTGCTGCTGCCGTTCGTGCACACCAGCTCGCCGATCTACCTGGCGGGCGTCGCCCGGCCGGGTCCGACCGCGCAGGAGAACCGGGCCGTGCACGCGCTGGCCAGGATCCTGCTGCACGGCGCGATCTCCAATATCCAGTGCTCCTGGGTCAAGCTCCAGGACGACCTGTGCCACCAGGTCCTCCAGGGTGGGGTGAACGACCTCGGCGGCACGCTGATGGAGGAGACCATCAGCCGGATGGCCGGGTCGGAGAACGGCTCGTACAAGACGATCAGCGAGCTGCGCGCGATGGTCGAGGTCACCGGGCGGCCGGTGCGGCAGCGTACGACGGAGTACGGCCGGCCCGACGGCGAGCGGCTGGCCGCGTCGGCGGCGAGCGACGGTGTCTGCCAGAGCGTCAGGCGGGTACTCCCGATGGCGTAGTTATAACAAGTTCTACCGAGTCTTGCGCCAGTCGTGGGCGGCGCTGGAAGAATCGGCAGTCCCCTGAAGAGAGGTGCACCGTGCGGCTGGGTCGACACCGGGCGGCGCTGCCCGCCGAACAGCGCCGCAGGAAGGCACTGCAACGCGGCCTGCTGGCGGGGGCGGGGGCGCTGGCCATCGTCACCGCCACCATGGTCGTGCTCTTCGGCGGAGCCGGCGCGCTGTGCACGACACGAGAGCCTGTTCTGGTCAGCGTGGCCGCCGCGGTGGACGTCGCTCCGGCGGCCATGGAGGCGGCCGGAAAGTTCAACGACGCCAAGAACTCGATCGGCGGCCGGTGCGTACTCGTCCAGGTCACCGAGCAGCCCCCGGCCACCGTGCTGCGCACGCTGATCGGCGACCGGGCCGGCGTGCTGCGCGAGCGGCCCGACGGCTGGATCGCCGACTCCTCCGCCTGGATCCGGTTAGCCCGCAAGCAGGGCGCGAGCGCGCTGCCGACGGGGGAGAGCGTGGTGGCGACGTCGCCGCTGGTGTTCGCCACGCGGTCGTCGCTGGCGCAGCGCTTCTCCGTCGGCAAGACCGAGATGAACTGGCGGATGGTCTTCCCCTCCACGGTGCGGGGCCGGCTCACGCCCAACGCCAACGAGCCCGACATCGTGCGCGTCCCCGACCCGTCGCTGGTCGGCGCGGGGATCGCCACGGTCGCCGCCGCCAGGGACGTCGTGGGCAACGGGCCCGAGGCCGACAAGGCGCTGACCGCGTTCGTCCGCTGGGCGCAGGCGGGCTCGGCGCCCGACTACCGCTCGATGCTGGCCGCCGTGGACGACCACACGTTCTGGCAGCGGCCGGTGGTCATCGTGCCCGAGCAGTCGGTGTGGACGCACAACCAGCAGCCGTCGGCCGACCCGGTCGTCGCGCTGCGCCCGCGTGAGGGCACGATCAATCTGGACTACCCGTACGTCGTCACCGCCACCGACCCCACGGTCGCCGAAGCCTCGACGCTCTTCGCCGACTGGCTACGCGGCGCCGAGGCCCAGGATCTGGTACGGCGGGCCGGCTTCCACTCGGGCGACGGCGCGCAGGGCCCGATCTCGCCGGGGCCGGAGATCCCGACGGGCGCCCCGAAGACCCGGCCCTCGGTGTCGCCCGAGGACATCGACGAGGCACTGCAGGCGTGGAGCAGGCTGGCGCCACCGACGAACATCCTGGTGCTCGCCGACACCTCCAAGCACATGGCCGAGAAGCTGAAGGACACCACCCGGCTGGGCGTCTCGCTGGCCGCGGCCAAGATCGGGCTGCGGCTCTTCCCCGACACCACGTACATGGGGCTGTGGGAGTTCGCCGTCGGGCTCGGCCAGGCCAAGGGCTACCAGCAGCGCGTCAGTCTGGGGCCGATCAACCGCCCCGAGAGCGGCCAGCTGGTCCGCAGGAGCGTACTCGACCAGCTCACCACCACGATCACCGCGCATCCCGACCGTGACAGCTCGCTCTACGACGCGATACTCGGCGGCTTCCACGAGGTCGCGGGCAAGTATCGCGAGGAGATGAACAACACGCTCCTGGTGATCACCGCGGGCAAGGACGACGGCCGCGGCATCAAGCTGCCGCAGCTGATCAGCAAGCTGCGTGAGGAGTGGGACCCGAACAAGCCCATCCAGATCGTCATCATCGCCTTCGGCAACGCGGACCGGGCGAGCCTGTCCGACATCACGTCCGTCACGAACGGCTCCCTGCACATCGCCCAGCAGCCGGACGAGATCATCGATGTCTTCCTCGCCGCGCTCGCCCGCCGCCTGTGCCACCCCACCTGCAAGCCGACCACGTAATGAGGGGGTGCCGGGAAACCCCGGCACCCCCACGCTCGCTCGTGAACTCCGTGCGCTAGACGCGCTGCCATAGCGCCGGTACGTTTGGCGGCTCCCATCCGGGGAGTGAGGTGTGCGCCTGGATGCACTTGTACGACAGCCCGGCGTACGTGACCATCGCGCCCACCGCGTACGCGACATTCGGCGCCCAGGTGCCACCCGGCGAGGTCACCGTCGGGGTCGGCGTGGGCGTCGGGGTGGGGGTCGGCGTGGGCGTGGGGGTCGGGTTCCCGCCGCCGCCGCCGAACCTCAGGTCGACGCAGGAGTAGAAGGCGTTGGACGTGTCGGCGATGTTCCAGATCGCCAGGATCTTCTGCCGGCCGCTGTAGCCGGCGAAGTTCACGGTGTGGGTGACCGTCGCCGGTGGCTGGGCGCCTCCGTCGTTGAACGAGGCGACCCGGGTGTTGCCGATGAAGTACTCCCAGGTGCTGGTGGAGTGCCTGGCGGTGAGTGTCCACCTGAAGGTCACCGAGTTGCCGACCGAGGTGACCGGCCAGGGCTTGGACTCGTCGCTGAGCTGGGCGAAGCGGGCGTTGTTGCCGTGGCAGTTACGCAGCCCCTTCGGCCCTTCCACGCTCTGCGGCTCGTAGATGATGTCGCCGCAGTTGGGCACCTGTCCCTGCGCGCAGAACGCCTGACGGCTGGGCGGGGAGTTGATGTAGCCGTGCGCCAGGGCCGGCTCGGCGACGTAGACCGTGGTGGCGATCGAGATCACCACCACGGTGATGAAGGTGAGCATCCTTCTCATGGAGCGGCTCCTTCACATGGGGGGATGCTCCGAATGTAAAGGAAACCTTATTAACGGTAAATGCCTCTTTGACTGGCTGTCAGCGAGCCAGGATGAAGTCCTGCGGATCGCGGGGCGGGCGGTCCCGGGGCGGGGCCGCCGCGTGGCCCACTGCGACGCAGCCCATCGGGTCCCACGACTCCGGCAGGTCGAGCACCTCGCGCACCACCGGGCGGCAGAACATCGTGGACGACACCCACGCCGAGCCGAGTCCCTCGACGGCCAGTTGGATGAGGAAGTTCTCCACGCCCGCGCCCGTCGCCACGATGAACATCTCGCGCTCGGAGGCGTTGCGCCGCTCGTCACGATAGGTGTGGGAGCCCTCCATCACCAGGCACGGCACGACCAGGTAGGGGGCGTTGCGCAGCACGTCGCCGCGCCTGACCCGCTTGGTGATCGACTCCTCGGTGAACCCGTCGGCCCGCAGATCGGCGATCCAGGCGTCACGCATGGCATCGAGCAGCTTCACCTTCGTCTGCGCCGACTCGACGAGCACGAACCGCCACGGGGTCGTGTGGTGCGGCGCCGGCGCGGCGATGCCCGCCGCCACCGCCCGGCGTACGGCATCGGAGTCCACGGGCTCGGCGGAGAACTCCCTGATCGTCCGGCGGGCGAACACCACATCACGCGAGCCAAAGCGGAACATGTCCTCGTCGGCCGGCCGGACCAGCGCCCGGACGCCCGGCCCGTCCTCCTCGGTCACCAGGTGGGACAGGCCGCGTACGACGGCCACGGGCACGCCCGCGAGCTTGCCCTTGACCAGCTCGGCGGCGGCGGCGATCTCGTCGATCAGGGCGGTCACGGTGGCGTTGAGCGGGTTGCCGTGGGTGTCGGCGCCGCCACGCAGGTCTTCGAGCGGGGTCACGCCGGCGGCGCCGATCGCGACGTCGGTCAGCCCGTGGCGCCACGGGCGGCCGAAGGTGTCGGAGACGATCACGCCCACCCGCGCGCGGGTCGCCAGGGCCGCGCGGATGCGCTGGGCGGAGGCGTCGGAGTCCTCGGGGAGCAGCAGGACCGTGCCGGGGGCGGTGTTGGAGGCGTCGACCCCGGCGGCGGCCATGACGAAGCCGTGGCGGGTCTGCGAGATGACGGTGTCGCCACGCCTGGCCACCACGCGCTCGGTCTCTTCGGCGATGGCGGCCTGACGGTCGGGGGCCTGGCGGACCCGGCCCTCGGCCTTGCTCACGATCTTGGAGGTGATGACGAGGATGTCGCCGTCGCGCAGGTCGGCCCCGCCGAGCAGGGCCGCGATGTCGTCACCGGGCCGCACCTCACCGATGCCCGGGACCCCGAACACCTCGACACGACCGGCCGGACCGCCGGCCGGCCTCGCTACGTCGGTGGGCTCGGCCGAGGCTGTGGGCTCGGTCGGGACGGTGGCCTCGGTCGGGATGGCGGGCTCGGCCGGACTCGTGGGCTCGGTCGGGCTTGTGGGGGTCATCGGGCGAGCTCCATGGCCAGGTCGAGGGTGGCGCGGGCGATGTCGGCCGCCGCGTCGGCGTCGTGCATGATCAGCGGTCGTGACTCCACCCTGACCCCATCGAGGGCGACGCCGGAGTCCTCCTCGGCGACCAGCCAGCCGTCGATCAGCTCCGCGCCGTAGAGGTCCAGCACCGCCTGGGCGCTGGTCTCGACGCCGATCGCGGTCAGGCAGGCGTCGGCCATGCCGCGCACCGGCGCTCCGCCGATGATGGGGGAGACGCCCACCACGGTCTTGGCCAGCAGCGCGTCGCGGATGCCCGGCACCTGAAGGATCGTGCCGATGCTCACCACCGGGTTGGACGGCGGCAGGATCACCACGTCAGCTTCCGCGATGGCCTCCAGCACGCCCGGCGCCGGTTTGGCGGTCTCGACCCCGACCAGCGCGATCGACTCGGCGGGGATGGCGGCGCGCAGCCGTACCCACCACTCCTGGAAGTGGATCGCCCGCCGCCCGCGCTCGTCGGAGACGACGACGTGCGTCTCGCAGCGGTCGTCGCTCATCGGCAGCAGGCGCACGCCCGGCTGCCAGCGCGCGCACAGCGCCTCGGTGATCTGGGAGAGCGGGTAGCCGGCCTCCAGCATCTGCGACCGGACGATGTGTGTGGCGAAGTCGCGGTCGCCCAGCCCGAACCACTGCGGCTCGACCCCGTAGGCCGCCAGCTCCTCCTTGACCGCATGGGACTCCTTGGCGCGGCCCCAGCCCTGCTCCTCGTCGATGCCGCCGCCCAGGGTGTACATGACAGTGTCGAGGTCAGGGCAGACGCGCAGGCCGAACAGGGTGATGTCGTCGCCCGTGTTGCCGATGACGGTGATCTGGGCGTCGGGGGCCGTCGCCCGCAGGCCACGCAGGAAGCGGGCGCCGCCGATGCCGCCGGCGAGGGACACGATGTGCATGCGGACCAGTCTCGCACCGGCCACCGACACACCTGTCTCGGGAGGCGGCTTTACAACGCTTCGGTCTCCGAAAAACCCAGCAAACCATGCTTTATGTGGACGTCTAGCACGTAAGAGGTTGCTCGGACATCCGCCGCCAAAGTCAGCGATGTGGCAAACTCCCTTCGGGCCAAAGGGTCCGATGGGGGTACTTGTGAGCAAACTTGACGTCGCCCGGCTGAGGGAGCCGGCCGCCTGGCTCATGCTCGCCGGCGGCGGACTGAACATCCTCGTGGCCATCGGCAAGGTCCTGGTCAGCTCTTCGGGCTCCGTGGTCGCCGACCTCTCCTTCGCGGACCGTGCCTTCAGCAACTTCGCGAACTTCACCAGCCCCGTCACCACGGCGCTGCTCCTCGGCTCGGTGGTGCTGCTCACCAAGGTCGGCACACCGTCGTCCCAGGCCAAGCCGGTCGCGTTCGGCGCGGCGGCCATGCTCGCCATCGCCACTCTGTTCGGCGCGATCACGCTGATCCTCGGGCTCTTCGCGGGCAGTGGTGCGCGGTTGACTGCGGAGTTCGTGATCAGGGGCGTGCCGGTGCTCGCGCTGACGGCCATCGCGCTGGTCTACTTGCTCCCCCAGGTCCTGCCCGACCGCCCCGCCGTCCAGCCCCAGCAGGGGTACGGCCAGCAGTTCCCCAACGCCCCTTACGGTCAGCCCCCCAGCCAGCAGCAGCCGTACGGCCAGCAACCCCCCAGCTTCGGCGGCCAGCCCGAGCAGCCCGGCTACGCCCAGCAGCCTCCGGGCCCTGGCGGCCAGCCTGAGCAACCTGCTTTTGGTCAGCAGCCGCCGAGTTACGGTGGCGCGCCTGAGCAGCCC
Source organism: Nonomuraea sp. NPDC052129 (assembly GCF_040680095.1). Taxonomy (NCBI): domain Bacteria; kingdom Bacillati; phylum Actinomycetota; class Actinomycetes; order Streptosporangiales; family Streptosporangiaceae; genus Nonomuraea; species Nonomuraea sp. NPDC052129. The sequence goes on along the minus strand of NZ_JBFAVX010000004.1, from coordinate 68,662 downwards.
GCCTACGCCCAGCAGCCGCCCGGTTACGGCGGTCCGGCGGCGGAGCAGGCCGGTCAGGCCGGTTATGCCCAGCAGCCGTCCAGCTTCGGGGGCCAGCCGGACGGCTTCGGAGGTCCGGCGGAGCAGCCGGGCTACGGCCAGCAGCCACCGAGCCATGGTGGCCAGCCTGAGCAGCCCGCTTATGGTCAGCAGCCGCCGAGCTACGGTGGCGCGCCCGAGCAGCCCGCTTATGGCCAGCAGCCGCCCAGTTACGGCGGCCAGCCCGAGCAGCCCCCCTACGCTCCGGAGCCGGCCTCGACCCCCCAGCCGGTCACCGTCGCATTCCCCGCCACGACCGACCGCGACCAGCCAGACCAGGGCTTCCCCCAGCCCCAGTCCCAGCCCGGCTTCGGTCAGACGGATCCCAGCTTCCCCACGCCTCAGCCCCAGGGCGGCTTCGGTCAGACGAACCCGAGCTTTCCGACGCCCGACGGCGGCCACCAGCCGAAGCCCGAGTACCAGCCCGCCCCCTACGTCCCGGCGGACAGCCAGCCGAGCGCCTTCTCCCAGCCGTACAACACACCGGCCAACCAGGCGATCAGCTACAACACCCCGGATAGCCAGGCGATCCCGTACAACACGCCGGACAACCAGCTGATCCCGTTCAGCACGCCGGACAGCCAGGCGGCTTCGTACGTCCCCGCGGACAGTCAGCCCAACGCGTACGCCCCCGCGGACAGCAAGCCCAACGCCTACGCCCCCACGGACAGCCAGGCGAACGCCTACCAGACGATCGACAGCCAGCCGAACCCGTGGGCGCCCGCCGACCCGGCCCAACCCCCGGCGCAGAACCAGGCCCCGCCGCAGCCCCTGTTCGGCCAGCAGCCTTTCGGGCACAACGCCTTCGACCAGCCGCAGAGCCAGCCCCAGAACCAGCCGCAGGGCCAGCCCCAGAACCAGCCGCAGGGCCAGCCCCAGAACCAGCCGCAGGGCCAGCCTTTCACCGGCTTCTCGGGCCATGAGTACGCCACCCCAGCCGCCTACCAGGAGCCCGATCCGCCGGTGGACCCGCGTTCCCAGCAGCTCCTGGACGCCTACCAGCAGGCCGAGACGTACCAGCACTCGGCGTCCGGCGCCGCCTCCGACCTGCGCGTTCCCGACTACGCGAGCCAGCAGCAGGCCAGGCCGTACGACGACCCCTTCGGGCACCCGCAGCAACAGCAGCCGGGCTACCCGACGCAGCCTCCCGCCCACCAGGCCCCTGCCCATCAGGTTCCTTACGAGCCGCCCCAGGCCCCGTACGAGCCCCAGCCGACCCAGTACGAGCCGCAGCCCTACCAGCCGCACCACCAGTCGCAGCCCCAGGCGGCCGGATGGGGCGACCACCCGGCGGAGTCCACTGTCCGGCTGGACCAGTCGATGTTCCGTGGTGACGCGCTGGGCGGCGACGCGCCCCGGCAGGGAGACGACCCGATCGACCCCACGGCCATATACAGCCCCAACGAGCCACGCAGGTAAGAGACCGTTAAAGCACGGCTAGAGAGAAGGTGGGCCACGGACGGGAGTCTCTCCCGCCCTGGTACGGTTCGGACGACTGCCAGACGTTGCAACACCCCAGGCCAACGCCATGGAAACAAGGACAAGGCCGGGGTGCGAACATCACATGCCATGCACACCGGGGCGAGATCTGGTCTTTCCCCGGATACCGGCATGCCGCTTGACTCCACGTACGGCACACGCGTGTAATTACAACCATGTTGTTACGCCTTCCTGTGGGTGGGTAGTAAGGAAGGCGTTCCATGGGGGGCTCCATTGCGGGCGGGCGGCAGGGAGGTGTGCAGTGACCGATCTGGTCATCGCACAGGATGAGCTTGACGCTGAAGAACTCGGCTGGCAGGAGCGTGCGCTGTGCGCTCAGACGGATCCGGAGGCGTTCTTCCCGGAGAAAGGCGGCTCCACCCGAGAGGCCAAGAAGGTCTGCCGATCGTGCGAAGTACGTGCGGAGTGCCTTGAGTACGCACTCGAACACGATGAGCGGTTCGGCATCTGGGGTGGGCTGTCCGAGCGGGAGCGCAGAAGGATCAAGCGAGAGGCCGTTTAGCGATATAAGGGATATGGATATAGGAGAAGGGGTCGCACGGGCTGCCGTGTGACCCCTTCTCGCATGCGTGGTGGGCGGGTTGCTGCTCACCGAACAGCCGCTGGCACCCGCCCGAACCTGGACCCCGCTCCCGAAGCCGACGGCCACGTCATCCGTCGGGCTTCCCCGATGGGCGTGGCGTCCAGCCAGATCTGCTGGCCATCGGGAGTGACGGTCATACCGAACCGGTCGCGGTCGGGCTTGCCCCAGCTCACCCAGCGGAAGTAGGCATCGGTGACCTCATCCCACAGAGGCCGCCGGCCTACCTGGTAGACCTCGTACTCCTCTGTGTTGGGTCGCCACGCCACGGTCGCCCAGGAGTACGCCTCGTCGGGGTCGGACACCCATATCCGGTACAGCTCTCCGTCTTCGTCCGGTTCCGCACTGCCGCTCGAGGTCAGGCCCGTCAGCGACGAGATGGCGAGGTCCGCTCCGGACGGAGCGTAGGCGATCGTGCGGGGGTCCACGCGCGTGGTGAAGCGGTGTTTGTCCTCTGGGCCACGGGCCGGGCGGTCCGCGACGGGACGCTGGGAGCGCATCATCATGTACGAGGCGAAGCCGAGGAAGCGGCCGTACGCGGTGCCGTCCGGGGCGACGACGAGCCGCAGGGCGTGGTTGTCGCCGAACCCGGGACAGTAGGGCAGCACGATCTCCCCGCCAGGACGGCACTGCTCCACCCATGTGTACGGCACGGTGCGGATGCCGCAGGTGACATGAACCCGATCGAACGGCGCCCGCTCCGGGCAGCCGGCCGCGCCGTCGCCGACGATCAGGTGCGGGTGCACGCCGGCCGCGCTCAGGTTCTTGGCGGCCTGCTCCGCCACCACGGGGTCGACGTCGATCGAGGTCACGTTCTCCTCGCCGACGAGATAGGACAGCAGGGCAGCGGTCCAGCCGGTGCCCGTGCCGATCTCCAGCACCCGGCGGCCTGGCGCGGTGTCCAGGATCTGGAGCAGGTCGGCGACGGTGCTCGGCGCCGAGGCCGAGGAGGAGTAGCCGCCCACCTTGGCCCTGATGTCGGTGGCCCCGTCGTCGAGCTGGGTGACGATGGAGTGGGGCGAGTAGACCGCGTCCCACCAGGCGACCGGGTCGGCGTCGCGGTCGATGATGTACGCGCTGTCGGGGGTGGTCGGCACGGGGAGCGCGACCGAAGGGATGAACAGATGGCGGGGCACCGCGCGGATCGCCCCTTTGACGCGTGGCCCGATGTCGTCGAACTCGTCGAGGTGCTCGATCAGGCGTTCAACCCCCTGCGCCGTGTCGTTCACTACTTCTTTCCGTCCTTGGAGTCGGCGCTGTGCGAGCCGTTGGAGGTCTTGTTCTGGTCCTTGTTGGAGCTGGCTTCTCGGCTTGCGGCGGATTTCGGATCGAGGGCCTCGGCCTTCGGGCTGTCGGGCTTCTCGTGCCTGCCCACAGATGCTCTCCTTCGCATGGATCGGATGAACACGCACGGTAATCGTATGGCTACTCTCCGCAACTAGGCAAGGGTTGCCAAACCTTCGACCGTCGCGCTGGTCCAGGCGGTCAGCGGCGGTCGTCGTAGCCCGGGTCGACGGTCTCGGGTGACAGGCCGAGGAGGGTGGCCACCTGCTCGACCACGGTGTCGTGCACCAGCGCCCCCAGCGTGTCGCGGTCGCGGGCGCGGGCCTCCAGCGGCCGCCGGTAGACGACGACGGCGGCCGGGTCCTGGCCGCGCGCGACGTCTGCGCGGCCGAACGGGATCGGTTCGGAGCCGAGCCGGGGCCCGTCGCCGAGCTCGCTCAGCGGCGGCACTTCCTCTACCGCGAACTCCACCGCCGCCAACTGCTTGCCCCACTGCGGCCGGAGCCGGTCGACGGCGTCGAGCACGAGGTCGTCGAACCGTTCGCTGCGTGACCTGGCGATCGGCACGTGGGAGGGCGCGAGGGGGCCGCGCATGCCGCGACCGTGCCGGTCACGCCGTCTGGGGCCACGCCGTTGGTTCACACGGCAAGTGTACGGGGAGGCGGCTTCGGGGCAGTTGGGGAGAAAGGCTGCGACAGGTGTCCGAATTGTGGCGACACGCTCGTTAAGAGCGCCCAGATAGTGGCGCCTCGCACTCTTACCAGATACGGTCCCTCCGTGAGCCCCGTCCGCCGCTGTTCCCGCACCGCCTGCAGCCAGCCTGCAGTCTTCACGCTCACGTACGTATACGCCGACTCGACCGCTGTTCTCGGCCCTCTGGCGACGTACGCCGAGCCACACTGTTACGACCTGTGCGCCGAACACGCCGAGCGGCTGACCGCTCCCCGCGGCTGGGAAGTGGTGCGGCTGCCCACGGACGGCACATCGCCCAGCTCCGACGACCTCGAGGCGCTGGCCAACGCCGTCAGGGAGGCCGCCAGGCCCGCGCCGTCCGGTGGCGGCGAGCCGGTCGGCCAAGGGGTCGAGGTCGGGCGGAGGGGGCACCTGCGCGTTCTTCGGTCCGCCCAGCAACATCGCGACCGGTAGGCTCGGTCGTACACGTGACGACCTAGGGGCGGAGCTGGAGAGTGGGCGACCTCGCCAAGATCTTCAAGGCGTACGACGTTCGCGGCGTGGTGCCTGACGAGCTGGACGAGCCGACCGCCGAGGCCGTGGGGGCGGCCTTCGTCGAGGTGACCGGGGCGCGATCGGTCGTAGTCGCGCATGACATGCGGGAGTCTTCCGGGCCGCTGTCCGCGGCGTTCGTGCGCGGGGCGCGCTCGCGTGGCGCCGACGTGGTGCACGCCGGGCTGGGCTCCACCGATCTGCTCTACTACGCCAGCGGCAGCCTGGGGCTGCCCGGCGTGATGTTCACCGCCAGCCACAACCCGGCCCGCTACAACGGCATGAAGATGTGCCGCGCGGGCGCGGTGCCGATCGGCGGCGACAGCGGCCTCACCGAGATCCGCGACCGTGCGGCCGAACTGCTCGGCGGCGGCCTCACCGAGCTGCTCGCCGACACCGCCGAGCCGGCCGGGTCGCTGATCGAGAAGGACCTGCTCCAGGGCTATGCCGACCACCTGCGCAAGCTGGTCGACCTGTCGAGCATCCGCCCGCTGAAGGTCGTCGCCGACGCGGGCAACGGCATGGGCGGTCACACCGTTCCCGCCGTCTTCGAGGGCCTGCCGATCGAGCTGATCCCGCTCTACTTCGAGCTCGACGGCTCCTTCCCCAACCACGAGGCCAACCCGCTGGAGCCGGCCAACCTGCTGGATCTGCAGCGAGCCGTCCGTGAGACGGGCGCCGACCTCGGGCTGGCCTTCGACGGCGACGCCGACCGGTGCTGGGTGATCGACGAGCGCGGCGAGTCGGTCTCGCCGTCCGCCGTCACGGCGCTGGTGGCCGTACGCGAGCTGGGCAAATACCCGGGCGCGACGATCATCCACAACCTGATCACGTCGGCGGGGGTGCCGGAGATCGTCCGCGAGCACGGCGGCGAGCCGGTGCGCACCCGCGTCGGGCATTCGTTCATCAAGGCCGAGATGGCCCGCACGGGCGCGGTCTTCGGCGGTGAGCACTCCGCCCACTACTACTTCCGCGACTTCTGGTTCGCCGACTCCGGCATGCTCGCGGCGATGCACGTGCTGGCCGCGCTCGGCGAGCAGGACCGCCCGCTGTCGGAGCTGATCGGCGCCTATGCGCGCTACCACGCTTCGGGCGAGATCAACAGCACGGTCGCCGACCAGGACGCGGCCCTCCAGTCCGTACGAGGGGCGTTCGGCTCCAGAGGCACCGTCGACGAGCTCGACGGGCTCACCGTGACCGGCGCCGACTGGTGGTTCAATCTGCGTGCCTCCAACACCGAGCCGCTGCTGCGGCTCAACGCCGAGGCGGCTGACGAGAGCAAGATGACGGCGATACGGGACGAGGTCCTCGCCATGGTTAGAGGGGTGTCAGTGTGAAGATCGACGACTGGCTGCTGGAGATTCTGGCCTGCCCGGCGTGCAAGTCACCGCTGCGCGCGGAGAGCGAGAGCGAGGAGCTGGTCTGCACGGGATGTGGCCTGATCTACCCGGTCAGGGATGACATCCCCGTCCTGCTCGTCGACGAGGCCAGGAAGCCGTGACCTGGGAGCCCGAGCGGCTCGATGACCAGCACCATCTCACTGAGGGCGATCCGGGCGGCATGCTGGTGGCGGTGGCGGCCTCGGCCGCCCAGGTCCGCATCGCCTACCGCGCCGCGGTCGAGGCGGGCGTCGACCGCCTGATCTCCCGAGTACGCCCGCGCGCGATCGTGGTCGTGGGCATGGGCGGCTCCGCGATCGCGGGCGACATCTTGGCCGCGGTCTGCGGCAACGGCGCCCCGATGCCCATCGTGACCCTGCGCTCCCACCAGCTGCCCGGCTGGGTGGGCGCCACCGATCTGGTCATCGCGGTGTCGTGCTCGGGCCGCACCGAGGAGACGCTGTCCGCGGCCATGGAGGCCGTGCGGCGCGGTTGCTCCTTGCTCGCGGTCGGCAGCGCGGACTCACCCCTGGAGGCGATCGCCAGGCAGGCGTCCGCCGTCTACGTGGCGGTGCCCGCGACCGGGGAGGCCCGTGCCAACGTCTGGCTGCTGACGATCCCGCTGATCGTGTCCGCCGCCTCGCTCGGCCTGGTCAAGGCCGACGAGGAGCTCTACGAGCGGGTGGCCGGGACGCTGGAGGACATCGCGCACCGGTGCCGCCCGTCCAGCGAGTCGTTCGTCAACCCGGGCAAGACGCTGGCCATGGAGCTGGCCGAGAGCGTGCCGATGATCTGGGGCTCGTCCTCCGTCGCCGCGGTCGCCGGCTACCGGCTGGCCTGCCAGCTCAACACCAACGCCAAATACCCGGCGATCTACGGCGAGCTGCCCGAGACCGGCCATAACCAGGTGGCCGCCTTCGACGGGCCGATGGCCGAGCGCGACATCTTCGCCGACGCCGCCAGCCGCACGCTCAGGCTGGTGATGTTGCGCGACGTCGAGGAGGACCCACGGGTGTCGCGGCGCCGCGAGGCGACCGTACGACTGGCGAACGACCGCGACGTGCCCGTCACCGAGCTGTCCGCCGAAGGCACGCATCCGCTGGAGCGGATCGCCTCGCTGATCGGCCTGGGCGACTACGCGGCCACCTATCTGGCTCTCGGATATGGCGTCGATCCGACCCCTGTGGCGGCGATCACGGAGCTTAAAGCCAGAATTTCGCAATAGGATCCCTTTTCGGGCCTTTAACGACATGATCATGATGAGTGGAGTTTTCCGGTGAGCGCGAGTGGCGGTAGCAAAGCGATCATTGCGGCGTTGACCGCCAACCTGGCGATCGCCGTGTCGAAGTTCGTGGCCGCGTTCTTCACCGGATCGTCCTCGATGCTCGCCGAAGGCATCCACTCCGTCGCCGACTCGGGCAACCAGGTGCTGTTGCTGCTCGGCGGCAAGCGGGCGCAGCGGGAACGGGACAAGGCGCATCCTTTCGGATATGGGCGCGAGCGCTATTTCTACGCGTTCGTGGTGGCCGTGGTGCTGTTCACGATCGGTGCGGCGTTCTCGCTCTACGAGGGCGTCACCAAGATCCTGCATCCGCACGATGTGGAGTCGCCGATCTGGGCGTTCGCGGTGCTGATCTTCGCGATCATCGCGGAGGGTTTCTCCTTCCGTACGGCGATCAGGGAGTCCAACCCGCTACGTGGCAGTCAGTCGTGGGTGACGTTCATCCGCCGGTCCAAGTCGCCCGAGCTGCCGGTCATCCTGCTGGAGGACCTCGGTGCGCTGCTCGGCCTGATCTTCGCGCTGTTCGGCGTGGCGATGGCGGTCATCACGGGAGACGGCGTGTGGGACGGGGTCGGCACGCTGATGATCGGCCTGCTGCTGGCCGTGATCGCGGTCGTGCTGGCCATCGAGACCAAGTCGCTGCTGGTCGGTGAGGGGGCCTCCTCGGAGATGGAGGCTCAGATCCGGACCGCGCTGGAGAGCACGCCGGCGGTCGACCGGGTGATCCACATGCGCACGATGCACCTCGGGCCGGATGAGCTGCTGGTGGCGGCCAAGATCGCGGTTTCGCACGACGACTCGGCCTCCGAGGTCGCCAGGGGCATCGACGAGGCCGAGCGGCGGATCCGTGAGGCCGTACCGATCGCCCGGGTCATCTACCTGGAGCCGGACCTCGACCGCTCGCACACACCGACCGCCTGACGGGCCTGTCCCGCACTCTCGCCCCGACGCCGACCGCCTGACGGCCTGTCCCCCGCGTGCTCCGCCTGGCCGCCCCTGATGGGCCTCTCCCCGCGCTCGCCCGCCTCGACGGTCGTCTGGCGCGCGTGCGCGGCTATGAGGCGAGTGGGGCCGCGTTGCGTCTGATGAGGCGGGTGGCGCGGCGCCAGCCGCGGCTGGGCAGGCCGAGCGTGATGAACGCCTCGGCCTGCAACGCCGAAACCCCGATCCGCGGCAGATCCCGGGCATTGGGGTAAACCACGAACCGCGGCTCCCAGATCGGCCGGAACTTGGCGTTGAACCGATACAGCGACTCGATCTGGAACCAGTGCGACAAGAACACCAGCAACCCGCGCCACGCCCGCAGCACCGGCCCGGCGCCGAGCCGCTCGCCCCTGGCCAGCACCGCCCGGAACATGGCGAAGTTCAGTGAGACCTGCTTGATCGCCATCTCGGGCGCGGCCTGGAGGGTCTTGACGATCAGCAGCTCGTTCAGTCCGGGCTCGGCGTCGCGGTCCCTGCGCATCAGGTCGAGCGAGATGCCGTGCGGTCCCCACGGCACGAAGTGCAGCACGGCTCTGATCTCGCCGTCCTTGTGCGCGGTGGCCACCACGCAGTCGGCGTCGGCGGGGTCGCCGAAGCGGCCGAGTGCCATGGAGAAGCCGCGTTCGGTGTCGGTGCCGCGCCAGGAGACGGCGGCCTGCTTGATCCGTTCCTTCTCGTCCCCGGTCAGGTCGGCGACCCGCTGGACGCGGCAGGTGTAGCCCCCGCGCTCGACCCTGTTGGCCATCTGGCGGACATTGCGCATGGCCCGGCCCTCCAGCGTGAAGTCGGCGACCTCGACCACCGCCTCGTCGCCGAGCTCCAGCGCAGACATCCCGGTCCTGCGGGTCCACACCTCGCCACCGACCTCGCCGCAGCCGATCACCGCGGGCACCCAGGCGTGCCGTCTGGCCTTGGCCATGAACCCGTCGATCGCCGCCGGCCACGCCTCGCGGTCGCCGATCGGATCGCCGCTGGCCAGCATGACGCCCGAGACGACCCGGTAGGCGATCGCGGCCTTGCCCGAGGGGGAGAAGAGCACGCTCTTGTCGCGGCGGAGCGCGAAGTAGCCGAGCGAGTCGCGCTGCCCGTGTCTGCCGAGCAGGTCGCGCAGCCGCCGCTCGTCGTCCTCGGTGAGCTCGGAGATCGGGCGTTCGGGCCGCAGCAGCAGGTAGAGGGAGGTGACCGCAGTCAGCGTGCCGAGCGCGATCAGCGAGAGGTAGACCAGGTCCGAGACGCGGTCGTCGGTGTAGGTGACCGGGCCCTCGACGCCCACCAGGCCGTACACGACATGCTGGAACCGGTCCAGCACGCTTGGGTCGCCGACGATGACCCTCGGGTGGGCGCTGACCAGCAGGTAGCCGAGGCCGAGGTCGAGGGCGCTGAGCCCGAGGAAGTTCCACAGCGCCCGCCAGCGGGTGCGGGGATCGGACAGTGCGGCGAACTCATGCCTGTTCAGCAGCAGCACCACGAAGACGACCAGGCTGAGCGTGGCCGTGACCAGGTGACGCAGGTGGACAAGCTCTATGGCCGCGCTCACCGGCAGCAGCACCACCATCGCCCGCCAGGCCCGCGCCTTCCGGCGGCGCAGCCCGTGCGCCAGCATCACCAGCAGGATGCCGACGATCAGGGCCGTCGCCCGCGCGAGTGTGGTGACGATGCCGGGCAGCAGGTCGGACCACTGGCCCATCCTCGTGCGACCGAATCCCGGGGCCACGGCCCTGATGATGTCGAGCAGACCGATCATCAGTGAGGCGTAGCCGGTGACTGTCGGCACCCATGGGCGCGCGAGCCTCTTCACAGCTCCATATTAGATTCGAGGCTCTATAACGGCCGTGTTAGCTCGCCGGTGGTGATCAGGTGGTTCCGGTCCGAGACCGGCTGTCAGGTCGAAGCGTCGAACCGGGGTCCGCGCCGACAGATCTGCCGCAGGGGCTTAACCCGATGCTTACGCCGCGCGGAGTATGCCTATCGTGGAGGACGATATGGGACTGACCTCGGTGAAACTTCAATTTCTCGTGCTGGTGCTCGCGGTAGGGGCGCTGGTCGCGACCGTCTGGCTGTGGCCCCGGTTGAGCGGCCGCGGCTGGCCGGCCGTACTGGGCAGGGTGGGTGTGCTCGCGGGAGACCAGCTGTTAACGCTGGTGGCGCTCGCCCTGATCGGGAACTCGTACTTCGGCTTCTACGGCTCGTGGGACGACGTGCTCGGCACCGACACGGGATCGGCGCCCATCACGGTCGCGGGCGTCGGCGCGGGCATCAAGGTGCTGTCCCAGCGGGCCGTACGGGGCGGGCGGATCGAGCAGGTGATGATGCCGGGGCCGACCACGCACCTCAGCGAGGAGGCGTACATCTTCCTGCCCTCGGCCTACTTCACCGACAAGCAGGCGCGCTTCCCCGCGATCCTGTCGCTGACCGGTTACCCGGGCGACCCGCGTAACCTCATGACCCGGCTCGACCTGCCTGGGCGGATGGCGAGCGCGATCGCCAAGCACCAGGTCAAGCCGACGATCCTGGTGATGATGCGGCCGAGCGTGGTGCTGCCGCGCGACACCGAGTGCGTCGACGTGCCGAACGGGCCGCAGGTGCAGACGTACTTCGCCACTGACGTGCGGCGGGACATGATCGCCTCGTACCGGGTGGGGAGCGGCCGGGACTACTGGGGCGTGCTGGGCGGCTCGACCGGCGGCTACTGCGCGCTGAAGCTCACCATGACCCATCCGGACGCGTTCTCGGCCGCCGTGTCGCTCTCGGGCTACTACAAGACGATCATCGACGGCACCACCGGTGACCTGTTCGGCGGGGACAAGGCGGTCGAACAGCGAAATGACCTCATGTGGCGGCTGTCCAGCCTGCCCGCGCCGCCGGTCACCGTGCTGGTCACCAGCAGCAAGAAGGGCGAGAGCGACTACCGGTCGACGCAGCAGTTCCTGGCCGCGGTGAAGCCGCCGATGCAGGCATCGTCGCTGATCCTGCCCAGCGGCGGGCACAACTTCAACACCTGGAACAGGGAGCTGCCGCAGGCCCTGCCGTGGCTCGCCCAGCAGCTCCACGCCCCCGCCTCCGCCGCGTAGCGGCCCCTACCCGTTCTTACTCGTGGCCGGTTACGCAGGACGTGCCCGCGTCCGACTGGTCGAACAGGCAGCGGCCGTCCTTGTCCAGCGTGATCACTTTCTTGACCGACTTGAACTGCTTCAACGTGGCGGCGATCGTGTGCAGGGCGCGCGCGTCGCCGCCCACCCCGCTGCCCCACACCGTCCGGCAGAAGCGCAGCGTGGCCTTGCCATCCTTGATCTTCAGCTTGAAGTCGGCGCCGCAGTCGGACGGCCCGCGGAGCCGTCCGGTCAGCTCGGAGCGCAGGCCCTTCCCGCGCTCCGCCTTGGTCGGGCCCGCGATCAGTTGCTCGATCGCGAACTTGGCGACGCCGCGATCGGGCGCCTTCCTGGTCACCGCGACCACCTTGCCGGGAATGCCGTCTCCCTTGGAGAAGTAGACCTTGACCTCGCCGGTCAGCTGCGCCGGGGAGAGGGCGAGCACGGTGGCCATCAGCAGTTCCATCATGACCGTTTGGACGCGTGGCCGGGAGCGGAGGTTCGCAGGAGGCGCAACGCCTTCTCCTGCTCGAAGTCCAGGGCGCGGCGCGGCGCCTGGATGCGCCCGATCCGCACCCCGAGATCGCGTACGGCGCCCGCCACGGCGGGCTCGCTGAGCACGCGCAACGCGAACGCCAACTCGGCGGGCGAGATGTCGAACCGCTTCTCCAGCTCGATCCCCTGAGCCACGGCCGCGAGCTCGTCCGCGCCGAACCGCCGATGCGCACCCTGTTCCCGGACCGGCGGCAGAAGGCCAAGAGCCTCTCGGTATCGGAGCATTCGCGGGGACATGCCGAGCCGCCTGGCCGCTTCAGTGATGCGCATCCTTACATTCTTACGTCAGCTTTCGGGTGGTAGAGATGCGACCTTGCTCGGACGGCACCTAAACTCATCGCGACAACTCCGTGATGCGAGGGGAAAACCCGATGGACTTCAAGGTCGCCGACCTTTCACTTGCCGACTTCGGCCGCAAGGAGATCCGGCTCGCCGAGCATGAGATGCCCGGCCTCATGGCCATCCGCCGTGAGTACGCAAGTACGCGACCCCTGTCCGGCGCGCGGATCATGGGCTCCCTGCACATGACGATCCAGACCGCCGTCCTCATCGAGACGCTGGTCGCGCTCGGCGCCGAGGTCCGCTGGGTCAGCTGCAACATCTTCTCCACCCAGGACCACGCCGCCGCCGCGGTCGTCGTCGGCCCCACGGGCACCGTTGAGGACCCCAAGGGCGTCCCGGTCTTCGCCTGGAAGGGCGAGACGCTGGAGGAATACTGGTGGTGCACCGAGCAGGCGCTCACCTGGCCCGGCGGCGTGACCCCCAACATGATCCTCGACGACGGCGGCGACGCCACGCTCCTCGTCCACAAGGGCGCCGAGTATGAGAAGGCCGGGGCCGTCCCGTCCGCCACGGACGACGACCCGGAGGAGTGGCACGTCATCATCGACCTGCTCCAGCGCACGGTCGGCGACGACAAGCGGTGGACCGCGATCGCCGAGAGCATCAAGGGCGTGACCGAGGAGACCACGACCGGCGTGCACCGCCTCTACGAGATGCACAAGACCGGCTCGCTGCTGTTCCCGGCCATCAACGTCAACGACTCGGTGACCAAGTCCAAGTTCGACAACAAGTACGGCTGCCGCCACTCGGTGATCGACGGCCTCAACCGCGCCACCGACGTGCTGATCGGCGGCAAGGTGGCCGTGGTCTGCGGCTACGGCGACGTGGGCAAGGGCTGCGCCGACGCGCTGCGCGGCCAGGGCGCCCGCGTCATCGTGACCGAGATCGACCCGATCTGCGCGCTCCAGGCGGCCATGGACGGCTTCCAGGTCACCACGCTGGACGAGGTCGTCAGCCAGGCCGACATCTTCATCACCACGACCGGCAACTTCGACATCATCACCGCCGCGCACATGGCGAAGATGAAGCACCAGGCGATCGTCTCCAACATCGGGCACTTCGACAACGAGATCGACATGGCCGGCCTGGCCAAGCTGCCCGGCGTCGAGAAGCGCAACATCAAGCCGCAGGTGGACGAGTGGGTGTTCGCCGACGGCCACTCGATCATCGTCCTGGCCGAGGGGCGGCTGATGAACCTGGGCTGCGCCACCGGGCACCCGAGCTTCGTCATGTCCAACTCGTTCACCAACCAGGTGATCGCGCAGATCGAGCTGTTCGCGAAGACGGACGAATACCCGATCGGCGTCTACGTGCTGCCCAAGCACCTGGACGAGAAGGTCGCCCGCCTGCACCTGGACGCGCTGGGCGTGAAGCTCACCGAGCTGACCAAGGTCCAGGCCGAGTACATCGGCGTCCCGGTCGAGGGCCCGTACAAGCCCGACCACTATCGTTACTGATTTCTTTTAAGCCCGACCACTGTCGGTGCTGATTTCTTTCTTTACGGCAGAGCACGGTGAGCGCCAACCCCGCACGGGGTTGGCGCCTGTCCAGGGGAACGCTCCTCCGGTGATGCGGGGTTGGGCGCCGTTACGTGCGTCTTCTTGACCGTCTTCTTCGGGGAAGTGTGGGGTGGAGCGGTGGATCTTACGGAGAGTGGAGAGCGGCATATCAGTTGGGCCGCTCGGTCCATGCCTGTGTTGACCGCTGTGGGGGCGCGGTTCGCTGTGTCCCGGCCGCTTGACGGGTTGAAGATCGCCGCTTGCCTGCACGTCACCGCCGAGACCGCGGTGCTCATGGGGGCGTTGAAGGCCGGCGGGGCTGAGATCGCTCTTGCCGCCTCCAACCCCCTGTCCACGCAGGATGACGTCGCCCAGGCGTTGCGCGCCTATGGGATAGCCGTTCACGCGCGGGCCGGGGTGGATCGGGCCACCTACTACCGGCATATTCACCAGGCGCTCGATCTGGGGCCTGATCTGGTGCTGGATGACGGGTGCGATCTGGTCAACATCCTGCACACCGAGCGGACCGATCTCCTGGAGGGGGTCTCCGGAGGTTGTGAGGAGACCACTACCGGGATCATCCGGTTGCGGCAGATGGCCGCCGAGAGCGCGTTGCGGTTTCCGGTCGTGGCCGTGAACGACACCCGGACCAAGCGGATGTTCGACAACCGCTACGGGACCGGGCAGTCCACGCTCGACGGGATCATGCGGGCCACCAACATGATGCTGGCCGGGCGGACCGTCGTGGTGGCCGGGTTCGGCTACTGCGGCCGGGGGGTCGCCGAGCGGGCCAAGGGGCTGGGGGCGCGGGTGCTCGTCACCGAGATCGACGCCGTCAAGGCGCTGGACGCCACCCTTCAGGGCTACGAGGTGCGGCCCATGGCGGAGGCCGCCGTGGCCGGGGATCTGTTCATCACCGTCACCGGGAACCGGGACGTCATCCGGGGTGAGCATCTGGCCGCCATGAAGGATGGCGCCATTCTCGCCAACGCCGGGCATTTCGACATCGAGATCGACGTGCGGGCCCTGGACGAGCTGGCCGAGGAGGTCCACCGCGGGGTGCGGCCCAACACGGACGAGTACGTGCTGGCGGACGGGCGGCGGCTGCTGTTGCTGGCCGAAGGGCGGCTGGTCAATCTGACCGCGGCCGAGGGGCATCCGGCGGCCGTGATGGACATGTCGTTCTCGGCGCAGGCGCTGGCCGTCGCCTGGCTGGCCGAGGAGCGGGCGCGGTTGCTACCGGGCGTCTACGACGTACCCGAGGAGATCGACCACGAGGTGGCCAGGCTCAAGCTGGCCGCCGCCGGGATCGGGATCGACACGCTCACCGGCGAGCAGGAGGAATATCTGCATTCCTGGCGGGTCGGTTCCTAGGCCAACATTCCTGGCTTCCAGGGCATATTCCTGGGGGCGGCTTCTAGAGCGCCCTCCTGGTGGGGTCGGCTGCTAGAGCAGTTGGCCCATCCGCCGGATTTCCGCCGCCTGGCTGACCGAGATGTCCTCGGCGATCTCCTGGACGCGCAGGTGTGAGCCCTGGGTGATGACCTCGGTCGACATGGTGATCGCGCCCTGGTGGTGGGCGGTCATCAGCTGGACGAACAGCTGGTCGAACGCCGGGCCCTTGGCCGCTTTGAGGCTCTCCATCTGCTCCGGCGTGGCCATGCCCGGCATGCCGTCGTGGGCGGCATGGTGGTCGGGCACCTGCTGGCCCTGGGCCTTCAGCCAGTCCGTCATCATGGCGATCTCCGGGCCCTGCACCTGGTTGATCCGCGACGCCAGGCGCTTCACCCCGTCGTTCGCCGACCGCGAGGCGGCCAGCAGGGCCATGTCGAGGGCCTGGCGGTGGTGGATGATCATGTTCTGCATGTAGCGGACGTCGGCCGCGTTGGCTTTCTGGGGCGGTACGGCGGTGGCGGCCTCGCTCGGGCTCAGCGTCCTGGCCTCCTCGCCGGGTCGTCCGGGAGCGATGACGGGCGCCGTCGCGTCGGCGGTCGGGGCGGGCGGGGCCGCGGAGGTGCCCCCCGAGCAGCTGCTGACGAGCAGGATGGCGCAGGTGCCGACGGTTAGTGCGTAGCGCACCTGACCTCCTTGACCGCGGGGAGTCGCGACGTCGCACTATAGACGCCTCTTCGACTCCAAGGAAATAGGGCAAGTCAGCAAATTTCTTGACACAGTGCTTGCTAGGCGAGAGCTGACAGTCCGGGTCAGAATTTTGTCATTTATGTGTGCCTTATGACCCGGAAGGAGCCCGAGGGTGCTGACCCTTCGCAGGACCCTGGTCGCGGCCGGAGCCGCCGTCGCGTTAGGACTGACGGCGCTGCCCGCCTTGGCCGCCGACATCCCGCCGGCCGACACCGTGGTGACCAGCCCGAACGTGACCCACGTGCTGAACATCCCCAAGCCCGCGCCGATCGCCGCAACCATCAACACCGACATCGCCTTCCAGGGTGACTACGCCTACGTGGGCAACTACGGCGGCTTCTCCATCTACGACATCCGGAACCCGAAGAAGGCCACGCCGGTCAGTTCGGTCGTGTGTCCTGGAAGCCAGATGGATGTCACCGTCTACGGCAATCTGCTCTTCACCGCCGTCGACTCCTCGCGCAGCGACGACTCCTGCAACAGCACGGCCCTGTCGGCGGATCACAAGGAGGCCTGGGAGGGCATCCGGATCTTCGACATCAGCGACAAGACCGCGCCCAAGTACATCAAGTCCGTCGAGACGAACTGCGGCTCGCACACGCTGACGCTGGTGCCGGGCAAGGGCTGGGACAAGAAGAAGAACGTCTACATCTACGTGCAGTCGTACAACCCGA
Organism: Nonomuraea sp. NPDC052129; assembly: GCF_040680095.1. Lineage (NCBI taxonomy): Bacteria > Bacillati > Actinomycetota > Actinomycetes > Streptosporangiales > Streptosporangiaceae > Nonomuraea > Nonomuraea sp. NPDC052129. The sequence goes on along the minus strand of NZ_JBFAVX010000004.1, from coordinate 52,050 downwards.
ACGCGACCTTCCCCGACTGCCTGCCGCCGCACGACAAGATCTCGATCGTCAAGGTGCCGCTGAAGAACCCGACCGCGGCGGCCGTCGCGGCCACCCCGGTCGTCTTCCCCGACGGCGGCAACGAGACCCAGCCTGGGCTGCTCATCCCGACGAGCGGTTGCCACGACATCACCGTGTACGCGGAGAAGGACATCGCGGCGGGCGCCTGCATGGGTGACGGCGTACTGTTCGACATCTCCGACCGGCTGAACCCGAAGGTCACGGCCAGGACCACCGACCCGAACTTCGCCTTCTGGCACTCGGCGACGTTCAGCAACGACGCCAAGAAGGTCGTCTTCACCGACGAGCTCGGCGGTGGCGGCGCGGCCACCTGCAACGAGGCGACCGGGCCGAACCGCGGCGCCGACGCGATCTATGACATCTCGCACGGCCGGCTCGTCTTCAAGAGCTACTTCAAGATCCCGCGCTACCAGGCCGACAGCGAGAACTGCGTGGCCCACAACGGCTCGCTGATCCCGGTCAAGGGCAAAGACATCATGGTCCAGGCGTGGTACATGGGCGGGGTCTCGATCTGGGACTTCACCGACTCGGCCGCGCCGAGGGAGATCGGCTACTTCGAGCGTGGCCCGCGCGCCGACAACAGCGGCGGCGGCGTGTGGTCGGCGTACTACTACAACGGCTACATCTACGCCGCCGACTTCAACGAGGGCCTGGACGTCATCAAGATCAATGACCGGCTCACCGACGGCGCCGCACGGGTGCGCGCCGACCAGCTGAACGTACAGACCCAGCAGTCCTACCGCGAGTGGGGCTGGGGCTACGACGACTGATCCAGCCACCCGGCACTGATCCCGCCATCTGGCACTAAATCCGGCCACCTGGCACTGATCCGGCCACCTGGTACGGCGGAGCCCGCCCGGCTCCGTCGTACCGGCGTAAGTCCTGAGACCTCCGTTGCACCGGCGGGGCCTCAGGACTTCCGGCAGAGGCTGATGGCGTCCGCGACGGCCGCCACGTCGGATCGGTTGTTGTAGTAGTGGAACGACATGCGCAGCAGGTCGCCCCGCGGCGCGGTCACGATGCGCCGCTCGGCCAGCCGGGCGGCCAGCCCCTGGGGGTCGTCGTCCGCTATCGCCACCTGCGGCCCGCGCGCGCCGGCCGGGCTCGCCACCCGCTCGCCCGCCGCCGCCAGTCGCTCGGCCAACTCCTCGACGAGCGCCGACACATGATCCTGTACGGCCCGCGGGTCCACCCGCTCGATGAGGTCGAACCCGGCGTTGGCCGCGTAGGCCGACGGCACGGGCGGCGTGCCGGTCTCGAAACGCCGCGCGTCCCCGGGGAAGTCCAGCAGCCGGGTGTCGAACGCGAACGGGTTCACCCGGCCGAACCAGCCCGTCAGCTCCGGGTCGCGCTGATGCTCCAGACCGTCGCGCACGTAGAGGAACGCGATGCCGGGCAGGCCGAGCAGGTACTTCAGTGAGCCCGAGGTCAGGTAGTCGCAGCCGAGCGCGCGCACGTCGATCGGGGTGACCCCGGTGGCCTGGTAGGCGTCCACGAACGCCCGCGCTCCCTGCTCGTGCGCCAGCCGTACGACGTCCTCGGCGGGCAGGCGGGCACCGTTGCGGTAAGTGATCAGCGGGACCGACACCAGGTTGACGCGTTCGTCCACCACCCGCGCGTACGCTCCGGCCTCGACGCACTCGCCCGTGTCCGCGGCCACTCGCACCTGGGCGCCGCGTCCGCCCTGGGCCAGCCAGACGTGCGCGATCGACGGGAACTCCAGGTCGTTGGTCACGATGCCGGGGCGGCTCGACCAGTCGAGCGACGAGGCGACCTGGAAGGCGGCCTCCGACGCGCACGAGAGCACCGCGATCTCGCCGGAGGAGGCCCCGATGAGCCGGGCGAACCGCTCGCGGGCCCACGCGACCTCGGCCATCCACACGTCCCAGGGAGCGCCCTTGCTCCGCAGCGAGTAGCCGATCTCCTGCAGCGAGTACGCCAGCCGGGCGGACAGGGCGCCCTGGCTGCAAGTCGCCAGATGCACGGTGTCGGCCAGCGTCGGAAACTCCGCCCGGAATTGGGCAGCGTTCAACATATGTAACATTCCGGGCCGCCTATCAGCCGCTTTCCTTGAATTCAATAAACCTTCAATCACGCTACATCGATAGGATCGCCGGATGATTGGCACCAGAATTCGCGAGCTCCGGTCCGAACGTAATCTCACCGTGGCGCAGCTCGCGACTGCCTCGGGGGTGCCGAGCGCGTTGCTCAGCCAGGTCGAGCGCAATCGGGACGACCCCAGTCTGGAGACCCTGCGGAAGATCGCCAAAGCGTTGGAACTGCCGCTGTTCAGCCTGTTCCAGGAGTCGGATCCGGCCCTCGTGGCGGTGATCCGCGCCGACGCCCGGGTGGGGGTCGAGTCGCCGTCCGAGGGGATCACCTATACGCGCGTGTCGCCGGGTCGCGGACGGCTGGAAGTCCTGGAGGGGCACCTGCTGCCCGGTGGCTCGTCGGCCGCCGAGCCGTGGACGCATCCGTCGGAGGAGTGCGTGATGGTGCTGCGGGGGCGGCTCGTCGTCGAGGTCTCAGGCATCACCCATGAACTCGAGGCGGGCGACAGCTGCTATTTCGACTCCTCGCTGCCGCACCGCTATCTGAACACGGGCACCGAACCCACCGACTTCATCATTGCCGCGACGCCCCCTAGTTACTGATTTTTCCTGTCATAGTGATGCGGCTAATGCCAACCCAAACCAGGAGGTCCTTCGTGGTGTCCAGATTCGGCCGCGCCTTGATTGTGGCGGGAGCGGCGTTGCTGGTGCTGCCGGTGCTACCGGCCCAGGCGTCGGACGACGTCAAGGCCAGCGCCAACGTCAAGCTCGTCGCCAACGTCCCGAAACAGGGGCCGTTCAAGGACTCCGAAGCCTACGACACCGACCTGGCCTTCCAGGGTGACTACGCCTTCCAGGGCAACTACCACGGCTTCACGATCTACGACATCAAGAACCCGGCCAAGCCGGCGGTCGTCAGCCGCGTCAGCTGCCCCGCCGCCCAGAACGACGTCTCGGTCCAGGGCGACCTGCTCTTCCTGTCGGTGGACGAGTCGATGACCAATGACTCCTGCAAGGCCGAGGCCGAGACGCCCAGCGTGAAGTCGGCGTGGGAGGGCATCCGGATCTTCGACATCAGCGACAAGAAGCGGCCCAAGTACATCAAGTCCATCGAGACCGCCTGCGGCTCGCACACGCACACGCTCGTGCCCGACAAGACGCGGCCGGGCAAGAAGAGCACGGCCGTCTACCTGTACGTCTCGTCGTACGGGCCCGCCAAGTCCTACCCCGACTGCAAGCCGCCGCACGACCGGATCTCGATCGTCAAGGTGCCGCTCGGCAAGCCCACCTCCGCCAAGGTCGTCGCGCGCCCGGTGCTCTTCCCCGACGGCGGCAACGAGAAGCAGGAGGACCTGCTCGCCCCCACCACCGGTTGTCACGACATCACCGTGTTCCCGGCCAAGGACCTGGCCGCGGGCGCCTGCATGGGCGACGGCGTGCTCATGGACATCTCCGACAGGGAGCACCCCAAGGTCACGGCCAGGGTCACCGACGAGAACTTCGCGTTCTGGCACTCGGCGACGTTCAACAACACCGGCACCAAGGTCGTCTTCACCGACGAGCTGGGCGGAGGCGTCATGGCCGCCTGCAACGCGACGGTCGGTCCCCAGCGGGGCGCGGACGCGGTCTATGACATCACCGACGGCCAGCTCGCGTTCAAGAGCTACTACAAGATCCCGCGCAACCAGACCGGGGCCGAGAACTGTGTGGCGCACAACGGCTCGCTGATCCCGGTCGCGGGCCGCGACATCATGGTCCAGGCGTGGTATCAGGGCGGCGTGTCGATCTGGGACTTCACCGACTCCTCGGCGCCCGCGGAGATCGGCTACTTCGACCGCGGCCCGCTCAAGCCCCAGAACCTCGGCGGCTCCTGGTCGGCCTACTACTACAACGGCCACATCTACAGCAGCGACATCCAGAAGGGCCTGGACGTGCTGACCATCACCGACCAGCGGACCGACCCGGCCGCCACGAAGCGGTTGAAGGTCCTCAACACCCAGACCCAGTACGCCTACTGACCCGCCCGGTTACTGGGGCGGCACGAACCCACCCGGAGTCGCCTGCGGCGGCGACTCCGGCGCACTCGGCGCCTGCGGCTGGTAAGGCTGTCCGGCCTGAGGTTGGTACGGCTGGGCGGCCTGAGGCTGGTACGGCTGAGCGGGCGGCGTCGTCGGCGGATAGGGCGCTTGGTACCCCGGCGGAGGCGCCTGGTACGCCCCCGGTTGCGCGAAGGGCCCCGGTTGGGGGAAAGGTCCAGGTTGTACTGGGGGAGCCATGCCGTTGCGCTGAGCCAGCCGTACCTGGTCGCGCCTGCGACGTTCGGCCAGGACGGCGCTCAGGTAGGCGTGCGGCGGCACCCCGGACGGCGCGGCGGGTGAGACGAACGCCGCCACCTGAGCCGCGATGCGCATCCCCACTTCGTGCTGGATCTGCGGCGACAGGTCGTGCCAGCGGGAGACGTACTGCCGGGCGGCCGTCGCGACCTCCTCTGGCAGCTGGGAGAGTTCCAGCGTCGCGGCCCAGGCGGCCAGCGGCGGCGGCATCATGATCAGGTGCCCGTCGGATCGCGGCCCGCGCTCCGAGATCACGATCGTGCCCGCGAAGATGTCGCCCAGCCGCTTGCCCCGCTGGGAGACCAGCGAGGAGATCAACGCCGGCGCCCCGGAGAACATCCAGAACTCCACCAGCCCGGCCAGCCCGCGGAACAGCGCCTGCCTGAACCGTTCGGGGCTCCCGTCGTCGCTGACCACCCGCAGCCCGAGCGCCAGCTTGCCGAGGCTCCGCCCTCTGCTCACCGTCTCGAAGATGACCGGGTAGCCCACGATCACCAGCACGAGCAGCACGATCGACACGGCCGCGAACAGCGCCGTGTCGGTGACCAGGAAGAACGCTTGCAATGCAACGTACGTGGCGATCAGGACGGTCATCTGGACCGCCATGTCGATGATGAGCGCCAAGGCGCGGGACGGCATCTGGGCCACCCGTACCTCGACGACGACGGCGTCACCGGTCACAACCTCTGACATACGTGGAGCCTAACGGCATTGACCCGATGGATGACCGGCCACAATGGTCGGGTGGACATCGATGCGTTCGTCACCGCACACCGCCCGGTATGGGACAGATTGGAGCACTTGGTCAAACACCGCTCCTCCCTGACCGGTCCCGAGGTCGACGAGCTGGTCGACCTCTACCAGCGGGTGTCCACGCATCTGTCGATCGTCCGCTCGTCCTCCGCGGACGCGATGCTGACCGGCCGCCTGTCCGCGCTGGTGGCCAGGGCGCGGTCGGCGGTGACGGGCGCGCACACGCCCGCCTGGCGGGAGTTCGTCAGGTTCGTCACCGTGTCGTTCCCGGTGGTGGCCTACCGGGCCCGGTGGTGGTGGCTGGCCACGTCGCTGGCGTTCATCGCCGTCTCGTGGGTGCTCGGCGCGTGGGTGGCGAGCAATCCCCAGGTGCAGACCTCGATCGCCTCGCCTGACGAGATCACGCAGCTCGTCGAGCACGACTTCGCCGACTACTACTCGGAGAACCCGGCCGCCTCCTTCGCCGGACACGTGTGGATCAACAACGCGTGGGTCTCGGCGCAGGTCATCATCTACGCGATCCTCCTGGGCCTGCCGATTCCGGTGCTGCTCTGGTCGAACGCCGCCAACCTCGGCGTCTCCGCCGGGCTGATGGCCTCCCGTGGCAAGCTGGACATCTTTTTCGGGCTGATCACCCCGCACGGCCTGCTGGAGCTGACCGCGGTGTTCCTGGCGGCCGCCGTCGGCATGCGGCTGGGCTGGACGGTCATCGACCCCGGGCCGCGCAAGCGGGTCGAGGCGCTGGCCGAGCAGGGCCGGGCGGTGGTCAGCGTGGCGCTCGGACTGGTCGGGGTGCTGTTCGTGTCGGGGCTCATCGAGGCGTTCGTCACGCCGTCCGGGCTGCCGACCCCGGTGCGGGTGGGCATCGGGGTGCTCGCCGAAGGGGCCTTCCTCGCGTACGTGATCGTCTTCGGCAGGCGGGCGCTGCGCCAGAACGAGACCGGCGATCTCGAACGCGCCCCGGACGTGGCCCCCAGCGCCTGACCCCGACCACAGGCTGTCTACAGGCGGCCGGCTGCCTTGAGCGCCAGGTACGCGTCCGCCAGGGCCGGGGCGATGTCCTCCGGGGGCGCGTCCACCACCTCGACGCCGTGGCGGCGCAGCCGGGCGGTGATGCGCCGCCGCCCCAGCTGCGTGTGCTCGGCCGCCGCCGCGTCGTACACCTGCTCGGCCGTGTCCTTCTGGGCCGCCATCGCCGCCACGCGCGGATCGGAGACGCCCGCGACCAGCACCAGGTGGCGCGCGGACAGCTGCGGCAGCACCGGCATCAGCCCCTCTTCGAGCGCGGCCGAGTTGAGGTCGGTGAGCAGCACGACCAGGCAGCGCCGCTTGGCCCGGGACAGGACCGCCGCGACCATGCCCTGCGAGTCGGCCTCGATCAGCTCCGCCTCGATCGGCGCCATCGCGTTGACCAGTGATGACAGCAGCTCGGTGCGCGAGGCCCCGGCCACCCAGGCGCGTACGGCCCGGTCGTAGGCGAGGAAGTCCACCTGGTCGCCCGCCTTGGCGGCCAGCGCGGCGAGCAGCAGGGCCGCGTCCATCGACCAGTCGAGCCGGGGCCAGCCCGGCACCGGCCGGGGCTCCGGCCGGACCAGCAGCCCGCCGGCGCCCGCCTCGGCGCCGGCCATCGGCGTCGGGGCGTCGCCCACCCGGCCCGCGGAGGTGCGGCCGGTGTCGAGCACGATCAGCACCCGCCGGTCGCGTTCCGGGCGCCAGGTGCGTACGACCACGTCGTGGCGGCGCGCGGTGGCCCGCCAGTCGATCGAGCGTACGTCGTCGCCCACCACGTACTCGCGCAGCGAGTCGAACTCGGTGCCCTGCCCGCGCACCAGGGCCGGGTGCTGGCCGTCGAGCTCGCGGAGCCTGGCGAGCCGGGAAGGCAGGTGCTTGCGTGACAGGAACGGCGGCAGCACGCGCACCGACCACGGCGCCCGGTGGGTGCCCTGACGGGCGGCCAGGCCGAGCGGCCCGAGCGAGCGCACGGTGAGCGCCACGGACTCGCGGTCGCCGCGCCTGGTCGGGGTGAGCGTCACGACGAGCTTGCGGCGCTCTCCGGCGGGCACGTCGAGCCGCTGGGAGCGCGGTGAGGCGCCCGCGGAGGGCGGCCAGGCGTCGCGCAGCAGACCGCGTACGCGCCTGCCGCCCGGGTTCTCCACCACCAGCTCGACCGTCGCCTGGCCGCCGAGCCGGACCAGCCGGTCGCCCGAGCGGTGGAAGCGGAGCGGGCGGACCGCGCCCGCGAACACCAGGTCCACGATGATCGCGGCGGTCAGCAGCAGGCAGACGCCCGCGACCGCGGGTCCCGGATCGGGCGCCAGCAGTACGACCACGATGCCGATCGCCGCCACCAGCCCGGCGCGTCCCGTCAGAGCCATCAGCGCGGGACCGGGACCGAGGCCAGGATGCCGTCGAGCAGGCCGTCGGAGGTCGCGCCCTCCAGCTCGGCCTCGGGCCGCAGCTGGATCCGGTGCCGCAGCGCGGGCCTGGCCAGCGCCTTGACGTCGTCGGGCGTGACGTAGGCGCGGCCCGACAGCCACGCCCAGGCCCGCGAGGCGGCCAGGAGCGCGGTCGCGCCACGCGGCGAGACGCCGAGCTGGAGCGACGGAGAGTTCCTGGTGGCCCGGGACACGTCCACGATGTAGCCGAGCACCTCGGGCGCCACGTGTACTTTCGAGACCGCCTCGCGGCCCGCTTCGAGGTCCTGGGCGGTGGCGACGGGCTTGATCTCGGACAGGTCGCGCGGGTCGAAGCCGCGCGCGTGCCGTTCGAGGACCATGATCTCCTGGTCGCGCGGTGGCAGCGGCACGGTCAACTTGAGCTGGAACCGGTCGAGCTGCGCCTCCGGCAGCTGGTAGGTGCCCTCGTACTCGATCGGGTTCTGCGTCGCGCACACCACGAACGGGTCGGGCAGCTTGCGCGCGTCGCCCTCCACGCTGACCTGCCGCTCCTCCATAGCCTCCAGCAGCGCGGCCTGGGTCTTCGGCGGGGTGCGGTTGATCTCGTCGGCCAGCAGCAGGTTGGTGAACACCGGCCCCTCGCGGAACTCGAACCGCGCCGTCTTCGCGTCGTAGATCAACGAGCCGGTCACGTCGCCCGGCATCAGGTCGGGCGTGAACTGCACCCGCTTGAAGTCCAGCGAGAGCGCGGCGGACAGGGTGCGGACCATGAGCGTCTTGGCCACGCCCGGCACGCCTTCGAGCAGCACGTGCCCCCGGCACAGCAACGCGATGACCAGCCCGGTCACCACGGCGTCCTGGCCCACCACGGCCTTGGACACCTCGGCGCGCAGCGCGCTGAGCGCGTCCCTGGCCGCGTCACCGCCGGGCACGTGGGCGGTCTCCTCAATGTTCACTGACGGTCCTCTCGATGACGTCCAAGTAGCGTGCCAGGCCGACGAGCCCGGCGTCGTCGGCGGGGGGCGGGCCGTACAACGCGGCGCCGATCTCCTGCGGGTCCTGGCCGGTCCGTACGGCGATGGCGGCCACCAGCTCGTGCCGCCCCGAGCCGGAGCCGAGGCCGAGCCGGGGCGTGAGCCGGTCGATCGTGCCCGCCCTGAGCGAGTCGGCCGCCCTGCCCCTGGCCCGTCTGGCCCGGTAGAGCCGCCCGCGCCCCTCGACCGTCTCCGCGGCCCGCACCACGACGGGCAGCCGCTCGGTCACGACCGGCCCCAGCCGCCGGCCTCGCCAGAACGCCACCAGCGCCACCGTGATGACCGACATCAGCACGGCCCAGGGGATGCCCGCGGGCATCAGTTCGTAGATGGACTGACCGGCCTCGCCGGGCAGCTCGCCCACCGGCGGCGTCTCGGGCGCCACCAGCCAGGTCACGGCCTTGGCCGAGCCCAACAGGTTGAGGGCGAGCGCGGCGTTGCCGTCCTCGGCCAGGCGCTGGTTGGTCATGAACTCGCCGCTGCCCAGGACCGTCGTGGTGCCGCCCGCGTTGGGGTAGCTGACCAGCGTCGATCCGTCGCCCGCCGGGTAACAGCCGATGGCGCCCGACGGTCCGGTGAACGCGCCGCCGCCGATGAACGCGCTGCCCGCGGCCTTGGCGGCGGGCAATGAGCACTCCGGCTCGCGGGAGCGCTCACGGGCGCTGCCCCGCTCCGGCCGTACGCCGGGGGCCAGCTCGTCGAGGTCGAAGACGCTGCCGACGATCACCCGGTCGCCCTGGATCGCGGCCAGCTCGCGGGTGTTGGCGTAGGTCGCGTCGGTGATCAGCAGCAGCCGGTCGCCTGGCGCGGCGCCGTTCGCCTTCGCGGCGGCCGCTCCCGACGAGTCGACCCGGTCGACGGTGACACCGCGGTCGCGCAGCAGCGCGGCCAGCGCCATCGAGCCCGACAACGAGGAGTCGGCGGGATCCAGGTGGCGGGCCGGGCGGGAGTCCGGTTTGAGCAGCACGCTGAGGACCGCGGCGAGCACGATGAGCGCGCCGAGCAGGACGATCATCCGGCTCGCCCGCCAGGTCGAGCGCACGGTCGGGGCGGTGGAGTAGGACTCGCCGGTCTCCTGGGGGCGCATGTCGAGGCTCATGAGGTTCCCCCAGTCGGCGGGACCGGCCTGGCGCTCATGGGGTCCTCCCGGCCAGCGGGACCGGCCTGGCCTGGCGGAGCCGCTCGTCGAGCTCGCTCATGGCGGTGTACGCCTCCCGGGTGCCCGGCACGTCGCCGTAGGTCACGTCGTCGAACGAGCGGGCGGCGGTCGTCAGTTCCGCGGCGAAGGCGGGCAGCGCCTGGCCCGCCTCGGCGGCCAGTTCGTCGGCCGTGCGTCCGGGCAGCCCGTCGACCAGGGCCCGCTCCTCCAGATCGCGGGCGATGGCGCGCAGCCGTTCCTGGATCGCCTCGGTCCAGCGGCCCTGGGTGACCAGCCGTTCGGCCGCCTGGCGGTGCTCGGCGGCGGTCATCCTCCGCTCGCCGAACAGGCCGTCCGCCGCCGTCGCGTTCGCCCGCGAGGTCTTGCGGAGCTGCCATACGACCAGCGCGATGACCCCGCCGATGATCACTACGATCACGACGGCGGAGATGATGCCGCCGGTCGTGCCGCCGCCCGTGGCCGCGTCCATGAGATCGCCGACGAACTGCGTGAAGCGCCGGTACGCCTGGTCCAGCAGTGATTCCTTCTCGTATCCGGGCTTGAGGAGCTCATCCGCGGCCCTGCGCGCGGCCTCCCCCCTGTCGATCGGGGTCACGGCCTGGCGGAGTTGGACGGGTGCCAGAGCTCGTCGGCGGAGGCGTGCACCCAGCCCTGGCGCTGCTGCTCGATCGCCGCCGTCTGCAGCACCAGGTCGAACGCCTCGCTGCGCATCCGCCGGTCGGCGTAGAGGAGACCCGAGACGCCCGCCTCGAACGGATAGGTGATCATCGCGCCGAGCGTGCCGCCGATGGTGATCAGCACCGTGGACAGCACGGTGGCGCCCGCCGACTCGCCGAGCAGGCCGAAGAGGGTGCCGGCGATGGTGAAGGGCACCTCCAGGATGCCCGCTACGAGCCCCACCAGCAGCGAGGTGAGCAGCAGGATGCCGAGCACCCGCCAGAAGTCACCGGTCACGAGGTTCCAGGAGCGCCGCAGGGCGTCGATGGGGCCCCTTCCCTCCAGCACCACGGCCGGCGCCGCGAGCGCGAAGCGGGTCCGGAAGTACAGCACGTAGGCGATGTACAGGATGAGCAGCAGCCCGGTGATCACGAGCACGCCGCCGGCCGTGGCGGGCGAGTCGTCGCCCGCGCCGGTCGCGATGACCGCGACGATGATCAGCGCGATGACGACCAGCGGGACCAGCATGATGACGGCCATCAGCCCCACCACGCCGAACAGCGCCGGGACGCGGCTCTTGGTCAGCTGCCACGCCTCTCCGGCGGAGATCTTGCCGCCGAACACGGCGCGGCCGAGTATCCGCATCAGCACGCCGGTCAGCAGTGTCACCACGACGAAGCTGACCGCGTAGGAGACGATCGCGCCGCCGTACTGGGCGATGAAGCCGCCGTACAGGCCGGTCACGTCCGCCTGCTCCGCCGAGGACGGATCGTTCAGCACGCCGCGCATGGTGTCGAAGGCGAACACCTGCCCGATCGCGATCGGGACGGCCCCGAGCAGGGCGGCGACCGCCGAGAGGCCCAGCACGGCCTTGGGGTTGGACCGGATGAGTTTGATCGTTCCGTCGAGGATGTCGCCCAGCCCCAGCGGCCGTAGCGGTATGATCCCCGGGCGCAGTGCGGGCGGATGCGGCATGTAGCCGTAGCCGGGCGGCGGCTGCTGATAGGGCGGTTGCGGACCGGAGCCGGGTGGCGGCTGCTGCGGCTGTTGGTGCTCGAAGCCGGGGGCGGTCCACGGCGAGGTCTGCGGGGCGCCGTAGGGAGGGGGCTGTTCTGGAGCCCAGCCTGGTGGCGTCTCGGGCGAGGGACCGTGACCGTCTGACATATCCCAATCCTGGCATGGTGGGCGGGGCATTGGTGTCGTGCGTACGATTCGCCGGCGCAACTTGCCCGCATTCCAGGGCGTTCCGGCTCAAGGATCTCATCGAAGGATGGCCGAAAGTCGTTCCGTTACCGCAGACTGAGATTGCGGTCGCGGATGCAAGTCTAAAACTCGTCTTTTGCGGGTCTCATGTCCCACGCATGGGCCAACTAAGGGTAACCTTCAGCGATCGTGCGGGTATGTCCCAGAATGCGTAGAACGAATGAGGGGCCATGAAAGGTCGCGTGCTGGTCGTCGATGACGACGCCGCTCTCGCCGAGATGCTGGGCATCGTGTTGCGCGGCGAAGGCTTCGAGCCATCCTTTGTCTCAGACGGGGACAAAGCCCTCGACGCTTTCCGGGACACGCGCCCGGACCTGGTGTTGCTCGACCTGATGCTGCCGGGGGCCGACGGCATCGACGTGGCGCGCAGGATCAGGGCGGAGTCGGGGGTGCCCATCGTCATGCTCACCGCCAAGAGCGACACGATCGACGTCGTGCTCGGTCTGGAGTCGGGGGCCGACGACTACATCGTCAAGCCGTTCAAGCCGAAGGAACTCGTGGCCAGGGTGCGGGCGCGGCTGCGCCGTACCGACGAGCCCACTCCGGAGATCCTGCAGATCGGCGACATCACCATCGACGTGGCCGGCCACTCGGTCAAGCGCTTCGAGGAGACCATCAACCTGACGCCGCTCGAGTTCGACCTGCTCGTCGCGCTGGCTCGCAAGCCGCGCCAGGTCTTCACCCGTGAGGTCCTGCTGGAGCAGGTCTGGGGCTACCGGCACGCGGCCGACACGCGCCTGGTCAACGTGCACGTTCAGCGGCTCCGGGCGAAGATCGAGAAGGACCCCGAGCACCCCGAGATCGTGGTCACGGTCCGTGGTGTGGGCTACAAAGCCGGGCCGGCCTGACCGGCGCCCACCCCTGCCATGCCCCCGACCAGCCAGAAACGACTCCGTCGCCGTACTCTCCGCCAGATTCTCGGCGGGGTCCGGCGGCGGACGCGGCGTGCGGCGGGCAGGGCACGGAGCGTATGGCGGCGCTCGCTCCAGCTCCAGGTGGTCACCAGCACGCTGGTGATCTCCGTGACCGTGGTGGTCGTGCTCGGCGTCTTCCTGTCCGACCAGATCAACCGGTCGGTCATCGAGAGCCGTCAGCAGTCGTCGGCCACCGAGGCGTTCGCCGACCGCGTGCAGATCGCCGACGCGCTCAGCCAGAAGCCCGACGACCAGGCCAAGTCGACCTCCGACGCGAGCGGCAACGCGCCCGCCGACCCGCTCGACGAGGTGATGGACACCATCACCGGCTCCGGCGAGAACGGCTCCAAGAAGCGCTACGAGGTGCTGGTGCTCAACACCTCCAACCCCGGCAGATCGCGCGCCTCGGGCAACGTCACGCCGGAGGACGTGCCGCTGGCACTGGAGCAGGCCCTGCGGCGCGACGAGCGGAAGTTCATCTTCGACAAGCCGTACCGCTTCACCGCGCCCATCACGTTCACCGGTGAGAGTCAGCCCACGCCCACGCTGGTCATCGCCGGCGTGGTCAGCCTCCTCAACGGCGAGAACTACGAGGTCTACCACTTCTTCCCGATCAGCGAGGAAGAGCGGATGCTGTCCAACGTCCGGCTCGCCATCGCCGTGGTGGGACTGGGCCTCGTGGTGCTGCTGGCCGCCATCGCCTACCTGGTCGCCCGGCAGGTGGTCAGCCCGGTCCGGCTGGCCCGCGAGGCGGCCGAGCGCCTGGCGGCGGGCAAGCTCGACGAGCGGCTCAAGGTACGCGGTGAGGACGACCTGGCCCGCCTGGCCACCTCGTTCAACGAGATGGCCGTCAACCTGGCACTGAAGATCCACCAGCTGGAGGAGCTGTCCCAGGTCCAGCGGCAGTTCGTGTCCGACGTCTCCCACGAGCTGCGTACCCCGCTGACCACCGTGCGGATGGCCGCCGACCTGCTCTACGACGCCCGCGAGGACTTCGACCCGATGGCCGCCCGCTCGGCCGAGCTCATGCAGGCCCAGCTGGAGCGGTTCGAGTCGATGCTGGCCGACCTGCTGGAGATCAGCCGCTACGACGCCGGTGCCGCCACGCTCGACCTCGACCCGGTCGACGTACGTGACGTGGTGCTGCGCGCGATCGGCGACTCCGAGGCGCTGGCCGAGCGCCACTCCACCCGCTTCGAGCTGCGGCTGCCCAACGAGCCGTGCATGGCGGAGATCGACAACCGGCGGGTCGAGCGCATCCTGCGCAACCTGCTGTTCAACGCCATCGAGCACGGCGAGGGCAGGGACGTCGTGGTGACGGTGGGCGCCGACCGGGACGCGGTGGCGGTCGCCGTACGAGACCACGGAATCGGCCTGAAAGCCGGCGAGGACACCATGGTGTTCGACCGGTTCTGGCGCGCCGACCCGTCACGGGCGCGGACCATCGGCGGCACCGGGCTGGGCCTGGCCATCTCGCGTGAGGACGCCTCCCTGCACGGCGGCTGGCTGCAGGCATGGGGCCAGCAGGGGGAGGGCTCGCAGTTCCGGCTGACGCTGCCCCGGGTGGCCGGGACCGACCTGAAGGGGTCGCCGCTGTCGCTGGTGCCACCGGAGATCGAGATGCGGCGCACGTGGCGCGGGCAGATGACGCCGGTGCTGCTGCCCGCCTCGGCGGACGGGGCTGGTTATGACGAGGACTAGTGCTCCGGTTTTTTTGCGGATCAGGCGGCTCGGCGTTGTCGTCGCCGTCGTCGCGGCTCTCTTCTGGAGCTCGGCCTGCGCGGTGATCCCTGTGGGCGGTCCGTTCCCGGTCGGCGAGGCCGATGGCGGCGACCCGATGAACAAGCCGTTCCAGCGCATGGTCGCCATCCCGCCGCAGGCCGGCTGGTCGCCGGAGCAGGTGGTGACGGGCTTGCAGGCCGCCATGGCCGCCTACGCCGACGATCCGGAGATCCTGGCGAAGTACCTGACCCCCGAGGCGCGGCAGGCGTGGAAGCCCGGCGGTCCGGTGACGGTCCTCGACAACCTGGTGAAGTACGACGTGGAGGGGAAGATCGGCGACAAGGAGATCACCGTCTCCCTCTCCGGCACCCAGGTCGCCCGCATCGAGAACGACGACACCTATGTGCCCACCTCCGTGGGGGTCGACAGGAAGTTCACGCTGGTCAAGGACCAGCAGGGCGACTATCGGGTCAAGTCGCTGGTCGGCGGCCTCCTGCTCACCGAGGCGGACGTCACCCGCGCGTACCGGCCGACGAACCTCTACTACCTGAACGGCACGCCCGGCAGCGGCGGCGCCAACTCGGACATGCTCGTCGTCGACCGGGTCCGGCTGCGGCTCAAGCCCACCGAGAGCTTCGCCAAGACGATCATCGAACGGCTGCTCAAGGGACCGAGCAAGGCGCTGCAGGGCGCCGTGGAGAACGTCTTCCCGCACGGCACGCGAGTCGAGTCCGTACGCGCCGGGGACGACCGCGTGGTGATCAACCTCAGTGGTCCCATCGACTCGGGCGACATCTTCACCAGGGGACTCCAAGCCCAGCTCAGATGGAGCCTGACCAGCAACAACGTGGCCAACGGCCGGTACATCGAGGTGCAGCTGGACGGCGAGCCGTTCTACTCCTCGGAGGCGCTGACCATCCCGCCCAACATCAGCGACCCCTGGCTGGGCACCTCCTCGAACGCCGCCTACTACACCAGCAAGGGCGCCGTCTACGCGATGGCCACCGAAGGCCCCGGCCGGCCCGTGGCCGGACCCGCCGGTCAGGCGAACAACCAGTACTCGGCCTTCGCCGTGGCGGTCGGCGGTTTCTCCGTCGGCCAGGGCGCCGATCTCATCGCCGCCAAGTCGAGCGCGGGCGGCATCTGGGTGACCACGGCCGCGGCGGACGGCCGCTGGCAGCAGTGGATCCAGGGGGCGAGCGCGGATCTCACGGCGCCGTCCTGGCATCGGGACGGCACCCTATGGACGTACGACCGCCGGAACGGCGCCGTGCTGCGGTGCAATCCGGGCGCCGGGCGCGGGCCCGAACGCATTGCCGCGCCCAGCCTCGACGGGTTCGACGTCACGCGGCTGCGGATCGCCAGGGACGGCGTGCGGGTGGCGGTGACGATCGGCCAGCACGAGATCCGGGTCGGCGCCATCACAGGAAGCGGCGCCGCCGTCATGCTCGGAAATTTCCAGACATTGAGCACGGTCGACGACGAGAAGATCCGGGACCTGGCCTGGCGCGACGGCGAGCACCTGGTGGTGCTGTCGCAGAGCAAGGCCGGGCCGGTGGTCAAGGAGATCAACGTGGGCGACGGCACGATCACCAAGCTGCCGTCGGACACGCGGCTGCGGGCGCTGGCCGCGCAGGGTGAGCGGATCCTGGCGGGGACCGAGAAGAAGAACGAGATCCTGGAGTCCAACCTGGACAAGCAGAACTGGACCTCCAAGATCGCCGCAGACGCCGACACCCCGCTGTTCCCCCTGGGCTGACTGAACGCTTCCGCCTGGACCACCTGGACGCTTTCCGTGGTCGGCTGGACGCCCCCCAGAGTCGGCCGGGCTGCGACTGGCCGCCATGCCGGGGCTGACCGGACAGCGATCCGCCACTTGTGTGGGGGTCATTCCTGGGTTGATAGGGCGGTAGCTGCCCGCCCGCCAGGGGCGCCCCTTCTCCTGACAGGGGACATCTGGACCACCGGGTTCCGGGGGACGATCCGCCGCTCATGCGGGGCCGTCCTTAGGCTGATGGGGACGGTGACTGGCCGTCCGTGCGGGGGTCGTTCGTGGGCTGAAATTGTCGGGGTCGGCGGGCATGCTGGTCCTCGTGTTCGCCGCTCTCGCCGACCTTGCTGACCTGGCCCTTCCCCAGCGCTGCCTGGGCTGTGGCACCAAGGGCCCGCGCCTGTGCGGGACCTGTCTGGACCCCGCCCCGGCCCGCCGCATGCCGAGACCCGCCCCCGACGGCCTCCCCGAGTGCTGGTCGGCCGCCGACTACACGGGGGCCGTGCGCGAGGCGATCGTCGCCTACAAGGAGCGCGGCCAGACCACGCTGGCCCGTCCCCTGGCGACGGCCCTGGCCTTCACCGCCTGCCACGCCCTGGCATACACCGCCGGTCACGCTGTGGCGGACCGGCCTGTCATACCCCTGGCGGACCGCCCCGCCACACCCCTCGGGGACCGGCCCGCCACACCCGTGGCCGTGGCGGTCGTCCCCGTGCCCAGCGCCCGTCGAGCTCTCCGGTCAAGGGGGCACGACCCAGTCGGCAGGCTGGCGGCGTTGGCCGTGCGGCAGCTGGCGGCGTTCGGTCACCGGGCGGAGCTGTGGCCCGCGCTCGGACAGGCGCGTCAGGTTGGCGACCAGGCGGGCCTGAGCGCCACGCAGCGGGCCGCCAACCTCGCCGCCTCACTTCGGGTCACCCCCGTCGCGAAGGCCCGTCCAGCGGCCTCTGTGCTGCTCGTGGACGACATTGTGACCACGGGCTCCACACTGGCCGAAGCCGCCAGGACACTCCGGGTGCACGGCGTCGACGTCCTGCTGGCCGTCACCGTGGCCGCGACACGCCGAAGATCTTGCAATCCATTACGGTCACACTGAGTAAAGGGAGATCATTTTTCCGCTCTCACCTGGACGCCATATGTGCCTACCCGCTGGGCAGCGGTGGGGCAGCTCAGACCTCCGTAAGGGAGGGGATGTGTGGCCCGGCGTACGCAAAAAGGGGCATCCGTCACGTGAGTCACATTGGAGGAAAATCACAGAAAGTGATCGTTTGACCGATCCCTAGGCTGACATTCGTCTCCGATGCGGATAGCGTTCTGACATGGCACCCGTTCGGGTCCGTGGTTGCGCAGGGCCGGGAGTCCCGGCTCTGCTAGCCGATGCCAGCCGCAGGCAAAACGGTCCACGTAAGGCGACTCTTTGTCGACCGATCACGGTGCGGCTTAGGGGTAAGTCCTGCCTTCCCGGGGGTCCAGATGTCCCCCGTCAGGAGAGAAGGGCAGTAGTGGCATCAGAGCCGCGAAATCCTCAGCAGGCGGATGTGGGGTCGAAGACCAGGTCGGCCGGGCGGGTGCCACCCGAGAACCCGGTGACGGAACGTCGGAAGAGGGTAACGGTGACAGCAGAGAGGCAGACGGAAGACCCCGCCCGGCAAGCACGTCGTCGGGCGCTCTTTCTCAGTCGTTAGACGAAGGGGGGCTGTTGCATGGACATCATCGTCAAGGGCCGGCACACAGGAGTGAGTGATCGGTTCCGAGACCAGGTGGAGACCAAGCTGGCCAGGATCGAGCGTCTGGACAACAAGCTCATTCGAGTTGATGTGGAGGTGTCGAAGGAGCGCAATCCGCGCATCGCCAGTCAGCGAGAGCGCGTCGAGCTGACCATTCACTCTCGAGGACCCGCCATTCGCGCGGAGGCTTCCGCCGACGATCGATTCGCCGCCCTGGATATGGCCCTGGACAAACTGGAAGGCCGGCTCAGGCGGCTGTCCGACCGGCGCAAGGTGCACCACGGCAACCACGCGCCGCCCTCCGTCGCGGAGATCACCGCGACGCTGCCCGAAGCCGCCGACCTGGCGCCACCGCGCAAGGCCGAGGTCGTACCGGAGTTCGACGAAGAAGAAGAGCTCCCCGACGACAAGCAGTATGACGACATCGTCCCCATCGAGATGGACGGCGACGGGCCGCTCATCGTACGAGAGAAGCACCACAAAGCGGAACCCATGACCATCGACCAGGCTCTCCTCGAGATGGAGCTGGTCGGCCACGACTTCTATCTGTTCCGTGACAAGGAGAGTGGCCAGCCGTGTGTCGTTTACAACCGGCGCGGCTACAACTATGGCGTACTTCGGCTCGTAGAGCCGTGACGCAGCGCTAAAAGATCTTCTCGACCACCCTAGGACCGCGTGAGACATGCCATCATTGGCGGTCCAACGGCTCTGGCCCCCCGACGAGGAGGAGACGTGAGCGAGCTCAGTCAGGTCATGAGCGAGCGAAGCGCGGAGATGGCGGTCTCCAGGCTGATCGAGGAGGCCTGGTGACGGAGTCCGGCGAGGCGCGCCCGTCAGGAGGCGAGCCGATCCGCGTCCTGATCGTGGACGATCACGAGCTGATCAGGCGGAGCCTGGCTCTGGCGCTGGCCGCCGAGCCAGACATCGAGGTGGTCGGTGAGGCGAGCGACGGGCATGAGGCGGTCGAACTGGCCGACCGCCTCATGCCCGACGTGGTGCTCATGGACGTACGCATGCCGCGGCGCGACGGCATCGAGGCGGCGAAGGGCATCAAGGCTTCGGTGCCGAGCACCCGCATCATCATGCTGACGGTCAGCGACGAGGAAGAAGACCTCTTCGAGGCCATCAAGGCGGGCGCGACCGGCTATCTGCTCAAGGACGTGCAGATCAACGACGTCCCCGCCGCCGTGCGCGGAGTTCACGAAGGCCAGTCGCTCATCAATCCGGCCATGGCCGCCAAACTCATCAACGAGTTCGCGAACATGAGCAAGAAGGAGAGCGAACGCCCACCCCAGCTCCCTGTGCCGCGGCTGACCGAGCGGGAGATGGAGGTGCTGCGCCTGGTGGCCAAGGGGATGAACAACCGCGAGATCGCCAAGCAGCTCTTCATCTCCGAGAACACGGTCAAGAACCACGTCCGCAACATCCTCGACAAGCTGCAGCTCCACTCGCGCATGGAGGCTGTGGTCTACGCGGTGCGCGAGCGCATGCTGGAGATCACCTGACATCGCCCTCGGTGGGCGCGGCGGCTACGGATCGCCCGCCCCCTCGGTGGGCGTGCCGGGTACTGGCCGCCTGCGCCCTCGATGGGTGGGGCAGGCGCCGATCGGCCGCCCCTCCGGCCTGAGGTCTTATCTGGGGTCCGCCTCCAGGTGGGCGATGAGGTCGGGGTCGGCGCGTTCGACTCGTACGGTGTTGCAGCCCACCCACTCGGCGGCCGACCACAGCGCGTCGCTCAGGGCGTCGGCCCATTTGGCGCCGGTGAGGCCCGGCTCCAGGCTGAGCTGTCTGGCCACCAGCGTGGTGCCGTCGCGGGCCGGGTCCACTCGGCCGATCAGCCGGCCACCGGCCAGCACCGGCATCGTGAAGTAGCCGTGCACCCGCTTGTGCTTGGGCACATAGAGCTCGAGCTGGTAGTTGAAGCCGAAGACCCGCTCGGTCCGGCCGCGATGCCAGATGAGCGAGTCGAACGGCGACACCAGCGTCGTCCGGTGCCGCCCGCGCGGCGCCGACTCCAGGGCCGTCGGATTGGCCCACGCGTTGGTCTGCCCCCTGGTCGAGGGCCAGCCGGTCACGCGTACGGGCACCAGCCCCGTGGCCCCGCTGAGCAGCGTCTCGTCGAGGATGGCGGCGAATCTCCCCTTGAGGCGCAGGAAGTCGATCAGGTCGCCCCGGGTCGCCACGCCCAGCGAGGCACCGGCGATGGCCGCCAGCCGTACGATGCACTCCTCGTCGGAGAGGTCCTCGGCCTGGAGTTCGGCGGGGACCACGCGCTCGGAGAGGTCATAGACCCGCCGCCAGCCGACGCGGCGGCTGCAGACGAGCTCGCCGATGTCCAGCAGCCATTCCAGGCCGATCTTCGAGTCGGACCAGTCCCACCAGGGGCCGCCGTTCTTGGCACCGCCGACGTCGGAGGTGGTGAGCGGGCCCGAGGCGCGTACCTGATCCAGCAGCTTCTCCACGTGGTCGGGCACCTCGTGCCAGCGGTAGCGGCGATCGCGGTAGGCGCGCCGCCTGAAGGAGTAGAGGGGCCAGTGCTCGATCGGCAGGATGCAGGCGGCGTGGCACCAGTATTCGAAGCTCTGGGCGGGATTGTGCCAGTAGGCCCGCTCGACCTTGGGCCTGCCCACCGCGCCCAGGCGCGCATAGGCGACGAGCTCGTGGGAGCGGGCCAGGACCGAGATCGTGTCGAGCTGGATCGCGCCGAGCCTGCGGAGCATGCCGTGCACGCCACCTCGGCGGGCGTCCGCGCCGAGCAGGCCCTGGGCGCGCAGGATCAGCCGCCGCGCCTCGTCGGCCGTCAGATCCGTCATATCAGCACATTGGTACGGCTATGCATGCCGCGATGCTAGCGGCGGGCACCGACAGAAAACCGACGGGAGGAAAGGAGAGACGGTGGCCCGCCGCCTGACGCGTGGCATGGGCGGGCCCGCGGTGCGTGGCGTACGCAAACGGGGGTCCCGCAGCGGGACGCGTACGTAAACAGGGCTCCCGCAGCGGGACGCCTACCTGAGCGGGGGTGCCGCAGCGGGACGCGTACGTGAGCGGGGTCCGCCGCGTAGCGCGTGCGCGAGCGGCGGCCTTCCGCGTCTGCGTCGGAGGCCCAGGCGGCCTGGAGGGGTAGGGATGCCGGAGGTTCGGGCGTCCCCGAGGTTCGCCGGAGGCTCAGCGGTGGTCTTCCGCGTGGAGTCCCGCCCTGGGCGCGTCGATCACGACGTCGGTGAAGATGTCGAAGACGAGGGCGAGGATGCCGCCCACGACGAACACCCCGGCGCCGATCCAGATGAGCGTCCAGTTGGCGGCGGTCATCCCATAGCCGGCGACGACGGTGCCGAGCAGCATCACGGTCACCGCGAGCCATGAGGACGCGCGGCCGCCATGGTTACCGAGATTCTCCGTGTGCTCTGACTTGCGCCCCTCAACCATCACAAATCCTTCCCTTTGCCAGATATCCCGCTAACGGTGCAAACCACGGGCTTACCGGCATACGCTCTGCCTAGACCCCATTCTCCCAGACATGCCCGACGCTCTCGTCGTCGCGGTGGCTGTGTCTGGTTGCTGAACCGCCTACGATGGCAACGGGGAAGTTTGTCTCAGCCTCTCCTCCTGGCGGCGCCGCCGGGGTAGACCTGCGAGGAGCTTTACATAAAGTGGCAGCCATTCTCGACAAGATCCTACGTGCCGGCGAAGGCAAGACGCTGCGCAAGCTCAAGCGGATCGCCGATCAGGTCAACTCCATCGAGGACGACTTCACGAGCCTGTCCGACGCGGAGTTGCGCGCCCTGACGGACGAATTCAAGCAGCGGCTCGCGGACGGCGAAACCCTCGACGATCTGCTTCCCGAAGCGTTCGCGACCGTGCGCGAGGCGGCCCGCCGCGTGCTCGGTCAGCGTCACTTCGACGTGCAGATCATGGGCGGCGCGAGCCTTCACATGGGCAACATCTCGGAGATGAAGACCGGCGAGGGCAAGACCCTCACCTGTACCCTCCCCGCCTACCTCAACGCGCTCGCCGGCAACGGCGTCCACGTCATCACGGTCAACGACTACCTGGTCAAGGTCGGCGCCGAGAACATGGGCCGCGTCTACCGATTCCTCGGTCTCGAGGTCGGCATGATCCTGGCCGGGCAGGCCCCGGAAGAGCGGCGCAAGCAGTACGAGGCGGACATCACCTACGGCACCAACAACGAGTTCGGCTTCGACTACCTGCGCGACAACATGGCGTGGTCGCTGGACGAGTGCGTGCAGCGCGGCCACCACTTCGCGATCGTCGACGAGGTCGACTCCATCCTCATCGACGAGGCCCGCACCCCGCTGATCATCTCCGGTCCGGGGGAGCAGTCGGGCAAGTGGTACACCGAGTTCGCCAAGATCGTGCCGCGGCTGCGCAGAGGCGTCGAGGCCAAGTCGCCCGACGAGGAGAGCACCGGCGACTACATCGTCGACGAGAAGAAGCGCACGGTCGGCGTTCTGGAGTCCGGTGTCGCCAAGGTCGAGGACTGGCTGGGCATCGACAACCTCTACAAGGCCGAGCACACCCACCTGGTCGGCTTCCTGAACAACGCTCTGAAGGCCAAGGAGCTGTTCAAGAAGGACAAGGACTACATCGTCGCCGAGGGTGAGGTGCTCATCGTCGACGAGTTCACCGGCCGCATCCTGCACGGCCGCCGCTACAACGAGGGCATGCACCAGGCCATCGAGGCCAAAGAGGGCGTGAAGATCAAGGACGAGAACCAGACTCTCGCCACGGTCACCCTGCAGAACTACTTCCGCCTCTACAAGAAGCTGTCCGGTATGACCGGCACCGCCGTCACCGAGGCGAACGAGTTCCACCAGACGTACAAGCTCGGCGTGGTCCCGATCCCGACGAACCGTCCGATGATCCGCAAGGACCAGGCCGACGTCGTCTACAAGACCGAGGACGCCAAGTTCGCCGCGGTCGTCGAGGACATCAAGGAGCGCTACGACGTCGGCCAGCCGGTGCTGGTCGGCACCACCTCGGTCGAGAAGTCCGAGCGGCTGTCCAAGGCGCTCAAGCGCCGCGGCGTCCAGCACGAGGTGCTCAACGCGAAGAACCACGCGCGTGAGGCCGCGATCGTCGCCGAGGCGGGCCGCAAGGGCGCCGTCACCGTCGCCACCAACATGGCCGGTCGAGGCACCGACATCATGCTCGGCGGCAACTCCGAGTTCCGCGCCGACCTTGAGCTGCGCCAGCGCGGCCTCGACCCGCTCGAAACGCCCGAAGAATACGAGAAGGCGTGGCCCGAGGCGCTGGAGAAGGCCAAGGCGGCCGTCAAGGCCGAGCATGACGAGGTCACCGTGCTCGGCGGTCTCTACGTGCTCGGCACCGAGCGGCACGAGTCGCGCCGTATCGACAACCAGCTCCGCGGCCGCTCCGGCCGCCAGGGTGACCCGGGCGAGTCGCGCTTCTACCTCTCGCTCGGCGACGACCTGATGCGCCTGTTCAACTCGGCCAGGGTCGAGATGATCATGACCAGGCTCAACATCCCCGACGAGCAGCCGATCGAGTCCGGCATCGTCTCCAAGGCCATCGCCTCCGCCCAGCACCAGGTCGAGCAGCAGAACTTCGAGATCCGCAAGGAAGTTCTCAAGTACGACGAGGTCATGAACCGGCAGCGCAAGGTGATCTACGCCGAGCGCCACCGCGTGCTGGAGGGCGCCGACCTGCACGAGCAGGTGCAGGGCTTCATCGGCGAGGTGATCGACGGCTACGTCGCGGGCGCCACGGCCGAGGGCTTCGCCGAGGAGTGGGACCTCGACAAGCTGTGGAAGGCGTTCGGCGAGCTCTACCCCGTCACGGTCACCATCGACAACGTGGTCGAGGAGGCCGGCGGCCGCGAGGAGCTCACCGCCGAGCTCATCAGCACGAAGATGAAGAAGGACGCGCTGGAGGCCTACGCCAGGCGTGAGGAGGAGCTCGGCGCCGACGCCACCCGCGAGTTCGAGCGCCGCGTCATCCTGTCGGTCCTCGACCGCAAGTGGCGCGAGCACCTCTACGAGATGGACTACCTGCGCGAGGGCATCGGCATGCGGGCCTACGCGCAGAAGGACCCGCAGATCGAATACCAGCGCGAGGGCTTCGAGATGTTCGCCGCGATGCTCGAGGGCATCAAGGAGGACTCGGTCGGCTTCCTGTTCAACATCGAGGTCGAGGTTCAGGAGAACCCGATCGTCGAGGAAGAGGACGCGATGATGGCGGAGACCCGCTCGATCATCGCGCGCGGCCTGCGTGGGCCCGAGCGGCCCGCCGAGCTCGAATACTCCGCGCCGGGTGAGGCGGGCGAGGTCGAGCACACCCGGGTCCGCAGCACTTCGGCCGAGCGCGCCGCCTACGGCAACGTCGAGCGCAACGCGCCCTGCCCCTGTGGCTCGGGCAAGAAGTACAAGCGCTGCCACGGCGATCCCAAGAACGCCCAGGCATAACGCACCGGTCCGGTTCTGGGAGAAGGCCCACGCCTGTCGGCGGGGGCCTTCTTCCGGTTGTCAGGCGGTTTCGAAGTCTTGTCAGGCGGTTTCGAAGTCCGTGCACAGCCATTGGACGCCGCGTCGCTCAAGCCGTACGGCGAGTACATGGCTGCGTTCGCCGCAGTGGACGAGGAGGCACATCTCGACCGCGCCGTCCTTGGGCTCCTTCACGTGCGGGCTCCCCACGAACGGCGCTCGTTTCGTCTCGATCATCCGCCCCGCCTTGACGAGTTCGCGGTAGGCCCTGTCGGTGAGCCGGTCGGCGACGCTCTCGGGCGGCCGCCGCCCCGAGAGCACCTCGGCCAGTGCCTGCCCGAGCAGCCGCAGCTTGCGCTCATCGGGACCGACTCCCGGCGGTCCCCACACGAGCGGGTCGGAAACGGCGAGGTGTGGAAGGGATGACATGGGGCCTCCGATGTCATAGGGGGAGAGGGACAGTACAAGGAGTTTCCGGCCCGGCCCTCGAATACATCGCCCACCAACTTTCCGGCTCAGCCCACCGATTCGAGGTGATTGGCGAGAAAGATCGCCGGAAGTTGGAGTGGTGCCGAGCGGTGCTTTCTGGGATTTCGGTCCTCGTCAGCCGCCAATGGGCCGTCCCCAACGAATTCGGGCGGCCTCTATCGTCGGAGCCGCTGACGTCGATTCTGGTGTCGCGGTCCGTAATCCATCTGCGGCACTGTGTGGCAGTCAACGGCCAAACGTGCGGAGATGATCAGTATGTCGGGGACGGCTGCTAGGTTGCGGTGGCATGGTGAAGTCCTCCCGACAGAAGCCGCCGTGCCTTTATGTGATCGATGAAGATTTCGTCCTGCCCGATCGGGGTGACGAGCAGGAAGGGGCGCCTGAGTCCGCGGTTCCCGCTGGTGATCCGGACGAGGCAGTGCGGCTCTTCCACTCCTACCGGCGGCTGATGGCGCAGATCCTCGGCTACGAGGAGGAACTCCCCGAGCCCGCGAGTGAGGAGGACCTTGCCGCGGTGGAGGACAGATTCGGCGTTGTGCTGCCTCCGGACCTCCGCGCGCTGTACGGCATCGCCGACGGTGACGGCGACCTGATCAATGCGCTGTTCGACCGGCACCCGTGGCTCCCCCTCGCCGAGATCGGCGACCAGGATGACGAGTGGCTCGACATCGCGCAGGAATGGCAGTACGAGCCCTGGCGCCGGACGGTGTTCGATGCTCAGCCCCCGAACGCCGTCCTGAGGTCGTCGCTGCGTCCGGGCTGGATCCGGTTCGCCTTCGACACCGGCGGCAACTGGCTCGCCGTGGACATGGATCCCGGGCCGAACGGTCGCCCGGGGCAGGTCATCTCGGTCGGAGTCGACTACACGACAGAGCCGACGTACATCGCCGACTCGGTGACCACGTTCCTGCGCCGTCTGGTGGAAGCTCTGGAACGCGGTGACTACCGCCGTCACGACGAGAGCCTGTGGATCGACGCGGACCTGCCGCAGCTGCCCGTCGAGCATGCCACGTACAGCGAGGACCGGCCCTCCCTGGCGCGGGCCATGCGGGCCGGTCCACGGGTGCAGGAGGTCCGGGTGGTCGACGTAGAGGATTGCGCGTTCCTCGCCGCGGTGCCCGAGGTGCGTTCGCTGGCGCTGTCGAGCAAGGGTTCGCCCGATCTGACCCCACTCGGTGACCGTCCGGTGGAGTATCTGGAGCTCGATGTGGAGTCGGCCGACCTGACGGCGCCGGCCCGAAACCGGGAGTTGCGTTCGCTGTCGATCACCTGCGTGCGACCCGTCGAACTGGCTCCACTCCGTACGGTGCCGAACCTGTGGGCGCTGGACATCGCGGCGGCGCCCGTCGCCGACATCGCCACGGTGACCCAGCTGAAGGGATTGCGGTACCTGGAGGTGACCCAGGACCAATGGCGGGAGCTGTCGGAACTCGATGACCTGCCGCCGCTGGCCGTCGTCGGTATCCACCCCCACCGCCCCGAACGCGACTGGCCGAGCTCAACGGACTGGGTCACCAGTTATGACGATCCGCCCAGGAGCTAAGAGGGCGGCTCACCCGAGTCGACGTCTGGTTCGGGCTCGCGGCCCGGGGTCATGATGTTCAGTTTGCGGATGAGGAAGCTGAACACCACGTAATAGACCACTCCATAGATCACCCCGAGCAGGAGGATGCCCGGCAGGTTGTGGGTGTTCGCCTTACTGGCGTTCAGCAGCAGGTCCAGCAATCCCGCCGAGAAGCCGAAGCCGAGCTGCCCGCCGATGAGTGTGGTGAGCGCCATCGCCAGTCCGGTCAGCACAGCGTGTACGGCCAGCAGCACCGGCGCCACGAAGATGAACGCGAACTCGATCGGCTCGGTGATCCCGGTGACGAACGACGCCAGCCCGGCCGACAGCATGATGCCGCCCACGGCCGCCCGCCGGTGCGGGGGCGCGGCCCGCCACATGGCCAGCGCGGCGGCCGGCAGCGCGAACATCATGATCGGAAAGAACCCGGCCATGAACTGGCCGGAGTGCGGGGCGCCGCCGAAGTAGCAGTTCCAGTCGCCGCCGAGGACCTGGCCGCCGACCTCGCACTGCGGCACCACGTACCAGACGATCGAGTTGACGAAGTGGTGCAGGCCGAGCGGGATCAGCAGCCGGTTGATCAGGCCGTAGATGCCGGTGCCCAGCGGTCCGAGCGTGGTCAGGGCCTCGCCCGCGTGGCCGATCCACTCGCCGAGAATCGGCCACACCCAGCCGATGAGCACGCCGAGCAGCAGCGCCACGATCGAGGTGATGATGGGCACGAACCGGCGCCCGCCGAAGAAGGCCAGCCAGGACGGCAGCTTGATCCGGTGGAAGCGCTGCCACAGCACGGCGGTGACCAGCCCGATCATGATGCCGCCGAGCACCTGGGTGGGGTTCTGCATGCCGTAGTTGATGATCTCCTTGATGCTGCCCTGGGGCTGGACCGCTTTGATCAGGACCGTGTCCCTGATCGCCGAGCCGAAGAACATCACCTTGGTCACGCGGTCGAACACCAGGTAGCCGACCACCGCGGCGAGCGCGGTCGAGCCGTCGGACTTGCGGGCGAACCCGATCGCCACCCCCACCGCGAACAGCAGCGGCAGGTTCTCGAACAGCGCCGCACCGGCGGCTGCCAGCACCTCGGCGACCTGGTTCATCCAGCCGAAGCCGGCCACGTCGGCCAGGCCGCCCGGCTCGGCGCCGTTGGAGCCGAGCATGTCGGGCTGGCCGAAGCGGAGCAGCAGCGCGGCCGCGGGCAGGGCGGCGATGGGCAGCATGAGCGAGCGGCCCAGGCGCTGGAGCACGTTCATCACGCGTGAGAACGGCGAAGGCCTGGCGGCGGTGGTCTCGTTCACCGGGCGTTCCTCCGGGTCGGGCCCTCAGCCCCGTCTGGTGGGCATTTCCAGAATGGTGCGCAGCTGGTAGCGGTCCGCGCGATAGGTGGACACGCCCAGCTCCGCGCAGATGCCGCCGGAGAAGGATCTGCGCTGCAACAGTAGTACGGCCCCGCCCCGGGGGAGCTTGAGCAGGTCGGCGTCGCTCGGATCGGCGATGCCCCCGTCGATGGTCAGCTCGCCGGCGTCCATGACCAGCCCGTAGCGGCTCTCCAGCAGCTCGTAGAGCGACCTGCCCGACAGGTCGTGCTCGGCCAGGTCGGGCGCGAACTTGACCGGGATGTGCGCGCGCTCGATGGACAGCGGTTCGCCGTCGGCGGTGCGCAGCCGCTCGATGAAGTGCACTTCCTCGCCCGGCTGGATGCCCAGCTCCTTGGCCAGGTGGGCGCTGGCGCGTACGACCCGCCGGTCGAGGTCGCGCGAGCCCGGTTCCATGCCGCGCGCCCGCATGTCATCGCTGAACGAGGTGAGCTGCAGTGCGAGCTCGATCTTGGGTCTGGCCACGAACGTGCCCTTGCCCGGCACCCGGTGCAGGCGGCCCTCGGACACCAGGTGGTCGACCGCCTGCCGGACTGTCATCCTGGAGAGGCCGAAGCGCTGGCACAGCTCGCGCTCCGACGGGATGGCGGCGCCGATGCTCAGCTCGTCGCTGTCGATCAGGTCCAGCAGGATCTCGCGCAGCTGGAAGTACTTGGGCACCGGGCTGTCCGGATCGATGTGCGCCACGGATCCTCCCCTCGATCTGACCTGGGCGATGGGCTATGGTTCGTACTGGTCTAGTCCGGACTAGACCACATGTCGCAAAACAGGGTCAAGTCTGCCCGGTAACGATTTGAGGGATGATGACCACCAAGATGCGCAGCGAGATCGCCGAGCAGCCTGAGGCGCTGCGGGCCACGCTCGATTCCCTGCTCCCCAGGGTCGACGAGGTGAGAGCACTGGGCGAGCGGACCCGCCAGCTCCTGTTCATCGCGCGTGGCACCTCCGACAATGCCGCAGTCTACGGCCGCTACCTGGTCGAAGCCCACGCCGGGCGGCTGGCCGCGCTCGCCGCCCCGTCCGTCGCGACGACGTACAAGCGCAAGCTGGACCTCGACGGCGTGCTGGCCGTCGCCATCTCGCAGTCCGGCCGGACCGAGGAGATCGTCGAGACGCTGACCTGGGCCAAGGACTGTGGCGCCAGTACGGTCGGCGTGACCAACGGCGGCCCGGACAGCCCGCTCGCCCAGGCCGCCGACCTGGCGTTGTGCACGCTGGCGGGTGAGGAGAAGGCGGTCCCCGCCACGAAGACCTACACCACCCAGCTCGCCGCGCTGGCCGTGCTCGCGCTCGGCCTCGGCGCCGACGTGGACGCGGCCGACCTGCAGCGGGTTCCGGACGCGGTTGAGAAGCTGATCGCCGAGCCGGGCGACCTCGACGCGGTCGTCGAGGGCCTGGCCGACAAGCAGGGGGCCGTCGTCTCCGCGCGCGGGCTGGCCTTCTCCACCGCGCTGGAGACCGCGCTCAAGCTCAAGGAGGCGTGCTACCTGCACGCCATGGGCCTGTCGTACGCCGACCTGCTGCACGGGCCGATCGCCGTGGTCGACGCCGACACCCCCGCCCTGCTGGTCGCCGCCGAGAACAGCCCGACGCTGTCCGGTACGGTCGCGCTCGCCGAACGCGTCGTCGCGGCGGGCGCCGCGGCCTTCACCATCGGCGGCGGCCCGGCGCTGGCCCAGGCGGGTACGGCCGCGCTCAACGGCCCCGACCTGCCCGAGTGGGTCGCGCCCATGGGCCTCATCGTGCCGGGGCAGTTGCTCACCGAGGCGCTGGCCCGGAGGCTGGGCATCGACCCCGACGCGCCGCGCGGGCTCAACAAGGTGACCCAGACCGACTGACGTTTAGCCTGGTCGTAACGTTACGAGGAGGACGGATGGCGGCTGATGCCAGCGCGATCATCGCGGGGCTCGGCGGTGCGGGCAACATCATCGACATCGAACCCTGCATCACCCGGTTGCGTACGGAGGTGCGTGACGTCTCCAAGGTCGACCAGGCCGCGCTCAAGGCGGCGGGGGCGCACGGCGTCATGGCCGCGGGCAACGTGGTGCAGGTCGTCGTCGGGCCTGAGGCGGACACGATCGCCAGCGACATCGAGGACATCATCGGCTAGAGGGCGAGACCATGACGACTGTTCTCGCCCCGGTCGAGGGGGTGGCCGTGGGGCTGTCGGCGGTGCCCGACCCGGTGTTCTCCGCGGGCATGGTGGGGCCGGGAACGGCGATCGATCCGGCGCGGGAACCCGGCAAGGCCGTAGCCCCAATATCCGGGAAAATCATGAAATTGCATCCGCATGCCTATGTCATCGTCGGGGATGACGGCAAAGGCGTGCTGGTGCATCTGGGCATCGACACGGTCCAGCTGAAGGGGAAGGGCTTCGAGTTGCTCGCGGCCGAGGGCGACAGGGTCCGCGCGGGCCAGCCCGTGGTGGCCTGGGACCCGGCCGCGATCGAGGCCGGTGGCCGCTCGCCGGTCTGCCCGGTGGTCGCGCTCGACGCGCCCGCCGGTGCGGTGACGGCCATGACGGGCGGGCCCGTGCACGCCGGCGACGAGCTCTTCCTGTGGGACTGAACAGAGCTGTGAGGTAGGTGCCGGGGCCGGGTGGTCCGGACCGGTTGGACAAGGAGGAGTACATGGCCGAGCGCAAGGTCACCGTGGCGGCGGAAGTGGGCCTGCACGCCCGCCCGGCGGCGACATTCGTGCAGACCGCCGTCAAGGCCCCGATGGACATCACCGTGAGCAAGGGGGTGACCGGCCAGCCCGTCAACGGCAAGAGCATCCTGCAGATCCTGGGGCTGGACGTCCGTCAGGGCGAGGACATCGTGATCAAGGCCGAGGGCGAGGGCGCCGACGAGGTGCTCGACGCACTGGCGGCGATCGCCGGGACACCATGAACCTGCGGGGGGCCGGGGTCAGCCCGGGGATCGGGACCGGGCCCGCGTACGTGCTGACCGGGGCCGTCCCCGAACCCCCCGCCGGTTCCACCTACGAGGGTCCGCCGGAGCCGGAGCGCGAACGCGCGGTGGCGGCGCTCGGACAGGTCGCGGGGGAGCTGGAGGCCCGGGGCAACCGGGCCGGTGGCGAGGCCAAGGAGATCCTCAAGGCCCAGGCGCTGATCGCCGAGGACCCCGGGCTGGTGGTGGGGGTCAAGGCCCTGATCGACCAGGGCGTCGCGGCTCCCCGGGCGGTTTACCAAGCTTTCGCGAAATATCGGGACATGCTGGTGAGCGCGGGTGGGTACCTCGGCGAGCGGGTCGCCGACCTGGACGACATCAGGGACCGCGTGATCGCCCGCCTCACGGGCCACCCCTTGCCGGCCCCGCCCCCCGTTCCGGGCACGGGTGAGCCGTATGTGCTGATCGCCGTCGATCTGGCGCCCGCCGACACCGCGTTGCTGTCGAAGGACGCCGTGGCCGCGTTCGTGACCGAGGCGGGCGGGCCGACCAGCCACACCGCGATCCTGTCCAGAGCGATGGGCGTGCCCGCCGTCGTGGCCTGTCCGGGCGCGACGGAGATCCCGGCCGGCACCCGGGTGCTGGTCGACGGCAACACCGGGGAAGTAGGGCTGGAGCCCACCGAGTCCGATATCGCCCGGCACGTCAGCGCGCACGAGGCCAGGCGGCGACGCATGACGACCGGCGGCCCCGGCCGGACCCGGGACGACTTCCGGGTGCAACTGCTGGCCAACATCGGTGGCCCGGACGATCTCGACGCGGCGCTGGCCGCCGGGGCCGAGGGTGTGGGGCTGTACCGGACCGAGTTCCTGTTCCTCGGGCGGACCGAGGCGCCGTCCGTGGCGGAGCAGGAGGCGGCCTACCGGGCGGCGCTGGCCGCGTTTCCCGGCGGAAAGGTGGTGGTGCGGACGCTGGACGCCGGTGCCGACAAACCGCTGGCGTTCCTGCCGTCCGCCGCGCCCGAGCCGAACCCGGCCCTGGGCGAGCGTGGCGTGCGGCTGTTCGAGAGGTTTCCCGAGGTGATGGCCGCCCAGCTGGAAGCGCTGTCCGTGGCGGCGGCGGTGAACCAATCGGGTGCGGTGCGGGCCAGTGCGGCGGCGGCCGAGCTCCACGTGATGGCTCCGATGGTCGCCACGGCCCAGGAGGCCCACTGGTTCGCCGACGCCTGCCACGCCAGGGGGCTGCCGCAGGCGGGCGTGATGATCGAGATCCCGGCGGCGGCGTTGCGGGCGGAGAGCCTGGTCACCGTGGTCGATTTCGTGTCGATCGGGACCAATGACCTGGCCCAGTACGCCTTCGCCGCCGACCGCCACTCCGCCGCGCTGGGCTCGCTGCAGGACCCGTGGCAGCCCGCGCTGCTCGACCTGGTCGCCATGACCGCTACGGCCGCCTCCGACAACGGCAAACCGTGCGGCGTCTGCGGGGAGTCAGCCGCCGATCCGGCGATGGCCTGCGTGCTCGTGGGGCTCGGGGTGTCCACGCTGTCCATGGGGGCCGCGGCGCTGCCCGCCGTACGGACCGGGCTGGGTGCGCACACACTCGACCAGTGCCAGCTCGCCGCGCAGGCCGCGCGGGGAGCGGCTACGGCGGCGCACGCCCGCGCGGCGGCCCGCTCCCACCTGCCGGGCCTCGTCGAACTGGGGCTCTGACCGGACCGGGAGGGCTGGGGCTCCGACAGGACCGGGAGGAAGAGGGCATTTGTCGGCTGTGTGGCTCAGGGGTCCCGCGGCATGGATACCTTTGAGAGCATGTTTCGACGGACAGGCACGGCTGGGCTCCTCGTGATGGCTCTCGCGGCATGCGCCGGGGGTGGTGGCGGCCCGGTGGGTGCGGCTCCGGCGACCCGGCCGGAGGTGGCGCCTCCGTCCACGGTTCAGCAGAGCTCGTCGTCGGCCGGCCAGGGCAGCGGGTTGCCGGGCGTCCTGTCGAAGATGAGCGTGGAGGAGAAGGTCGGCCAGCTGTTCATGCCCGTCCTGTACGGCACGGGCCCCGGCAGCGTGTCGGGCGAGAACCAGGCGAGGTACGGCGCGCAGACCCCGGCCAAGGTGGTCGCCAAATACCACCTCGGCGGCGTGATCCTGTTCCCGGCGAACATCCAGAGTGTCGGCCAGGTCGTCGACCTGACCAACGGGCTGCAGCAGGCGTCGAAGGACGTGCCACTCCTGATCGGCACCGACCAGGAGAACGGCCTGGTCTCCAGGATGGGCGCGCTGATGACCGACTTCCCCGGCGCCTCGGTCATAGGCTCGACCAAGGACACCGCGATCGCCCGGTCCGTGGCCAAGGCCACCGGCGAGGAGCTGCGCGCGGTCGGCGTCAACCTGGACTTCGCCCCGGTCGCCGACGTGAACATCGACCCGAGAAACCCGGTCATCGGCAAGCGCGCCTTCGGCGACCAGCCCGGTGAGGTGGCCAAGATGGTGGCCGCGTCGGTGAAGGGCTTCAACGACGCCAAGGTCGCCGCCACCGCCAAGCACTTCCCCGGCCACGGCGACACCAACATCGACAGCCACACCGGGCTGCCGGTGATCAAGCACACGAAGGAGCAGTGGGAGCGGATCGACGCGCCGCCGTTCAAGGCCGCGATCGCCGCCGGTGTCGACGCCGTGATGAGCGCGCACATCGTCTTCCCCAAGCTCGACCCGTCACGCGACCCCGCGACGCTGTCCAAGCCCATCCTGACCGGACTGCTCCGTAACAAGCTCGGCTTCCAGGGCGTGATCTCCACGGACGCGCTCAACATGGACGGGGTGCGCAAGAAGTACAGCGACGCCGAGATCCCCGTACGGGCCATCCAGGCGGGTGCCGACCTGCTGCTCATGCCGAACAACCTGCCCGTGGCCTACAACGCGGTGCTGGCGGCGGTGAAGTCGGGCAAGATCTCGCAGGAGCGGCTCGACCAGTCGGTGACGCGGCTGCTCAAGCTCAAGCAGGCCCGCGGACTGCTGCCCAAGGCGCCCGTGGCGTCGGCCGCGCAGGCGGCCAAGGTGCTCCGCAGCACGGAGCACCGCAAGGTGGCCGCCCGCGCCGCGCGTTAGTGCGAGCCCTTCAGCCCGCTGGCGATGAACATCGCGGCGAGCAGGGCGAACAGGAACGCCTGCAGGAACTGGATGAACATCTCGAACGCGGTCATCAGTATCGTCATCGCCACGCCGAGGACGCCGATGCCCGCGCCGAGCACGGTGAGCCGCTCGAACAGGAACCAGAAGCCGACCGAGCTGAAGAAGGCCAGCAGGAGATGGCCGGCGAACATGTTCGCGAACAGCCGGATGAAGTGTGTGAACAGCGAGTTGATGAAGGTCTCGGCGAGGATCAGCGGGGCGTAGATGCCGTAGGCCCAGCCGGGTAAGCCCTCCAGGTACACCACGCCCTTCAGGTAGCCGCGCACGCCGTGGTGCTTGACGCCGAGGTAGACCTTGACGACGTACACGCTGATCGCCAGCCCGAGGGGGAAGTCGATGTGCGCGGCGACCGGGAACTGGATGAACGGGACGACGCCCATCAGATTCCAGACCAGCACGGTCAGGAAGATCGTGAGGAGCAGGCCCATCCACCGGTCGGCGTCCTTGCCGAGATTGGGCTTGGCCACCTGTTCGCGGACGAACACGTAGGCGTACTCGCCGAGGTTCTGCCAGCCTCGGGGGACCAGTTTCGGCTTGGCGAAGGCGCCCCAGCACAGGGCGATGACGATGATCGAGGAGAGCAGGGCGAGCAGTGTGGGTTTGGTCAGCCATTCCGGCCCGCCGGGGAGTATCGGGTCGAAGTCGAACAGCTCCGTACCAGGAGCTTTGAACTCATCCGAGGTGATCAGGATCGTCGTCCGCACGGCGGTCCTTCCATGGGGTCAGCTCAATGGAACCTCACCATAGCCAGGGAATTTGGCCGTCTTTTATCCGGGGTTTGTGTGGGTCTGCGGGTGATGTGCGACGCTCAACTACCCTAGAACGGGATTCCAAGGAGGAGCCTTGATCACAGGGGTGCTGATCGACTGGGGTGGCGTGCTCACCACCAGTCTCTCCGTCTCCATCGGCAAGTGGATCGAGGCGGACCGCATCGACGACCGTCACTACCGAGCCGTCATGCGCGAGCTGATCGACCAGGCTTACGGCGGCGAGCAGGAGAGCGTCGTGAACGCGCTGGAGCGCGGGGAGATCGACGGGGCCGCGTTCGAGCGCGACCTGGCCGCCCGGCTGCTGACCGTCGACGGGGTCTCGCCCGAGGCCGAGGGGCTGCTGGAGCGGATGTTCGCGGGCTTCGAGCGGGTCGAGGTGATGTACGACATGCTGCACGACGTCAAGCGCAACGGCGTCAAGACGTGCCTGCTGTCCAACTCCTGGTCCAACGTCTATCCCCGGGACGGCTGGGACGAGCTCTTCGACGCGGTCGTGATCTCCGGAGAGGTCGGCATGCGCAAGCCCGAGCCGCGCATCTTCGAACACGCGCTCGGCCGGGTCGGGCTGCCCGGCGAGGCGTGCGTGTTCATCGACGACATCGAGATCAACATCCTGGCCGCTCGGGGCCTCGGCATGGCGGGCATCCACCACCGCGACGCCGATTCCACCATCGCGGAACTCGAGACTCTGCTCCAACTTCCGTTGCGACGGGCATGATAGAGCCCTTGCACGCTGTGAAAGGTTCGTGATGCGCGTCTATTTGCCGTGCACGCTCCCCGCGCTGGCCCGAGCGGTCGAGGAGGGGGAGCTAGGCCCGGCCCCGCTGACCGGCTACGCGGTGACCCCCGCGCTGACCGAGTGGTATGCCTCGGGTGACACCGAGGAGCTCGAATACGTGGCCCTCACCGAGGCCGCCCGCGCCTCGCTGCGCCGGCTGGCCGCCGACCGCGCCGACGGCGTCGAGGCGGCTTCCCGTCGGGTGGTCGTCGTCGCCGAGGTGCCCGACGGCACGCTCTCGATCGGCTCCGACCTGGAAGAACGGGCCCGAGTACGCGTGACGGCGCCGGTTCCGCTGGGCAAGGTGGCCGCGGTCCACGTCGACGACCTCTACGCGATCCCGGACATCCAGGCCGCGGTCGCCGCCCTCCCCGCCGCCGACGAAGGCGACGACGACGCCCGCTTCACCGTGGACGGCGCCGAGGCGCACGAGCTCATGTGGTTCGCCACGCAGGAGATCCCCGATCTGCTTCAGACACGTTAGGTATACGTTAAATAGCTCACAGTGCCTTGACCATTTCTTGAAACTTCTCGCTAAGGTCCAGACGGATCCCCATCCCGGACTCAAGGAGTCGGTTCCAGTGAAGTTTCGAGTGACGGCCATCGCGGTCGGCGCGGTGGCGGCGGCCCTCCTCACGGTCGCTCCCGCGAGCGCGCAGGCGGCCGGCAGGCATTACTACGATCACAAGGACCCCTACAAGACCGGTTGCGGCAACGCGGCCAAGGTGGTGCGGACCGCCCCGCTCAAGAGCCGCGTCGACACGGTCGGCACGATCCAGCTGTGGTGGTCGGGCAAGTGCAAGACCAACTGGGTCGAGATCAAGACGGCCTCGTCCGCGCACGGCGTCATCAACGTCTACACCGACAAGGGGTCCGACCGGTTCTCCTTCAAGCAGGGCAACGGCGGCCGTCACTGGGGCAACATGATGTACGGCAACAACATGTGCGCCTGGGGCAGTGCCGGCGTCGTGTTCGGCAGCGGTCAAGGTGGCCAGAACGGCTCCGGCAGCACCACCAAGGCATGCGGGTAGCCACGCGTCTGTAACGCGGGCCTGCCCCGCAGTCACGGGTGAAGCCGCGGCCGACCGGCCGCGGCCTCGCTGTCCAGCCTTCACCGGGATGTCACACCCGCCGGTTAAACTGATCGTGACATGACAAAGCACATCATCTGGGACTGGAACGGCACGCTGTTCCACGACATCGACGCCGTGGTCGGGGCCACCAACGAGGTCTTCCGGTCGTACGAGTTGCCGCCGCTGACCGCTGACGACTTCCGCGCGGTCTACACCCGGCCCATCTGGGTCGCCTACGAGCGGCTGCTCGGCCGCCCGCTCAACGAGGGCGAGTGGGAGCTGCTCGACAACGGCTTCCACGAGCACTATTTCCGCCTCAGCGTCGCCTGCGGGCTGGCCGCCGACGCCGAGCTGTCGCTCACCAGCTGGACGGGCACCCAGTCGCTCTGCTCGATGGCCCCGCACACCCACCTGGTGCCGCTGATCGAGTCCTTCGGCATCACCCGGCACTTCACCAGGGTCGACGGCCTGGTGGGGCTGACCGGGGGCGAGAAGGCCGCGCACCTGACCGCGCACATCGAGGCCATCGAGGTCGAGGCCCGCGAGATCCTGGTGATCGGCGACAGCGTCGACGACGGGCTCGCCGCGAAGCACGTGGGTGCCAGGGCCGTCCTCTACACCGGTGGCATGACGACGCGCGCCGAGCTGGAGGCCACCGGGCTGCCGGTCGTCGACACCCTCGAGCAAGCCCTCACCTATGCCTGAATCCCCCAGCAGGCAGCCCCAGGCGGGCAGATAGCCGTACCCTGGCTGGATCCCCCACAGGAGGTCGCCATCAAACGCCTTGTGCTCTGGAACATCGACCTCACCTTGGTCGACGTCGCGATCGTGACCAGGGACGCCTACGCCGAGGCGTTCCGCGCCGTGACGGGGCGTCCGCTGCTCAAGCTGGCGCCGGCGCGCGGCCGGCCCGACTCCGAGATCGTCTTCGAGACCCTCGCGGTCAACGGCATCGTCACCGAGGACGACACCCTGCCGAGATTCCTGTCCGCGCTGGCGATGGCCTTCGCCGACCGGCGCAAGCGGCTGGCCACCGAGGGCCACGTGATGGCGGGGGCCAAGGAGGCGCTCAAGGCCGTCGCCGGGCTCGACGGCGTGGTCCAGTCGGTGCTCACCGGCACGATCAAGAGCAACGCCGTGCACAAGCTCAAGGCGTTCGGGCTGGACAAGTACGTCGACTTCGAGCTCGGTGGCTACGGCGAGGAGGTCTATCCCAAGGCGACGCTGCTCCAGGTCGCCCAGGGGCGGGCCAAGGCACGCTTCGGCATGCCGTTCACCGCGGCCAACACCGTGGTGATCGGCGACTCGACGCGTGACGTGCAGGCCGCCAAGATCGGCGGGGCGGCGATGATCGGGGTGGCCTCGGGCCGGTCGATGGCGAGCGAGTTGCGCGAGGCCGGGGCCGACCTCGTGCTGCCCGACCTGTCCAACGCCTCGGAGGTGGTGGCCGCGGTCGCGGGCCTCACCACGCCGGTCGACCGCAGACCGGTCAGCCCCTGACCTGACTACCAGGCCGCACGTCAGCCAGGCCGCACGTCAGCCAGGCCGCACGTCAGCCAGGTTGCGCATCAGCCAGGTTGCGCATCAGCTCAGCGCGCTGAGGAAGCGGGCCGCGATCGGGGCCGCCACCGCGGAGCCCGCGCCGCCGCCCTCCACGATCACCGCGAACGCCAGGTCCCCCCGGTAGCCGATGAACCAGGAGTGCGCCGGCGGCTCCTTGCCCGAGCCGTACTCCGCCGTCCCGGTCTTGCCGGCCGTACCGGAGGGGAACCGCACCGCCTGGGCGGTTCCGTCCGTGACGACGGCGGGCATGAGCTCGCGCAGGGCCCGCACCACGCCGTCCTCCAGGGGGCGCGGCTTGAGAGTGCGGTCCGGCACCAGGTCCTGGGCGACCAGCCGGGGCGGGCGCCAGGAGCCGTCGGCGATGGCGGCGGCCACCGAGGCCATGTTGAGCGGGCTGGCCAGCACCCTGCCCTGCCCGATCGAGGCGGAGGCCAGGTCGGTGTCGTCCTTCGGCGCCGGGAACTCGGCCTTCACCGCCGGCACGCCCGGCGTGATCGCGGAGCCGAAGCCGAACGCGCCGGCCACCTCGGCCAGCCGGCCGTCCCCGAGCTCGGCCACCCCCATGGCGCCGAACGTGGTGTTGCAGGAGTGAGCGAAGGCGTCGCGGAAGGAGAGTCTGCCGTAGTCGTGGAAGCCCGCGTTGTGGAAGGGGAAGCCGCCGATGTTCTGCTCGGCCGGGCATTCGACCTGCTCGTCCGCCGCTGCCCCATCCGCGACCAGCGCGGAGGCCGTCACGACCTTGAACGTCGAGCCGGGCGGGTACTTGCCGAGCAGCGCCCGGTTGAACCCGCCCGGCTTGTTGACCACCGACAGGATCTCGCCGGTCGACGGCCGGACGGCGACCAGCGAGGCCGGCTTACGCACGCCGTCGAGCGCGGCGGCGCCCGCCCGGTGCACCTTGAGGTCGATCGTGGTGTGGAACGGCGTCCGCTCCGCCGGCTTGGCCATGGTCTGGAGGAACCGCTCGCCCTGGTAGAGGTCGATCCTGCGGGACTGCCCGTCGGCGAGCCGGTCCGGGTAGGTCTGCTTGAGCCCTTCGACGAGTTGCAGCACCGAGCCGGGCGCGTCCGGGGTGTCGACGCGGCTGCCATCGGCCGCCAGCACCGGGACCGTCGCGGCCTTCTCCGTGACCAGCCGCAGGGACCTGCCCTGCTTGAGCGAGGGGTTGATGGCGGCGGGGGTCCAGTCGACCTTCCACTCGCCGCCGCGTTCGACGAGCTTGAGCTTGCCGTCGTACGTCCAGCTCTTCGGGCCGGTGAGCCCGGCGTGGAAGGCGATCACACCGTCCGAGCCGCCCGCGTCGCGCTTGAAGGTCGCGCCGGTGAGCTTGAGGTCGGTACGGAAGCGCTGGTGCCAGCGCTCGAAGTCGGCGGGCGGGTCGGCGACGAGTTCCCGCATCCGCGCATAATTCTGGACGGACCAGGCGGACAGGTACGAATCCGCCGTCTCCTCCGGGGTGCCCTGCGTGCGCAGCAGCCAGATCGTGCCGGCCGCCGCCACGGCGGGGACCAGTGCGGCGGCGGTGACCCACGGCCAGCGGCGTTTTCGCCTGGGCGGCGATTCTGGCTGAAGATTCATGAAGATTGTCCCCCTTTGTGACCCCATGCGGCCGAGCACACCAGAGGCTGCCGCGTGGTGTCCAATACCGATATGAGCGCTTCATACATATAAATGCGGATATAGTTGCTGGTCATGGACCTTGTCCGGCATTTGCGCTACTTCACCGTGGTGGCGGAGGAACTCCACTTCGGCAATGCCGCGATCCGGCTCGGCATGGCCCAGCCGCCGCTCAGCCAGCGGATCAAGCGCCTGGAGGAGGAGCTCGGCGTGCGGCTCTTCGACCGCTCCGCCCGCCAGGTCCGGCTGACCGAGGCGGGCCGCCTGCTGGTCGGCGAGGCCCGCGAGATCGTGACCAGGGCCGACCGGCTGCGCGAGCTCGTCCGCCACGGCGGGGGCCGGGCGCTCAAGCTCGGCGTCCCGCCCGACCTGGCCGCCGCGGTGATCGCCGCCCTGGTCGAGGGCTTCCGCGCGAGCAATCCGGACGTACGTCTCACGCCGGCGGAGATCTGGACGGCCGATCAGGTGGCCGCGCTGACCGAAGGCGCCATCGACGTCGGCATCGTGCGCCACCCGATCAACGCGCCGGGACTGCGGTTCGGGCAGGTGCTGGTGCAGCCGCAGGGCGTGCTGCTGGCCGAGGGGGACCCTCTGGCCGTGGCCGGGGAGGTGCACCTGGCCGACCTGGCGGGCCGCGAGCTGCTGATGCCGCCCAAGGAGGGGGAGCCGGGGCTGCACGCCGTGACGCTGGCGGAGTGCCGCCGCCACGGCTACGTGCCCGCCCAGGTGCATCAGGGCGCCGGGCTCGGCCTGGTGCTCGCCGGGGCGGCGGTGGCGTTCGGGACCAGGATGGACCACCCTGGGATCGTCTGGCGTCCGCTGCTAGGCTCGCCGATCAGTTCCCGGGTCTCCACGGCCTGGCGAGTGGAGACGGACGCGGTCGCCGGCTTCTCGGCGGTGGCCGTACGAACGCTGAAAGAGAGCGCCGGGATGACGGACGAGGCCGCGGCGCCCGTGCGGCACATCAGCCGCAGACCCGGGATGCTGGCATGAACGAGCCGGATCTGGCCGCGCTGTTCGGCGCGGCGGGCGTGACCGGGTGGCTGCACGCGACCGACCTGCGCTCGGGCCGGGAGATCGGGCTCGGCTCCGACGTGCCGCTGCCGACCGCCTCGATGTTCAAGGTGCCGCTGATGGTGGAGTTCTGCCGCCAGGCCGACGCCGGGCTGCTCGATCCGGCGAGCCGGGTGACCGTGGGGGCCGCCGATCGGGTGACCGGGCCCACCGGCCTGTGCGCGATGCTCGACGACGTCACGATCTCCCTGCGCGACCTGGGCCACCTGATGATCACGCTGAGCGACAACACCGCCGCCGACGCGCTGCTGGCCAGGGTCGGGCGCGAGGAGATCAACGCGATGCTCGACGGGTTCGGGCTGCGCGAGACGCGGGTGCGGCAGAGCTGCCGGGACATCTACGAGAGCATGGCCGAGGACGCTGGGCACGGCTGGCCGTACCTCGAACCGGAGGACATCGCGCGGCTGCGGGTGCTCGACCCCCCGCGCGCCAACAGCGCCACGCCGCGCGAGACGACCACGCTGTTCGGGCTGATCTGGCGTGATCAGGCGGCCTCGGCGGAATCGTGCGCCTGGATGCGCAACGTCCTGAATCTGCAGGTCTGGCCGCACCGGCTGGCTTCCGGCTTCCCGTACGACGACGTGGAGGTCAGCGGGAAGACCGGGACGCTCCCGACACTCCGCAACGAGGCGGGCGTGATCGAATATCCCGACGGCGGCCAGTACGCGGTGGCGGTGTTCACCCGCTCGGTCAGCACCGCGCTCAACCAGCCACGCGCCGACGCGGTGATCGGCACGGCCGCGCGTATGGCGGTGGACCACCTACGTCGGTAGCAAGTTATGTGGCGGTTCGGGTATGACATTGCCCCTACCGGCCGACAGGATGGGCACATGGTTGCTGAAGGCACACTTCTCTGGGAACCGACCGAAGACATCATCGCGCGCGCCAGGCTGACTCACTATCTGGAGTGGCTGGGCCGGGCAGGGTCGGACTATGAGGAGGTGTGGCGCTGGTCGGTCGACAGTCCGGCGGAGTTCTGGACGTCGATCTGGGACTACTTCGAGGTCATCGGCGAACGTGGTGACGGGCCCGTCTTGACTGGGACGATGCCGGGCGCCGAATGGTTCACCGGGAGCTCCGTCAATTACGCCGAGAACGCGCTGCGCGAACGTGACGGCACCGCGATCGTCTTCGTCTCGGAGGACGGCGCCCGCCAGGAGCTGACCTACGCCGAGCTGCGCGAGGAGGTCGCCCGGGTCCGGGCGGGCCTGATCCGCATCGGCGTCGGGCGCGGCGACCGGGTGGCCGGCTACCTGCCCAACATCCCGCAGGCCCTGATCGCCTTCCTGGCCACCGCGTCCCTGGGCGCGATCTGGTCGGCCGGCTCCCCGGACTTCGGCGTGCCGAGCATCGTCGACCGGTTCAAGCAGATCGAGCCCAAGGTGCTGATCGCGGTCGACGGCTACCACTACAACGGCAAGAGCTACGACCGCTCGGCGGCCGTCAACGAGATCGCCGCCGAGCTGCCCACGCTCCGCGCGACCGTCTGGATCCCGTACCTTTCCGCGGCCGAGGAGGGGCAGCCGCCGCAGCAGGCCGAGCCCGGCGCCGCGCACACCGACTCCGTGCCGGACGGCGAGGTGATCGGCTGGGAAGGGCTGCGCGCGGAGGAGGGGCCGCTGGAGTTCGAGCGGGTGCCGTTCGGCCACCCGCTGTGGATCCTCTACTCCAGCGGTACGACCGGGCTGCCCAAGCCCATCGTGCACGGGCACGGGGGAGTGATCCTCGAACACCTCAAGTCGCTCTCCTTCCACCAGGATCTCGGCGAGGGGGACGTGTTCTTCTGGTACACCACCACGGGCTGGATGATGTGGAACTACCTCATCGGCGGCCTGCTGGTGGGTGCCACCCCGGTGCTGTACGACGGCTCGGCCGCCTACCCCTCCGCCGCGGTGCTGTGGCGGATCGCCGCCTCGGAAGGGGTGACCTACTTCGGGGTCGGCGCGCCGTACATCATGGCCTCGCTGAAGGCCGGGATCGCGCCCGAGGGGCTGGAGGCGCTGCGCGGCATCGGCTCGACCGGGTCGCCGCTGCCGCCTGAGGGGTTCGCGTGGGTGGCCGAGGAACTGCCGGGGATACCGCTCGGGTCGTTCTCTGGCGGCACCGACGTGTGCACCGGGTTCGTCGGCGCGACCGTGCTGCATCCGATCCGGGCGGGCATCATCCCCTGCCGGTCGCTGGGGGCGCGGGTGGAGTCGTTCAACCCCCTGGGCGAGCCGGTCGTGGGGGAGGTGGGCGAGCTCGTGCTCACGCAGCCGATGCCGTCGATGCCGGTCATGTTCTGGAACGACCCCGACGGTGACCGCTATCGCGAGAGCTATTTCGACGTCTACCCGGGCGTGTGGCGGCACGGTGACTGGATCAAGCTGAACGAGGACGGCAGCTGCGTGATCTACGGCCGCTCCGACTCGACGCTGAATCGGGGCGGCGTCCGGATGGGCACCAGCGAGTTCTACCGGGTCGTCGAGCGGTTCGACGAGATCGTCGACAGCCTCGTGATCGACACCGGCCAGCTCGGGCAGGAGGGGCGGCTGCTGCTCTACCTCACGCTGGCCGAGGGCGTCACGCTGTCGGACTCGCTGGTCGAGGCCCTGCGTACGGCCCTGCGGCAGGAACTGTCGCCCCGGCACGTGCCCAACGAGATCCACGCGGTGCCCGGCATCCCGCGCACCCTGTCGGGCAAGAAGCTAGAGGTGCCGGTACGCAAGATCCTCCTCGGCACCCCGGTCGAGCAGGCGGCCAACCCCGACGCCATGGCCAACCCGGAGGTGCTGCGGCACTTCAAGCCTTAAGGCTTCAGGCCGCCCTGAGCGGGCGCAGCGCCGTGGCCCAGGAGACGATCTGGTCCAGCATCGTGGTGACCGTCTCCTCCCGGTGCGCGGCGGGCTTGAAGTCGGTGAACGCCTCGAAGTCCGTATGGAGCGAGAGCGTGACCTGAGCCGGTACGTCGGCGACCTTGACCCGGCCGAGCACCTGCCTGAGGTGTTCGGCCGCGCGGGCGCCGCCGTCGACGCCGTAGCTGACGAACCCGGCCGCCTTGTCCGCCCACTCGGCGTAGAGGAAGTCGATCGCGTTCTTCAGCACGCCCGAGGTGGAGCTGTTGTACTCCGGGGTCACGAACACGAAGCCGTCGAACGAGGCGATGCGCTCCGACCAGGCGCGGGTGTGGGGGTGCTCATACTGGCCATAGGCCGCCGGGAAGGCCTCGTCCAGGTGCGGCAGGTCGAAATCCCGCAGGTCCACCACCTCGAACTCGGCGTCGCCGCGCTTGACGGCCAGGTCGCGCACCCACTCGGCCACGGTGTCCCCGTTGCGGCCCGGCCGGGTGCTGCCCACGATGATGCCAATCTTGATCATTATTTATCCCCTTGAATGATGATTTTTCCGCGTGTCTGACCGGCCTCGGCTCGGCG
This sequence comes from Nonomuraea sp. NPDC052129, assembly GCF_040680095.1. Taxonomy (NCBI): domain Bacteria; kingdom Bacillati; phylum Actinomycetota; class Actinomycetes; order Streptosporangiales; family Streptosporangiaceae; genus Nonomuraea; species Nonomuraea sp. NPDC052129. The sequence goes on along the minus strand of NZ_JBFAVX010000004.1, from coordinate 7,962 downwards.
ATGAACCTCGTCGAGGCCGGTCAGTGGGTATGTCTCGGCGATCTCCACCACGAGCTCGCCTTTGTCGATCAGCGCCACCAGCCGGGCCAGGTGCGCCGGGTCGTTGCGGGCCACGAAGTGGGTGGCTCGGGGCGCGTCGATCGGGGTGGCGATGGTGACGATCACCTCGCCCAGCGTGGCCAGCGCCGCCGCCTGCTCCGGGCCGATGGCCGCCAGGTTGAGCACCACGTCCATGCCGCCGGGCAACGGGGTTGAAGTAAGTGCTGACAAAGTGGTGTAGTCGACGACCTCGTCGGCGCCGTAGCGCCGTACCGCCGCCGCGCTGCGCGGACCGGCCGTCGCGATCACGGTCGCGCCCGCCAGCTTGGCCAGCTGCACGGCGAACAGCCCCACCCCGCCGCCCGCCCCGTTGATCAGCACCCGCTGCCCCGGCTCGACGCGGGCGTGCTCGTGGACCGCCTGCCAGGCGGTGAGCCCGGCGACCGGGATGGCGGCCGCGTCCGCCAGCGGGAGCCGTTCCGGCGCCCTGACCAGCGAGCCCGCCGCCGCCACCGTGTACTCGGCCGCCGCCCCCTCCACGAGGCCGATGACCCGGTCGCCGACGGCGGGCCCTGCCACGTCCGCGCCGACCCCGACGACCGTGCCGGCGAGGTCCAGGCCCAGCGTGTACGGCAGGGTGACCGGGAGCAGCTCCCGTAGGTACCCGGCCCGCAGCCCCACCTCGGACGGGTTGAACGAGGTGGCGGCCACCTGGACCAGCACCTCCCCGGGGCCGGGCGACGGCCGGGGGATCCGGTCGTAGCGGATCACGGACGCGTCGCCGTACTCGTGGATCCGGGCGGCGCTCATGGTTGGGCTCATGGGGGACAACGCTATGAGGCCGATGCGAGATGGCCAATGCTTGTGTATCTGCTTTTTATACGCAAGCGTCTCGTGAGATAGACTTCGGTCGTGGACGTGCTCAGCGACGTGATCGCCATCATGCGCACCGGACAGCCCCGATCCGCGCTCGTCGAGTGGCACGCCCCCTGGGGCCAGTGGTTCCCCTCGGCTCCCGGCTCGGCGGGCTTCCAGGTGATCATCCAAGGCTCCCCATGGCTCATCCCGCCGGACGGCGACCCCGTCCAGCTGAGCGTCGGCGACGTGGTCTTCTTCCCGCACGGTCATGGCTACGCGATGGCCGACAGCCCGGCCACCCCGCTGGCCGACCCTGAGTGCGACCCGCTGGAGGAGCGGGACCTGTTCGCCTCGGCCTCCATGGAGGGGCCCGGCGCGGCCACGGTCCTGCTCTGCGGCGGCTACCGGCTCGACCCCAGCCGGGCCCATCCGGTCCTGCGCGACCTGCCCGACATGGTCCACCTGCCCGCCCGCCTCGGCCACCATCCCGAGCTCCGCGCCGCCGTCGACCTGCTGGGCAGCGAGATCGGCAGTCCGCGCCTGGGCGCCGACACCGTCGTCACCTCACTGCTCGACATGCTGCTGCTGTACATCCTGCGCGCCTGGCTCGACACCGAGCCCGGACAGTGCGAGGTCGGCGGCTGGGCCACCGCCCTGGCCGACCCCTCGATCAGCGTGGCGCTCAACGCGATCCACCGCGATCCCGCGCATCCCTGGACGGTCGAGACGCTCGGCGGCAAGGCCGGGCTCTCCCGCGCGGCCTTCTCCCGCCGCTTCACCAGCCTGATCGGCCAGCCGCCGCTCAGCTACGTCACGTGGTGGCGCCTGGCCACGGCCGCCCGCCTGCTCCGCGAGTCGGAGGACTCACTGAGCGAGATCTCCGCGCGCGTCGGCTACACCTCCGAGTTCGCCTTCGCCAACGCCTTCAAGCGCGAGTACGGCACGCCGCCCGGCAGATACCGCCGCCACGCCTGTCCGCCACCCGCGCCTGTCGGGGTGGCGCCTTAACCCCCGAAGGGGTGCGTCACGCATGAAGCAGGCGCGAAAGCCGTGCACCCGGCACACCTGCGGACGGCCGGGACCGCATACGGTGCGGCCATGACTTTTCGTGTCGCCATGGACATCGGCGGTACCTTCACCGACGTGGTCTGCTACGACGAGCAGACCGGTGCCGTGCTGGCCTCGAAGGCGCCGACCACCCCCGGAGATCTCGCCGAGGGCGTCTTCGCCGCGCTCGGCCGCGTGGTCGACGACCCGACCCTGATCTCCTTCTCGTGGATCTCCTTCTTCGTGCACGGCACCACCCAAGGTCTCAACGCCCTGCTCGAACGCAAGGGCGCCAAGGTCCTGCTGCTGACCAGCGCCGGCGCGCGCGACGTCTACCAGATCGCCCGCGGCAACCGCGACCGCATGTTCGACCTGCGCTACCGCAAACCGACGCCGCTGGTGCCCCGTGCCGACGTCATGGAGGCGGCGGGCCGGCTCGACTGGCGCGGCACGGAGCTCCAGCCGCTCGACGAGCAGGCCGTACGGCGGGCCGCCCACCGCGCGAAGGCCGAGGGCTTCGACGCAGTCGCGGTCACGCTGCTGTTCTCCTTCGCCAACCCGGCCCACGAGCTCCGCGCGGGCGAGATCCTCCGGCAGGAGCTCGGCGACGATGTCCTGGTCGTGCTCAGCCATGAGGTGGCCAGGGAGTGGCGTGAGTACGAGCGCACCTCCTCGGCCGTTCTCGAGGCCTACGCCGGACCGGTCGTACGCACCTACCTGTCGCGGATCGAGCGGCGCTTCGCCGAGCGCGGCCTGGCCGTGCCCGTGCACGTGATGCAGTCGTCCGGCGGCCTGGTCAACGCGGGTTTCGCGATGCGGCGGCCCCTGCAGACCCTGCTGTCGGGCCCCGTCGGCGGCACGATGGGCGGGGTCGCCGCGGCCCGCCTGCTCGGCCGCGAGAACGCCATCTGTGTGGACATGGGCGGCACCTCCTTCGACGTCTCCCTCGTCGTCAACGGCCGCCCGGACGTCAGCGCCGAGGCGCACATCGAGGGCTTCCCCGTCCTGATGCCGATCGTGAACCTGCACACCATCGGCGCGGGCGGCGGCTCCATCGCCTACGCCGAGGCGGGCGCGCTGCGCGTCGGCCCCGAGTCGGCGGGGGCCGTGCCGGGGCCCGCCTGTTACGGCAGGGGCGGCGACCGGCCGACCGTGACCGACGCCAATGTGGTGCTGGGCCGCGTCGACCCCGCCTGGTTCGCCGGCGGTCTGATGGAGCTGGACGTCGAGGCCGCGGGGACGGCCGTCGCCACGCTCGCCGAGACCCTCGACATGGATCCGCTCCAGCTGGCCGAGGGCGTCTGCGACGTCGCCAACGCCAAGATGGCCCAGGCCATCCGTACGCTCACGGTCGAGCACGGCGTGGAGCCGCGCGAGTTCGCCCTGGTCGCCTTCGGCGGCGCGGGGGCCATGCACGCCGTCTTCATCGCCCGTGAACTCGGCATCGGCGAGGTGGTCGTGCCGCGCTTCCCCGGCGCCTTCTCCGCGTGGGGGATGCTGGAGGCCGACGTACGGCGCGACCTCACCCATCCGTACTTCCGCGCGCAGGACGACCTCGACGGCGAGCACCTGGCGGCGCGGCTGGCCGAGCTCGAACGCGACGCCATCGCCGCGCTCGACAGCCAGGGCGTCCCCCTCGATCGGCGGCGGGTCGAGCACGCGCTGGACATGCGTTACGAGGGGCAGGACTACACGCTCACGATCCCACTCCTGGACGCGACCGAGCCGGCGCGGCCCGGCTTCCTCCAGGCCATCGCGCGGCGCTACGCGGAGGCTCACACCAGCAGATATGGCCATGCCACGCCCGAGGCGCCGGTCGAGTTCGTCATGCTGCGCAGCACCGGGTTCGGCACCTTCCCCAAGGCCGCCACAGCGGCTCCGGTGCGCGAGACACACCCGCCCGCCGTACGCGACGTGATCTTCGACGGGCAGGTGCACCGCACCGCCGTCCTGCGCAGAAGCGCCCTGCCCGGTCCCCTGAACGGCGAGGTCGAGGGGCCCGCCATCGTGGTGGAGGAGACGGCTACCACCGTCATCCCGCCCGGCTGCCTGGCCACCGTCGACGCCAACGGCTTCCTGATCATCAAGGTGACCTCATGATCGACCCCGTGTCCACAGAGATCATCCGCTGCGCGCTCCTCCAGGCGGCGGAAGACATGAACACCACCCTCATCCGCTCCTCCTACACGCCGGTCATCTACGAGGCCAAGGACTGCGCCGTCGCGCTCATGGACCGCGACCACAACGTTCTCGGCCAGTCGAGCGGCCTGCCGATCTTCCTGGGCAACCTGGAGGTGTGCACCCGCGAGACCGAGCGGATGTTCGGCCGTGAGATCTGGCAGGAGGGCGACGTCTGGGTGCTCAACGACTCCTACATCGGCGGCACGCACCTCAACGACGTCACGGTCTACGGCCCGATCTTCGTCGGCGGCGAGCTCGTGGGGTTCGCCGCCTCGCGCGCCCACTGGCTCGACATGGGCTCCAAGGACCCCGGCGGCTCCATGGACTCCACCTCGATCTTCCAGGAGGGCCTGCGCATGGGCCCGATGAAGATCTACGAGAACGGCGCGCCCTGCCGCGACCTGCACGAGGTCATTGCCCGGAACGTCCGCTTCCCCCACGCCACGCTCGGCGACATGCGCGCCCAGGTCGCCTGCGCGATGACCGGACAGCGCCGCTTGGCCGAGATCGTCGGGCGCTGGGGCATGGCGACCGTGATGGCCGCCCGTGACGAGATCTTCGCCCAGACCGAACGCCTCGAACGCCAGGCCGTCGCCGCCATCCCCGACGGCACCTACACCGCCGGTGGGTTCCTCGACAACGACGGCATCGACCTGGCCACCCCGCTGCCGGTCAACGTCACCGTGACCGTCGAGGGCGAGCGCGTCCACGTCGACCTCACCGACTGCGCCGACCAGGCGACCGGGCCGGTCAACTGCGGAGCGGCCCAGGCGGTCGCCGCCGTCCGCGTCGCGTACAAGCTGCTCATCAGTGCCGACGTGCCGCTCAACGGCGGCTCTTTCCGCCCCCTCGACGTGGCCACCAGGCCGGGCTCCATGCTGGCCGCCCAGTCGCCCGCCGCCTGCCAGTACTACTACTCCCACCTCGGCCTGCTCATCGACCTCGTCGTCAAGGCACTGGCCCCGGTCGTGCCCGGCAAAGCCGCCGCGGCCTCCTACGGTGACTCCCTCATCGTCCAGTTCACCGGCACCGACCCGCGTACCGGCAAGCTGTACGTCTCCCAGGAAGCCACCGTCGGTGGCTGGGGCGCCTGGGAGGGCGGCGACGGCGAGACCTGCCTGATCAACAACGTGAACGGGTCGCTGCGCGACATGCCGATCGAGGTGCTCGAAACGCTCTTCCCGGTCCGCGTCACCCGCTACGAGGTCCGCCCCGACACCGGCGGCCAGGGACAGTGGCGCGGTGGCAACGGCGTGGTCCGCGAGTACGAGTTCATCGGCGACACCTCGCTGTCGCTGTGGTTCGAGCGCTCGGTCACCCCCGCGTGGGGTCTGGCCGGGGGCGCGGCCGGCACGCCGCCACGCGTCACGCTCAACCCCGGCACGCCGCGGCAGCGCGAGATGCTCAAGGTCAACGCGCTGCCGGTCAGCGCGGGGGACGTGCTGCGCTGTGAGTCGGGAGGGGGCGGCGGGTACGGGCAGGCGGACCTGCGCGCTCCCGAGGCCGTCGCGGACGATCTCACCCAGGGGATGGTCACCGGCCCTTGCTAGAGACCGAAGAGGGGCAGGCAGGGGTCCAGGTTGTGGATTTCGATGCCGTTCATCGGCTTCCAGTCGGACCGGGGTAGGCGGAAGCGGCGGCCCGTTGCCACTGTGCCCTTGCGGTTGTGCAGGATGATGCCGTCCTCGTGGTAGCCGAGGCGGCGCGTCACCGCGAGTGAGGCGTGGTTGTCGTGGAATGCCTCCGTCGTCGCGTACTCGGCGCCCAAACCCTCGAAGGCCAGGTGGAGTACGGCCGCGCGCATCTCCCTGCCGATGCCCCGGCCCTGGAAGCGTTTGCCGAGCCACGAGCCCGTCCCGGCCTCCCGCGTGACCAGGAAGTCGGCGGCCATCAGTGCCTGCACGCCGACCACCTGGCCCTCCGAGACCACCGCGAACTCCAGCGTCCACTTCTCCCGAGTGAACTCGGCCCAGGTGCGGAAGTGGTAGCGGACGGTGGCCTTGGCGCGCTCCTGCGGCTCGGCGTCCGACCACGGGAACAGGAACGGCATGTAGCCCGGCTCGTGTACGCCCTCGGCCGCTCGATCACCGAGCTCGTCGAGGTCGGCGAGCGACGGCATGCGGAGTTCGAGGCGCGGGGTGGTCACAGAGAGCCCGAAGAGCGGCCAGTTGCGCATGTTACCGATCTTCCCAGCTCACAGCCCGGTCCGGCGACCGATTTAGACACCTTGGGGCAGGTGGAAGACCCGGCCGGGATCGTAGGCGGCCTTCACGGCGGCCAGGCGTGGCGCGTTGGCTCCGTAGTAGGCGGTTCGCCAGTCGGTCAGGTCAGGGTCGATGTAGTTCACGTACGCGTGATCGCCCAGATGCGCCCGCATGTCGCCGTGGATGCCGCGCAGCCAGGCCCGGCCGGTGCCCTTCGAGTAGTACTGGACGCCGAACAGCGCCGCCCGGTGCGGGAAGGCGGTGGCGTCCGGGCGGACCCGGGCGACCGCGCCGCCCAGCGCGTCCAGTTGTACGGTGTGCTCCCCGGCCCTGGCCACCCCGGCGACCAGCGCCTTGACCCCGGCCGCCGACAGCTTCTGGTAGGCCAAATGCGACTTGGCGGCGAAGGTGTCCCTGCTGAGGCGGCCCGCGGCGGTCTGGCCAGGTAGGTGGCACTGCGCGACTGAGAGCGAGGAGCAGCCCGCCATGACCATCATGGCGTGCGCGTAGGACGTCGTGGAGGCGTAGCGGGAGGAGGGGCGGCCGATTTGGGCGACGAGCGGCGCCAGGAGGCGGTCGAGCGCCGCCTTCCCGCCCAGGTATGTTCCGCCGATCTGCACGTCCAGCCCGTTGTTGCGCGTCAGGTGCAGCGTGGACCACAGCTCGTCCGGCGCGGTGGGCGCCCAGGACTGCCAGGCCTTGACCGCCGCCTCGGCCTTGGCCCACGGCCAGTGCAGGAAGAACACGGTGGTGTCGCGGGTCTTGTGCGTGCGGAAGGTGAAGGACACCGCCACGCCGAAGTTCCCGCCGCCACCGCCCCTGCACGCCCAGTAGAGGTCGGGGTGGTTATTGGTGTCGCAGGTCAGGAGGCGGCCGTCGGCCGTGACGATCCGTACGGACTCGAGCGTGTCGCAGGTCAGGCCGTACTTCCTGGAGACCACGCCGATCCCGCCGCCCAGCGCCAGGCCGCTCACCCCGACCGTGGGGCACGAACCGGCGGGGATGCTCACGCCGGCGCGGCCCAGCTTGTCGTAGACGTCGACCAGTTTGGCCCCGGCGCCCACGGTGGCGCGGCCGGCGGCGTGACTGACGGAGTTCATCCGGGAGACGTCGATCACCAGGCCGGTGCCGGTGGACCAGCCCGCGTAGGAGTGGCCGCCCGAGCGGGCGGTGACGGGCAGGCGGTTCGCGCGGACGAAGGACAGGCACGCGGAGACATCCGCGGGAGTCGCGCAATAGGCGACGCCGCCCGGCCTGATGTTGTCGAAGGCAGGATTGAACAGCCGTCGCGCCGCGCCGTACCCCGCGTCGGCCGGCAGGACCAGCGTGCCGGTGAGGCGGCGGCGTAACCCCGACCAGTCGGGGGCGGAGGAGGCGAGCGCGGGCGGTACCGAGACCAGCCCCAGTACCGGTGCCAGCGTGGCGGCGCGGAGGAAGTCGCGGCGGTCCATGGTCGTCTCCTGATGATCGTGGTGAACCGATCGGTGAGACGATCCCGGAAGCCGCCAGGTTGGTCACAAAGTCGTAACTAGAGGTGCCCGGTCCGTGGGACTGGTCGGGGGGGATGGGGTGGTTGCCGGCGTTTAAAGAGGCCAAGTAAAGTATTAAAGTCTGAAGATAATAAAAAAAAAAC